>NZ_CAXUSG020000005.1:0-365350 GCF_964253915.1 Rhizobium sp. LjRoot30 | reverse complement strand
ATCCGAAGGGGCGGCATCATCTCGGAACAAGGGGGCGACTAATTCTCGGAACTGGGGGGCGAGATCATTTCGGAATCAGGGGGCGGATTGCCTCGGAATTTGCAGTTGGACACCGTGGCGGAGAGGAAACACTTACTCATGCGCAGGCGGCTGCGTCCGCTGGCAAGTTGACATTGTCGCCCCAGGTTGATGTTCTCCCGCGCCGCGACTTCCAGTCATCAAGGTCCGCGACGTCGTAAACGACCGCTCGACCAAGTTTGAAATAACGCGGCCCGCCGCCGAAACAACGAAGTTTGTCGAGCGTGGACTTCGAGAGGCTCAGATATTGAGCCGCCTGTTTTACGCGAATGGTTTGTTGCAATGGCATCTCCTTTGTTTCTGGATGATGCCATCTATAGGACAATGCTCAATTTCGATTTAGGCGAAAAAATCCCATTTATTCGCGGTTCGCTTTATCGTGCGCGGCCTTCGCCTCCTCGAATTCACGGATGGCTTTACGGCAATGGGTTTCAGAATAACCGAAACGATCGGCGACCATCCGCAATGCGTCTTCATAGTTTACTGAACTGCTACGCAGTGAATGAAATTCAGTGCCAATGTCGAACCAGTGATGCGGGAGTGCCTTTTGTCGGCCGCGTGCCTTGGCGGGCGGCTTGATCATCGCCGCCGCCAATCTTTGAACGACCTCGTCTGCTCTACCCGACATGAGAATTTCCACCATCAAAGTTTTGGCGTCCTCTGTCCTGCCCTCGGACAGCGCGGCTTCTATCGGGCCGGCCTGCAAACTATAGCCGTCAGGGAGTTTTGCCATTTACTGGCTCCTCATGGCAGCGGAAATCCGCTCGCCGATGGCGTCCGCAGCTTTTCTCAAGGGGTCGGTGTCGAGGTGCGCGTAGCGCTGGGTCGTCGTTGCTTGCGTATGACCCAACAGCTTGCCCACGATAGGCAGCCCAAGGCTTCCCCCTACCCCAATGCTTGCGAAAGAGTGGCGGAGGTCATGAAGTCTGACATTTTCGAGGCCAGCACGTTTTAAGACAGCTCCCCACGGTTTGTTAAGATCCGCCCGAGGCTTCTCGTCCTTTGTGCCAGCCGACGCGCTGGCAATGACGAACCTTCCGACATGAGGTAAGCCTTCCAAGATGGCAATCGCGGCAGATGACAGAACGATTGTCTTTCGACCTGTCTTCGAATCGGGCAAAAACAGTACTCCGCGCTCAAGGTCCACTTCGGTCCAGCGAAGGTCAAGGATCTCGCGACGACGCGCACCGGTCAGTAGCAAAAGCCGGATGGCTGCCACAGCGTGGACGCCGTAGACGGTCCGGCGGTTCTGTTCCTTTGCAGCATGTTTTGACTTAGCCTTGGTGCTATCGACTTCATACGGGATGCCGGTAGTCTCTGCTTCGTGCAGAGCCTCCCCGAGCGCCGTCAGTTCCGTAGTTGTAAGATAGCGATCCTTCTTGTTTTCCTTGAAGCGCTCGACCGCCTTCACTGGATTTAGCCCCTGGACAAGCCCGTGCTTGCTTGCCCAGGTAAACATCGCCGAAAGGACGGCAAGCGTCCGATTTGCTATGGTACGGTTTCCGTTGCCCTTGTCTGCTTTGCCACGAGTGACCGCTGCTTGAAGCCGCGCCACATCCGCCGGCGTTACCAGTGATCCGCGCATCGATCCCAACACCGGCTTTATGTAGCGCTCAACCAGCGCTGAGTACTCAGCGTGAGTCCGGCCTTTCCTCTTCACCAATACGTGGTCCGAGAGGAAGCGATCCGCGATGTCTGCCACGCTCTCAGCACGTCGCTCATCCGACCGGGCCGCAGCAGGGTCACCGCCTAGCGTCACTCGCGCCAATGTCTTGATGGCGGTCTCGCGCGCATCCTCTGGCGACATGGTGGATGGAGAGCCGAGCTTTAATCTCTTCTTCGCGACAGCACGGCCACCTGCACCTGGGCGATACTCCAAGATCCATGAGCGAGCCCCAGTCGGTGCGATCCTCAGGCCGAAACCCTTCACGTCTGTGTCGTAATACGTCGTCAGCTTCTCAACTTGCGGAATGGCTGCGACGCTCTTCCTTGTGATCTTCAATACTGGCAATGCCACCCCCTTTGAGTCGCCACCGAGTCGCCACCAGAAATGATACGGAAAGAAATCCAGCGCGACGATGCAGGGATAATATAGTCGAAAAACGCTGAAAATAAAGGATATTGACAATATCAGGAAACTTTGGGAAACAAATATAGGCAAACTTTTAATCAGTAGGTCCAGGGTTCGAATCCCTGCGCTCTCACCAAAAAAATCAAAGACTTACCATCAAAATCGTGCTATAAGTTAGCCAGAAATCCCGGACAAAGTTTTGGAGGGTTTGATGGCATCTCGCTACATCCTCGGTGACAAGGTGCGAATCTACAGACGCGAGAACAGCTCGGTTTGGCAGGCACAAGCTAACTTCCAAGGTCAAAAGTACAGAATCAGCTGCCAGGGCCATTAATGTGCGGCGGATCAGGAAGGTGACGAAGGACACGCTATCCTTCATGAGTGAACAGGACCGCGCTGTGGTGGCTATTCCAATCCGCTTTCTCTAGCATGCAACGCCGCAAGGTCTTCCTTGAGGCGTACCGCCATATCCATGCGTTCATGCAGGATGCTCGTGACACCGAGATCACCGTTTCCCAGTTCGCGGAAGAATATATAATGGTGCTCGTACCGGCTAAAATAAGCCTCGCGCTTGACGTCGGCCGGGACCGCCATTTTTTGTGGGAGTCGTCGCCAAATCAGGCGACTTTCGCAAAGGCGCTGCAAATGCGCATGCAGTCCCCGAATATAGGTGTCTGCTTGCGCCTCCCCCCAGTTCTCGGCGGTTTCATGCCAAATCCTGTCCTGCGCGGCATCCGCGCGGGGATAAAAGCGATATCCCGCCATGGTCAGCGGCGCTTGTTACGCCGGATGACATCCTCAGCCGAGACGGTGACGAATTCACTGTCATCGGCGCGCATGGCGGGGGCTAATTCTTTTTGCAAAGCCTCCCATGCCTCGTCGCGGGTTTGCAGGTCACGGCGTATAAGCGCACGGATATATTCACTGGCGTTTTCATAAAGGCCATCGTCGCCAATCTGCTGCTGGATGTGATCTTGCAGCGCACCGCTGACCTTGACGTGAATGCTACCTGACGGCATCGGCCTACCCTTTCGTTCTACCCAAATTATGGGAAGCGTGACAAATATTGTCAATATTCATCACCTGACAGGGTTGGGGTGAGCTATAGAATTGCGTTCTATAGCTCACGGGGCGATTTCGAAGTGTGTCCATTTCGGAGCCATGTTCTGCAACGGGCGTGGGACTCATGTTAATGTGTGGAGTAGCGATCTCTACAGCAGCGATTGAGGCGACTCGCATCCAGACAGGCTGACAAGCCGCACCGAGCCCCATAGAGGGCACCGGTACCGCTCCTGTGCCGAACGAAACAGACGGATAGAAAAGCTCCGGCTAATGTTTGTTCATCGGCGGACGGTGGGTTCGCCCGAACAATCGGAAGGGACGATCCAATGTTTCGCAAGATCCTGCTGCCCGCCGTAATCGGTATGGCGCTCGCTTTCTCGACCTACTCATTCTCGACGACCACCGCCGTTGCACAGACCGGACCATGTGAACTGGACGCGTCCGGGCAACTCTTTTGCTACAGCAACAACAGTCCGAACATGCTGGAAGCCACCTGCATGTCGTCCGCAAATCCCCAATATTGCGTTCCCTATCACCAGCGTGCGTGCCAGACAGGTTTCTCTCTGGCGTGTCAGATGGCTGCGTTGGGGCAAAATTGCGCGGGCGGAGATCCGAACCAGTGCAACTATTACATCCAGATTCTTCAGGCCAACCGCTCCTGCAACATGGAAGGCAACCAGCAGGCTTGTGCATGGATGCAGCAACAGGGGCTATGAGCCGGCTACGAAGCCTCGGTTTATGCAGGAAACGGGGCGCGTTTTCGGTGGATGACGATCCGTTGGCCAGGCGGTGTTCGCACGAGCATCGCCGCCACAAAATCGAATATTTATGGTTAATCGAGTATTAACGAATGTCCTCCAAAAATCGATGCAGGAAACGCCGGGGCGATTCCTTTAGAAAAGGGAGGCACACATGTTCAAGTTTCTTTCACGCCAGCGCGAAACTGAAATCGGATCGCTCGTTGTGCTTCCGCCGACCTTCGTGGACCTTGGCCGTATCGATCTTTCGCAGCGACGTGCCGATGAAAAACGCGTTGCTTTTACGCGCGACTACACTTCGGGCCAGGTGGTGAGCGAACCGGAACCCTGGGTCTGCTGACGCGAGGTTTGGCGCGAGGCGCCTATTCTTCCACCACGGTTTTTCCCGGCTTTGTCAGGATGCTGGCAGAAGGGACCGTTGGGTCGTTTTCGCTGCGATCGCGGTGGAGTGCCGCCCTGGCGAGCAGCATCAGCGTCACCGGCGTGGTGACCGTGACGAAGATACCGATGAGGATCTCATGGAAGACCGGCCGGCCTTCCGTCACCGTGAAGAAGATCATCGAGGCCGTCAGGATTCCGCCGGTTCCCCAGCTCGTGCCGAGCGTGGGCGCATGCAGGCGTTCGTAGAACGACTTGAAGCGCAGGAAGCCGATTGTGCCGAGCAACGACAGACCGGCGCCGAGCAGCAGGAAAAACGAGACGAGCAGCGCTGCCCACATCGGCAGTTCGGCCGGATAACTCATTCGATCACCTCCCCGCGCATCAGGAATTTGGCGAGCGCCACCGTTGCCACGAAACCGAGAAGGCCGATGATCAAGGCAGCTTCGAAATAGATGGGGCTGCCGGCACGGATGCCGTAGGTGATGAGCAGCAGCATGGAATTGACGTAAAGCGTATCCAGACCGAGAACCCGGTCCTGGGCGCGCGGGCCGCGGAACATCCGCAGGCAGGCAAACGCCATGGCGATGGCAAGCAGCACCTGCGATATGGCGATCGCCCAATAGAGAATGTCGGCGCTCATTCAAAAACCTCCATCAGCATGCGTTCGTAGCGGTTCTTGATCAACTCCATCCATTCCTCCTCGTCCTTGAGGTCGAGCACATGGATCAGCAGCGTGCTTTCCGTCGAATTGTATTCGAGCCAGGCGGTGCCCGGCGTGCTCGTCAGCAACACAGCCAGAACGGCGAGACCCGTCGGGTTCTTCATCTCCAGCGGGATGGTCATGAAGCCGGATTTCCGCCTGCCGTTGCGGTCGTTGAGGATAAGCGAGGCGACGGAAAGGTTCGAACGGATGATGTCGTAGAAAACCAGGGCCAGCAGCCGCGCAAACAAGCCGATCTTCTTCAGCCGCGGCTTGTCCGGCCGAAGCGACGCCATGGCCGCCGATGCCAGCAGCGCGATCACCGAACCCAGCACCAGATGCCCGAGGGAGAAGCGGTTGAGCGACAGCCACATGAGCACGAGGGAGACGAACAGAAGCGGATAAGGAAGAACGGTTCTCATGGCTGGGCACCCTCCTGCAGCATCCCCGGCGCCGTCATCACATCGTGCATGTAGCCTTGCGGCACATGCAGGTTGCGGGCGGTCTCCTCGAGATAGGCCATCACCGACCCCGCTTCGAGGGTCAGCATCACGGTGAGGAAGAGCAGCAGGATCACCGGCGCCATTTCCATCACCAGCACCCGTGGCACGGTTCCTTCGATCGAGGCCCAGAAGGTGCGGATGCCGGCGCGCGTCATGGCAATCAGCGCCGAAAGCCCAGACAAGATGATCAGGCCGACCAGCCACCACGCAGAGGGACGGATGGCGGCGTCGCTGCCAAGCCCTGCGGGATTGAACATCGACGACATCATCGCAAACTTGGCGATAAAGCCCGACAGCGGCGGCAGGCCCGCCAGCAGAATGCCGCACATGCCGAAGCAGATGCCGAGAGCTGCCAGCGTTCCGGGCATCGCCACGCCCACCTCGTCATCCTCTTCCTCCTCGTCGGCGTCGCCATAGGCTTCCATGGTAACGGCGAGAACGTTGGCGCCGGCATCCTGGCCTCTTTCGACCAGTTCGATGAGCAGGAAGAAGGCGGCAATCGTCAGTGTCGAGCTGACCAGGTAGAACAGCGCGCCCGCCGTCACGCCGGCCGAACCCCAGCCGACGGCGGCCAGCAGCGTGCCGGAGGAAACCAGCACGGAATAACCGGCAAGCCGGCCAAGCGCCTGCGATGCCACCACGCCGACGGCGCCGAACGCCATGGTGATCATGCCGCCATACAGCAGCACGTCGAAGCCGAATCCGGCCGATTCCTGCGCCTGCTCGCCGAACAGCAGCAGGGACAGGCGCAGGATGACGTAGACACCGAGCTTGCTCATGACAGCGAAGATGGCGGCAACAGGCGCGGCAGCGGCGGTATAGGCCGGTGGCAGCCAGAAGTTCAGCGGCCACATGCCGGCCTTGACCAGGAAGGCAACGCCCAGCACGGCGCCGCCGGCCTCCAGCAGGATGCGGTTTTCATGCGGCAGATCAGGGATGCGGGCAGCAAGATCGGCCATGTTCAGCGTGCCGGTGATGCCGTAGATGAGGCTGACGCCGATGAGGAACAAAAGTGCCGCCGCCAGGTTGACGGCGATATAATGCAGGCCTGCCTTGACGCGTGTCGGGCCGGAGCCGTGCAGCAGGAGACCGTAGGAGGCTGCCAGCATCACTTCGAAGAAGACGAAGAGATTGAAGAGGTCTCCCGTCAGGAAGGCGCCGTTCAGGCCCATCAGCAGCAGCTGGAACAGGGTATGGAAATGCGGGCCCGCCTTATGCCAGCGCGCCAGCGAAAAGATCAGCGAGGCCAGTGCCAGAAGCGCGGTCAGCACCAGCATCATCGCCGACAGTCGGTCGGCGACGAGAACGATGCCGAAGGGCGCCGGCCAGTTGCCGAGCATGTAGACGGCCGTGATGGACGCGCCCGGAGCATGCGCGGCGCTGACATAACGCATCATCTGCACCGCGACGACGAGCAGTGCCAGCGTCGACAGGACGCTGATCATCGACTTGGCAACACGGCGCTTTTCGTCGAGCAGCACCAGGATGGCGCCGACGATGAGCGGGATGAGAATGGGCGCGATGACCAGATGTTCGGACCACAATCTCATTTGGACTGCTCCCGTCCGTCGACATGGTCTGTGCCGGTCAGGCCGCGGGAGGCGAGCAGGACCACCAGGAACAGCGCTGTTGTGGCGAAACCGATGACGATTGCCGTCAGCACCAGCGCCTGCGGCACGGGGTCGGTGAATTTCGCCGCATCGGCGATGCCGCCTTCCGGCAGGATGGGCGGCGCATGCCGCTTGATGCCGCCGACGCCGAAGATGAAGAGATTGACGGCATACGACAAAAGCGACAGGCCGACGATTACCTGATAGGTGCGCGGGCGCAGGAGAAGCCAGACGCCGGAGCCGGTCATTGCACCGATACCGATTGCGAGAACGAGTTCCATTACGCCTCCTCCGACTTGAGCGGTTCCGGCGAACGGACGCGGTAAACACGGATCGACTGGTGGGCGAGCGCGATCAACATCAACACGGTAGCGCCGACGACAAGCGCGAAAACGCCAAGATCGAAGAGCATCGCCGTCGCCAGCGGCACCTTGCCGATCAACGGAATGTCGACGTACTGGGCATGTGTCGTCAGGAACGGCCGGCCGAAGAGCCAGGAGCCCATGCCGGTCGCTGCGGCAATCAGCAGGCCGGCGCCGATCCAGCGGACCGGCAGGATGCGCAGGCGATCTTCCGCCCAGCGCGCGCCGCCGGCGAGATATTGCAGCAGGAAGGCGATCGCCATGGCGATGCCGGCGGCAAAACCGCCGCCCGGCAGATCATGTCCGCGAACGAACAGGAAGGCCGCGAAGGTGATGATCACCGGGAACAGCCACTGCATGATCACCGACGGCACCAGCAGGTAGTCGCGCACGGTATCGCCCGGCGCACGCTCGGGGCGCGCGTCGTCGTAGGCGTTCTGGATGCGCTGCTGTTCCGGCACCGCAACGCTGTCGGCAGCGGGGCGGAACCGTCGCAGCAGGGCAAAGACAGTCAGCGCAACGATGGCAACCACGGTGATCTCGCCCATGGTGTCGAAGGCGCGGAAATCGACCAGGATGACGTTGACGACATTGCGCCCGCCGCCTTCCGTATAGGCTTTCTCCAGGAAATAATTGGCGATCGCATCCGGAACCGGCAGCGTCATCACCGCATAGGCGAGCAGCGACATGCCGATGCCGCAGGCAACCGCGATACCAAGATCGCGCAGGCGGCGCAGCCTGCCGAAAAGATTGACGGTATTGTCGATGCTCTCGTTGCGTTTCGGCAGCCAGCGCAGGCCGAGCAGGATGAGAACGGTGGTCACCACCTCGACCAGCAGCTGGGTGAGTGCCAGATCAGGGGCCGACAGCCAGACGAAGGTCAGGCAGGTCATCAGCCCTGCCCCGCCGAGCATGGTCAGTGCCGCCAGCCGGTGATATTTTGCCTGGTAGGCGGCGCCGAGAGCGGAGAAGATACCGATCAGCCAGATCAGCGAGAAGACCAGGTCCGGCCGGGCGAAAGACAGCGGCCGTGGATGGAATCCGCCGAAATACAGGGGCAAGAAGGCAGCGATAAAGCCGAGTGCCGTCAGAAGCCGCAGTTGCGGCTGTAGCCGCCGGGTGCCGCTATAGGCTTCCAGCCAGCGGGCCCATTTCCACGACACGGTGACGAGGATTCGCTCGAAGATGCGCTGCCCCTGCAGGTGACGAAAGATCGGCGGTCCGTCCTCGCAGGTCGCGAGATACCGGCGAAGGAAGAGGTAGAGTAAGGTACCCGCAGCTAACGCCACGATGCTCATCAGCAGCGGTATGTTGAAGCCGTGCCAGACAGCAAGGCTGTATTCCGGCGTTTCCGTACCGAGAACGGCAATGACGGCCGTATGCAGGAACGGGCCGATGGACATGGCCGGCACCATGCCGACGATCAGGCAGAGCAGCACGAGAAGCTCGATGGGCAACCGCATCCAGTGCGGCGGCTCGTGCGGTTCGGCTTTCGGCAGGTCGGTCGGCGGCGGGCCGAAGAAGACGGTGTGGATGAAACGCAGCGAATAGGTGACGGCAAAGGCGCCGGCAATCGTAGCGATATAGGGCAAGGCCTTGTCGAGTATCGAATCCGCATGGGTTTCGACGGCTTCGGCGAAGAACATTTCTTTCGACAGGAAACCGTTGAGCAGCGGCACCCCGGCCATCGCCGCGCTTGCGACCATGGCGAGCGTCGCCGTGATCGGCAGGAAACGGAACAAGCCGCTGAGACGCCGCATGTCGCGGGTGCCGGTCTCGTGATCGATGATGCCGGCCGCCATGAACAGCGATGCCTTGAAGGTCGCATGGTTCATCATGTGGAAAATCGCGGCGACGGCGGCCAACGGGCTGCCGAGGCTGAGCAGCGTGGTGATCAAACCCAGATGACTGATGGTCGAATAGGCGAGCAGGCCTTTCAGGTCCTGCTGGAAGATGGCGAAGTAGGCGCCCAGCAACAGCGTTGCCGTGCCGGCGAGCCCGACCAGCCAGAACCATTCGTAGGTGCCTGACAACACCGGCCAGAGCCGTACGAGCAGGAAGACGCCGGCCTTCACCATGGTCGCCGAATGCAGGTAGGCCGAAACCGGTGTCGGTGCGGCCATGGCATTCGGCAGCCAGAAATGGAACGGGAACTGCGCGCTCTTCGTCAACGCGCCCATCAACACGAGGATAAGCGCCGGCAGGTAGAGCGGGTGGACGCGGATTGCATCACCTGCCGCAAGCACCTTGTCGAGATCGTAGCTGCCGGCGATGTGGCCGATCAGCAGCAGGCCAACGAGCAGACAGAGGCCGCCCATGCCGGTAACCGTCAAGGCCATGCGGGCGCCGTCGCGGGCAGCGGCGTTCTGGTGCCAGTAACCGATCAGCAGGAAGGACACGATGCTCGTCAATTCCCAGAAGATCGCCAGCAGGATCAGGTTTCCCGACAACGCGATCCCTAGCATCGCCCCCATGAAGGCGAGGAGGAACGAGAAGAACCGCGGAACCGGGTCCTCCTTCGACATGTAGTAGCGGGCATAGACCGCCACGAGGAGACCGATGCCGGTGATCAGCATCGAGAACATCCAGGCAAAACCGTCCATCCGCAGGGTGAAATTCAGGTCGAGCGTCGGCAGCCACTCGTAGGAGATCCGCACGACGTTGCCGCCGGCGACGGACGGATAGAGAGCTGCGGTGATCGCCAGGGCAGCAAGGGCGACCAAACCCGCCACGGAGGCCGCAGCGGTGCGCGCCGCTGTTTTCAGCAGCGCAGCCACAAAGCTTCCCAGAAAAGGAAGCGCCAGGAGAAGAAGGAGAAGGTCCTCGTCGTTCATTTCGTTTTCGGCTTGCAGCTAAGGCTTCAGGAAAACACTGGAAGGCCCACAATTCCGTCCGGATCGGCAAAGGACGGTTTGCGGAACCAGACAGTTCCTTCCTGCAAGAAGACCGGCGCATCGTCGCTCCGGCCAGCGGACAGGCATGTCAGAAACGATCGTCCGGCGGGCCGCGCGACAGCGACGACAATGGAAAATCGACAACCCGAACAGCCGAACGCCATGCATTCGTCGCTGCAGGCAGGGCGTCCGTTGCGCTGTGCGCCGGAGGAAAAAGGGCAAGAAACTGGCCCGTGACATCAACAGCGATTACTGCCGCACGGGCGGCTGACGCCGCCGCCCCTAGGCCGGCCTCATCCGGCACGGCGGACCGCTCGAGCGACATGCGCTGCGCGCCGGCAGAAGCCGCACCATTCATGGACAATGTCACCAAAAGCACGGCAACGATAGCGGATAGGCAGGGTGAGCAGCGACGTTTTCCGAAAAAGGATGAAAACGCTCCGATCAATCGTGCCTCCGGCCTGCTTTGAATGTCCTCGGGAATCACGGTTTTCCACCGCTTCCCGTACTTTAGGGGGCGCACCCCTTGATGTCTACACGAAAAAACATGAAATTGGTATTTTATTCTGGTTCCAAAGCAGAACTGCGGGAAAGTCAGCGCGTGAAATCGCCAATAATAGCATGGAGCGGTATTTTTTTCTATTTTCAGGGCAACTGGTAGCCGACCTCCGGCCCCGGCTTGCGGCCACACCAATTCGCCATGATTGCCGGCGATGATCCGTCATAGCTCAGGCGATCAAATGCAAAGGGCGCGGAACAATCCTCGTCCATGAACGTTGAGGTGATCGCGAGGGAAGAACCGGATATCCTGTCGGAGGGCACCATGAAAGCCATTATCGCAAGTTCGGCCTTACTGCTGGCAACCACACCTGCCCTGGCGGCTGATCTCGTCTATCAGGAGCCGGTGGCTCCCGAGGTCATCGCCACGGCCGAGACATTTACCTGGAGCGGTCCCTATATCGGTCTGCAAGGCGGCGGCAGTTGGCTCCGAAGCGATCTCGACGGCCCGGGTATCGATGATAACGAACATTTCAACGGCGGCGTCTTCGGTGGTTTCGTCGGCTACAACTATCTTCTCGACAACAACATGGTTCTGGGAGCCGAAGGCGACCTGAACTACAATTGGAACGAAAAGGGCATCGGTGGCGGCGTCGACGCCGGAACGGATCTCAGCGGCTCGGTGCGGGCCCGCGTCGGTTATGCGCTCGATAACGCCCTGATCTATGCGACGGCCGGCTGGGCAGTCACCCGCGGTTATGCCGACGTGCCTGGAGCCGGCAAGGATCACGCCACGTTCAACGGCTATACGGTCGGCGCCGGCGTCGATTACGCCTTCACGCAAAAAGTCTTCGGCCGGGCCGAATATCGCTTCAGCGATTACGGCGAAAAGAGCATTTCCGGCATCGATGTCGATCCGAAACAGCATACGCTGATGATCGGTATCGGCGTGAAGTTCTGACGGGGCCCGCCGTAGCACCCCCACCACTTGTCATCATCCTCGGGCTTTACACTTCCCGAGGATGACGTCTGAGAAGAAGCGGCTCGCGCCAAACACTCAATGCATTTCAAACGTTCCCGTCAGGGACGCCTGGCTGATGATGTGCCGGCGCGCTTCCCGCCACATCGCTTCCACCCCGGCAGCGGTGGTGACTGGCAGGCTTGGCACATCCAGCGCAGCGAGCTTGAAATGGTAGTGGTGCAGGCCGTGGCCGCGAGGCGGTTGTGGACCGTCATAGCGGGCATAACCGAAATCGTTCTCTGAAAAATGCAGGTCGTGCCCGTCCATGCCGTGCGGCAGGTCACGCCAGTCGGCGGGAATGTCGAAGATGCCGCAATGGCGGAATGTTCCGCTCGGTGCGTCGGGATCTTCGACGATCAGGGCAAAACTCTGCACGTCGCGGGGTGCGCCTTGCCAGCGCAATGGCGGAAACAGATTTTCCCCAATCCGTGCATATTTCTGGGGAATCATGTCGCCCTCGGCGAAAGCCGTGCTTACGAGGGTCAAGGTCATTCCATGCTCCTTTCTCCTGTCGTGGGTTCGATGCGCCGCGGGGCCGCCAACCATCGGTCCAATTCGGGCCATCGCAAGAGAACGCGCGGCGCACGGAGAAGTTCCCGGGCTTTTCAGCTTTCCACCAGCAGATAAGGTTCCTTGGCAGGCTGCGTCACCGAAAACACCGACGGCCCCATCGCATGGAAGAAACGGCGGAAGATCTCGATGAAGATGCGCACGAAAAGCGGCTTGGCCGCGCCATACATGTCGGCGACGATCAGTGTCGGCGGCGGCAGGTCGTCGAGGATCGGACGCCGGACGATGGCCGCGCCATCCGACGTCGCCCGGCCGATCGGCCGCATGTTGAGAACCGACATGCCGAAACCGGAAGCGACGGCAGAACGGACGGTTTCGTAGGAGCGCGTGTGGAAACGCACCTCGGGCCGTTTTGCCAGCACGTCGAACAGGGTCAGCAGATAGGTTGCCGTCTGCGGCATGTCGAGCAGCACCAGCGGCCGGGTGGCGAGATCGGACAACCAGACGGCATCGCGTTCGGCAAGCGGATCGTCGGCATGCAGCACGGCATGTGCCGGCACCCGGCAGATGCGCGTGATGCTGTCTGTATGGATCGGGCCGATATCGTAGAGGATCGCCAGATCGATCAGCCCTTCCGCAAGCCAGGCCTGCAACTGAACTTGGTCGCCTTCGAGAAGATCGATTTCGACATCGCCGACATTGTCGACATAGCTGCGCAACATCTCCGGCATGAACAGCGCCCCGAACGGCTCGAAACAGCCGATGCGCAGGACCTTCGGAACCCGGTCGCTCAAATCGCCGATCGCCCGGTTGAATTCGTTGGCGGCCGACAGCATGACGCGCGCCGCGCTGACGAAGCGTTCGCCAGCCGGGGTAATCTGCACGCCGCGCGCCGGACGACGGTCGAAGATGCGGGCGCCCATTTCGCCTTCCGCCAGGGCAATGGCCGCCAGAATTGACGATTGCGAAATATAAAGCGCTTTCGAAGCGGCCTGCACGCTGCCCAGCCGGGCGACCTCGCAGACATAACGGAGCTGACGAATGGTGAGATTCATAGCACGCCAAAATTGTTACATGAAATAGAAGAAGTTCATCTGAATAATACATTTTGTGAAACGAAAAGAAAGCGGCAGACTGCCCTCGTCAAATCAAATCCGCCGATAGAGTGGATGGTGAAGACAAGGGGTTCAAAAGCAGAATGTCGAAAATCAACCCACTTTCCGGGGTCAATTCCCTGTGCCTCATGGATGCCGCGGCGCTTGCCAAGGCCTATGCCGCGGGAGACCTGTCGCCTGTCGAGGTCGCGACCGCGACCATGGACCGGGCGGAAGAAATCAACCCATCGCTGAATGCCTTTACCTTCGTCGATCGCAAGGGCGCTCTCGAAGCTGCCGCAGCGTCAGAGAAGCGCTGGCGGGCGGGCGAGCCGCTTTCCGATGCCGATGGCATTCCGACGACGCTCAAGGACATCATCTGGGTTGACGGCTGGAGCGTCCGCTATGGCAGCAGGACGACATCTGCCGAGCCTTATCGTACCGATGCGCCCGCGGTCGAACGGATGCGCGCCGCCGGCGCCGTGTTCATCGGCCAGACGACGACGCCGGAATTCGGCTGGAAGGCCGTCACCGACAGCGCTTTGTGCGGCATCACCCGCAATCCCGTCGACCCGAGCAAGGGGTCCGGCGGTTCGTCAGGCGGCGCGGCAGTGGCGGCGGCCACCGGTGCGGGCGTCTTCCATCTCGGCACCGATGGCGGCGGTTCCATCCGCGTACCGGCCTCCTTCTGCGGCATCGTCGGCCTGAAGCCGACATTCGGGCGCGTGCCTGCTTATCCGGCCAGCGCCTTCGGCACCGTTGCCCATCTCGGGCCGATGACGCGCAGCGCCGCCGATGCCAAGCTGATGCTGAAGATCATGTCCGGCCGCGATCTGCGGGACTGGGCGCAGGGCGCCGGCCGGCTTGCACCGCTCGATGACGAGGCCGTGGACCTGTCGGGACTGAAGATCGGTTATTGGTCGGAGCCGCCGGTCGGCGCTGTCGATGCCGATGTCAAACGCATCGTCGATTCCCGGGTTGCCGATCTCAAGGCGGCGGGCGCCAGCGTCGAGCCGATCGTGCTGCCGGGCGAAAACCATCTCGATCTCTTCCATCATCACTGGTTCACGGGAGCCGCCGCCAGACTGGCGCTCGTTCCAGAAAACGAACGCGCCGGCATCGATCCGGGTTTCCTCGATATCGCTGCACAGGGCGGACGGATCGATGCCAAGGGCCTGATTGCCGCGCAGGTGCGCCGCTCGGAATTCGGCGTCGCCATGGACCCGTTGCTCGAGACTTACGACTTCGTCGTTTCGCCGGGCACCGCCATCCCGGCTTTCGAAGCCGGCCTCGAATTTCCAGCCGACGGCCGTTACCAGCGCTGGACGGAATGGGCGGCCTTCAATTTCCCGATCAATCTCAGCCAGCAGCCGGCTTGCGTGATACCGTGCGGTGCGACGCCGGACGGCCTGCCGGTCAGTTTCCAGGTCATCGGAGCGCGTGGCGCCGATGCCCGCGTCCTTTCCGCCGCAGCGAGCCTGGAGGTGCTTTTTTCCAGGTAAGCACATGACTGACACATGACGACTAACAACCAAGGATAAAAGGGGTACCGTTATGATGAAGAGACGTGCAATGCTACAGGGAGTGATCGGCGCGGGAGCCGCCGGTACACTTCTCGCCAATCTCAACAGCGCCGCCCGCGCGCAGGACGCGACACCGATTCCGGTGGGCTCTGCCCTGCCGATGTCGGGTTTTGCCGCCGCTGACGGCATCGAGTTCAAGAACGGCCTCGATCTCGCCGCCGAAGAAATCAACGCCGCCGGCGGCATTCTCGGCCGGCCGATCGAAATCCATGTCGAAGACACCAAGGAAATGGGCGCCGACATCGTCAGCCAGGCGATGCAGCGCCTGATCGACCGCTTCAGCACGCCGGTGCTGATGAACGGCTACAATGTTGGCACCAACATGATCGAGATGGACATTGCCGCCGACAATGACATCATCATGATGCATTACAATACGCTGATTTCGCACAACGAAAAGTTCAAGACCGATCCCGAGCGCTACTACGGCTGCTTTCAGGGTGACCCGCCGGAATACTGGTACGGCCCGGGCTGCCTGAACTTCCTGAAGGAACTCGCCGCCGGCGACAAGTGGAAGGCGCCGAACAAGAAGATCGCCATCATTCCTTCGGCCAACGAATATTCGATCGTCATCGCCAATGCCATCAGAGACAAGGCAGCGGAATACGGCTTCGAGATCAGCCTGTTCGAGACCGTTCCCTTCCCGACCAACCAGTGGGGCCCGACGCTCGCCAAGCTGCGCCAGGACCCGCCGGCGGCGATCATCGTCACCCACTTCCTGCCGCAGGACCTTGCCCAGTTCATGGTGCAGTTCCTGGCACAGCCGATCAACAGCCTGGTCTACATGCAGTACGGCCCGTCGCTGCCGGCCTTCCGCGAAATCGGTGGCGAAGCCGTCAACGGCGTCATCTATTCGACGGTCGTCGGCTGCCTGCCGGACGATTATTCCAAGTCGTTCCGCGAAGCCTACCGCGCCAAGTTCGGCCCGAACTCCGCTTATATCACCGGTTCGCAGACCTATGATGGCCTGTGGATGTGGGCAATTGCGGCGGCGATTGCCGGCGGCCCCAGCGAGCCGTTCAACAAGGAGCAGACGCAGAAGGTGGCAGCCGTGCTGCGCCGCAACGTCTATCGCGGCGTCAACGGCACCTACCGCGCCGATCCGGCTGGCCAGTCGGCTTATTGCTACCCGACGCAAGTCGCCGACCCGTCGCTCGGCATGCCGCACCAGTTCCTGCAGCACCAGGACTACAAGACCGACCCGAAGCTGATCGCACCGGCGCTCTACGCCACCGACAGCTTCGTCCTGCCGCCGTGGTTCAAATAACCGCGACGGATAACCATTATCGGTGAATGCGGGTGATGCGGGCCGGAGTTTTCGGCCCGCAGGCTCTCCGCATGAAGGAGCAGGTCATGAGTGACGATATGGGTCCCATGCTCGTATGCGAAAATGTCGTGAAGCGTTTCGGCTCGCTCGCGGCGGTGGATGGCGTATCGCTGTCGGTGAACCGAGGCGAAATCGTCGGCATCGGCGGCCCGAACGGCGCCGGCAAGACGACGTTCTTCGATGTCATCACCGGCATCACCCCGGCGACCGAAGGGCGCATGCGCTTCGGCGATACGGATATCAGTGGGCTTGGCGCCGACCGGATCTGCCAGCTCGGCATGGCGCGGACGTTCCAGCTGAACGCTGCCTTCGACAGCCTGACGGTGCGCGAAAACGTCGACATCGCCGCCTATTTCGGCCGCGGCAAGCGACGCATACCGGGTTTTCGCCTCGGAAACGAGGTCCGCGACCAGACGGAAGAGGCGCTCGCCTTCGTCGGCCTCTCCGCCAAGGCGGACGAGACTGTGGCACAGCTGCCGGTTCTTGATCGCAAGCTCCTGATGATCGCCGGCGCGATCGCCACCAAACCGCAGATCCTCTTCCTCGACGAGCCCGTCGGTGGCCTCAACGGCGACGAGATCGACCATATCATGGCGCTGGTCTTGAAACTGCGCGACCAGGGCATGACGGTGGTGCTGATCGAGCACGTCATGCGCTTCTTGCTTGCGCTTTCGAGCCGGGTCATCATCATGCACCACGGCAAGGTGATCTTCGAGGGGCCGCCGAGCGCGGTTGCCGAGGACCAGACCGTCGTCGAAACCTATCTCGGTGAAGGCACGCAGAAACGGCTGAAGAAGTATTTCGCGGAAGGGGAGACGCAACCATGACGGCTGCGACGTTACCACCTGTCCTGAGCCTGAAGAATATCGTCTCCGGATACGGCGGGCTCGATATCCTCAGAGGCATTTCGCTCGACGTCGGCGCCGGCGAATTCGTCACCGTCGTCGGCCCCAACGGTCACGGCAAATCCACCCTGTTGAAGACGATTTCGGGCCTGGTGCCGCTGCGCTCAGGCTCGATCAGCATCGACGGCACTTCCGTCACCGGCAAGCCGCATACAGTCGCAAGCCTCGGCGTCGCGCATGTGCCACAGGGCGACATGCTGTTTCCAGAGATGAGCGTGCTCGAAAACCTGCTGATGGGCGCCTATCTGGCGCCGAGCAAGGCGGAGATTGATCGCCGGCTCGACGAGGTCTATACGCTGCTGCCAAAACTATCCGACCGCCGCCACCAGATCGCTTCGACGCTGTCAGGCGGCGAGCGGCGCATGGCCGGCATTGGCCGCGGGCTGATGATGGGCGGGCGCATCCTGTTGATCGACGAACCGTCGCTGGGTCTTGCGCCGCTGATCATCGAACAGATCTACGGCGTCATCGCCGAACTGAGCAAGGCGGGCCGCACCATTCTGCTGGTGGAGGAAAACCCCGCCCGCGTCGCCGATCTCGCCGACAAGCTGCATCTTCTCGATGACGGCGCGATCGTCTGGTCCGGCCCGCCGGCCGATCTTCTCGCTCGCGAGGAGCTGCTCGCAACCTATCTTGGAGGCTGACGGATGACGCTCGACATTCTCATGTCCATTCTCGTCGCCGGCATCACCACCGGCGCATTGTACGCGCTTGCAACCGTCGGCCTCTCCCTCGTCTGGGGTTCGATGGGCATGCTCAACATGGCGCATGCGGCGATGTTGACCATGGGCGGATACGCCGCCTTCACCGTGTCGTCGGCCCTCGGCCTGCCCGTCGTTGCTGGTTTTGCCGGGGCGATCGTCATCGGCATGATCGGCGGCAGCCTGCTTTACGTGCTGATCGTCCGCAACCTGCTGAAGAACGACAAATCGACTTTCGAATCCAACGTGATGATCGCCACCGTTGGCATCGGCATCGCGCTGGAGAACGCCATCCTGATGATCTATGGCGGCCAGCCGCTGAAGCAGCCGCTGTCGATCCCCGGCACGCTGATGCTCGGGCCGCTCGCCCTGCCCTACCAGAACATCGTCATCATCCTGACCGTCGTGGTGCTGATGGCCTTCATCGCGCTCCTGCTCAACCGCACCCGCATGGGCCGGGCGATCCGCGCCACGGCGCAGAACCGCGACGCGGCGCAGCTGATGGGGGTTGCCGTCAACCGCGTCTATTTCCAGGTTCTGGTGCTGTCGGGCGGCCTTGCCGGCATCTGCGGCGTCATGGTGAGCTCGATCACCCAGCTCTCGCCGCCGCTCGGCAACGATCCCATGCTCAAGGCCTTCATCATGTGTGTCGTCGCCGGCCTCGGCAACCTGCCGGGCGCGGTCGCCGCCGCCTTCGGCCTCGCCCTGCTCGAAGCCTTCATCCAGTATGCCGCCGGTGCCCGCTGGGGCTTTCCGTCGCTGCTCTTCGTCGTCATCGCCGTGCTGATCTGGCGGCCGTCCGGCCTGTTCGGCCGCGCCCAGATCCGCCGCCTGTGAGGGGAAACCATGTCGAACCAACCTGTTTCCCGCCCCAAAAGCCCGACCGGTTCCGCAAAAACCGACCTGGCGATCACCGTGGTGCTGATTGCGATCGCCATCGCCCTGCCCTTCTTCGTCGATAGCCGCTACGTCATGGGCCAGATCGTGCTGGCGCTGTTTTATGCCACCATCGCTTCGCAGTGGAACCTGCTGTTCGGCTTCTCCGGCATCTTCTCGCTGGCGCAGATGGCGATCTTCGCTTTCGGCGGATACGCCACGGCGATGATCTGCTTCTATTTCGGCTGGAACGTCTGGGCGGCGGTCGTTCCCGCCGCCGTGGGTGCGATGATCTTCTCGCTCGCCGTCGGGCTGGCCTGCCTGCGGTTGACGGGCGTTTATGTGGCGCTGCTGACGCTCGCCATCGCCCAGACCATGTACCAGTTGATCGTCACCGATACCGAGTGTTTCACCATGGTCGGCTCGATCTGCCGGCAGTTCACTGGTGGCGCGGTGGGTTTTGCCCGCTTCGGCGATCTCGGCACCCGCGCGCTTCTGAAAGGCCAGTGGCTGGTCGGCAACTACGCCATCGTCGCCACGCTGTTTGCGATCACGATGCTCTTCACCTATGCGATCATCAAGAGCCCGATCGGTCTTGCCTTCCGGGCGCTCAAGGACAATCCGGGTTATGCGGTTGCCCGCGGCGTCAACCGTTTCCAGGCGCAGTTGCTCGTCTTCGGCATCTCGGCCTTCTTCACCGGCCTTGCCGGCGGTTTTTACGCCGCGCATTTCCAGGCGATCGGCCCCGGCATCCTGTCGATGTCGCAGCTGATGTTCATCATCGCCGTGGTCGTGGTCGGCGGCGTCGGCACCTTCTGGGGGCCGCTGGTCGGTACCGTCATCCTCGTCGCCGCCGACGAGCTGATGCGCGAGGCGGGCGAATTCCGCACCTTCGGCCTCGGCATCATCATCGCACTCTCGATCATCCTCATGCCGAAGGGGCTTGTCGGCCGCCTCGGCGACCTCGTCCGCTGGAGCCGCAAGCGCGGCCAGGCGGCCCACCAGGAAAAGCTTGCAGAAAGCCCGGCGCCAGCCGGAGAATAAAATCAGAGGGGTTCCATGTACGACACCATCATCATCGGCGCCGGCTCGGCCGGCTGCGTGCTCGCCAACCGCCTGAGCGCCGATCCCGACCGCAAGGTGCTGGTCCTCGAAGCCGGACGTGCCGCGCCTATCGCCTCCGATATCCCGTCCGACTGGGTGACGATGTTCAACACCGGCGCCGACTGGGGCTATTACACGGAACCGCAGGCCGGCTGCCGCGGCCGTCGCATCTTCTGGCCGCGCGGAAAAATGATCGGCGGGTCGGGTGCGCTGAACGCCATGATCTATATTCGCGGCCTGCCCTCCGACTACGATGCCTGGGAAGCGCTCGGCAATCCGGGCTGGGGCTGGAAGGACCTCTTCCCGGTCTTCCTGCAGTCGGAAAACAACGCCGACATCAAGGACAGCCCCTACCACGGCAATGACGGCCTGCTGCATATCGGCAATGTGCCTTACGTCGATAAATACGAAAAAATGTGGATCGAAGCGGCGCAGGCGGCCGGCTACGCATACAATCCTGATTACAACGGTGAAAAGCAGGAAGGCGTCGGCCTCTTCCAGTTCACCATCAAGAATGGCGAGCGCTGGGGCACCGGCAAGGCCTATCTCCGCCCGGCGCTGGAACGGCCAAACCTGACGCTGAAATCCGGCGTGCTGGTCACCGGCCTGATCATCGAGAACGGCCGTGCCAAGGGCGTCAAATATCTGGTCGACGGAGTTCCGGAAGTGGCCTACGCCGATAGCGAGGTGGTTCTGTCTTCCGGCGCCGTCGGTTCGGCGCAGCTTTTGATGCTTTCCGGCGTCGGACCGGCCGACGAGTTGACGGAAGCCGGCGTCAAGCCGGTGCACGACCTGCCGGGCGTCGGCAAGGACCTGCAGGACCACCTGAACATCCCGATCAGCTTCTACACAAAAAAACCGATCGGCATCGGCGCCTGGACCGACGAGCTGATCTCGGAAAGTTTTGCCGAGTGGCAGGACAAGCGCACCGGTATCCGCACCTCGCCCTGGGTCGCCTCCGGCGGTCATGTCTGCTCGCGTCCCGGCGTCGAGCCCGACCTGCAGCTTTACGGCGCCATCAGCCCGCACCGCGATTACGCCCGTTTCCTCGGCGGCCAGGCCGGTGTCACCGGCCACTCGACGCTGCAGCGGCCGAACAGCCGCGGCGAGATCAAGCTGCGGTCCGCCAACCCGATCGAATATCCGTCGATCGATCCGAAATATTTCGTCAGCGATCCTGACGGCACCGATCTTGCGACGATGGTCGCCGGCGTGCGCATCAACCGCGCCATCCTGCAGCAGTCACCGATGAAGGAACTGATTGCCTACGAACTGTCGCCCAGCGCCGAATGCCAGACGGACGAGGAGATCGCCAACTATGTTCGTGGCCACATGACCACTCTCTATCATCCATCGAGCACCTGCCGCATGGGCACCGACGCCAGGGCGGTGACCGATCCGGCGACCTTGAAGGTGCACGGGCTGGAAGGCCTGCGCGTTGCCGACGCCTCGGTCATCCCGAAGATGGTGTCCGGCAATCTCAACGCGCCGACGATCATGGTCGCCGAGCGCGCCGCGCAGATGATCCTCGCCGGTTGAACGGAGAGGAACGGCAACTAGAAGACTTTTTTGGAGGAAACGCCGTGAAGAAGACAGGCTGGAATTTCCACGAACTCTACCTTTGGCACGAGACCGGGCCGGCATCGATGTTTTTTGCCGCCGGACTGACGGTCGAGCCGGGCGAACACGCCGAAAACGCTTCCACCAAGCGGCGTTTCCGCAACCTGATGGAGGTGTCCGGCCTCGTCGACCAGCTGGTCAAGGTCAACTCGGTCGAGATCGGCGAAGACGATATCGCCCTCTTCCACAACCGCGATTACATCCGCCGGATCAAGGCGGAGAGCGATCATCGCGGTGGCGAGGCAAGCTTCCTGACGCCCTTCGGCCGCGGCAGCTACGAGATCGCCGTCCTGGCGGTCGGCGGCACGACGGCGTTGATGGACGGCGTGCTGGGCGGCACGATCGACAACGGTTATGCGCTGGTTCGCCCGCCGGGCCACCATGCCGAGGCGGAACAGGGCATGGGTTTCTGCCTGTTCGGCAACATTCCGATCGCCATCATGAAGAACCGGCAGAAACACAGGTTCGACCGCGTCGCCACCGTGGACTGGGACGTGCACCACGGCAACGGCACGCAGGCGGCCTTCTATTCCGATCCGAGCGTGCTGACGATCTCGCTGCACCAGGAGCGGCTCTATCCGCCTGACAGCGGCGATCGCGAAGAGCGTGGGACGGGCGCTGGCGAAGGTTTCAACATCAATATCCCGCTTCCCGCCGGCAGTGGCCACGGCGCCTATATCGCCGCCTTCGAGCAGGTGGTGCTGCCGGCGCTTGCCCGCTACAAGCCGGATCTCATCGTCGTGCCCTCCGGCTTCGATGCCTCCGGCGCCGATCCGCTCGGCCGCATGATGCTGCACAGCGAGACCTACCGCGAGATGACGCGGATGCTGATGCAGGCGGCCGATACGCTCTGCGGCGGACGGCTGGTGATGTCGCATGAAGGCGGTTATTCCGCGGCCTACGTTCCCTATTGCGGCCTCGCGGTCATGGAAGAACTGTCGGGGATCAAGACGCCCATCGACGATCCCTTCCTGCCGATCTTCCAGGGTTATTACGGGCAGCTCATCCAGCCGCACCAGCAGGAGGCGATTGCCAAGGCGGCGGCACTGGTGGATGCTATTCCCGGCTGATTTCGCCGACCGCGACACCGAAACGACAAAGACCGGGGTAGCGCCAGCCGCCCCGGTCTTTTTTTCCAGCAAGCGTATCCGCGTTTCAGAAGCGGTAGGTGACGCCGGCGCCGATCAGCCAGGGATTGAGTTTCGCCTTGCCGAACAGCGACGTGCCGTTCAGATCGACCTTCCACTTGGGTTCGAGGAAGAGCTTCTTCACGTCGAAGTTCACGCCCCAATGGTCGTCGATCATGTAGTCGAAGCCCACCTGTAAGGCACCACCCAGCTTGTTTTCGACATCGAGATTGGAAAAGGCACCGGAACCGGACTGGTTGTAGAACAGCGTATAGTTCACGCCCGCGCCGACATAGGGTTTGAAGGCACCGAAATCGGTGAAGTGATATTGCAGCGTCAATGTCGGCGGCAGCAGCCACGTCTTGCCCACCTTGCCCAGGCCGGCAATCGCTCCATCGGCTTTGACATTCGCATAGGTCGTGCCGAGGATGAGTTCGGCGGCGATGTTGTCGGTGAAGAAGTAGGAGATATCGAGTTCCGGAACGACCGTGTTCGAATAGGAAAGATCCGAACCGGCGATGCCGTTCACGAAGCCGGAATCCTCGGTGATGACGCCAAGGGCGCGCACGCGGATCTGCCAGGGGCTTTGCGCCGCCAGGTCGGCGGTGGCTTCCGGCGGTGCCATGCGCTCTTCGAGGTCGGCAGCCAGGGCCTGGTTGCCAAGCAGCATCAGGCCGGCGGCAAGCGCAACTGCCCGTCCCATCCCGTTTTTCGTCATTTCGTCTCTCCGTCAGTCAGACTCGTTTTGCGAACCGACTATGGAACCGGTGGGAGAAACGCTTCTTTGCGCTAGATCAAGTGGGGGCGCAACATGGGCAGACTTGCGGCAATATTCGCGCAAATATTGACAATTATTCAATTAAAACAATGGACCTCAATCGCTTAAGCAGGCCGGATCGTCAAGGCGAATCGGATTGGCGCCTTGCGGGAGACGGCGCGTCCTCATCGCTCGAAGAGGTCTCGGCACCCTCCGGTGTCCAGGTTTCTTCGCCCAGCCGCTGATCGCCGTTGAAGGCCCAGCGGCCTTTCCAGCTCTTGTCCGGCTGCAAGACATATTCGACGATTCCCATCGAATCGCCGCTTCCGAAACCGACAACGAAACGCGTATCGGACGAATTGGACGGCTGCCCCTCGATGCCGACACCGACAACCTGCGCTCCGGCGATTGTCCACTTCACGGCATAGGCGGCGCCGCTTCGGCTGACCTCCGCTTGTCCGGTATAGTTGCTGCCGTCGCTGGGATTCGTTCCATGCACCACGTAGCGGCCGGTAGGATCGGCAAATGCGATGCAGGGCATGACGGCAAATGCCGGAAGAAAAAGCACGAGGCGACGAAAAAACACCGGTTTTGCCCCTTTCAACGATTTGGGCGGACCCGGACACCCGGCAGATCCGCCATCCGATTGAAAATCGGAGGAAAATTACCAAGATTTCACTTTATCAGCGCCTATCGCCTATGTCACATCCCAAAGGAACAAAAGGATGCACGGATGATGGCTGACAGCAACAACGACGGCAAGAGCACGGCAAAAACGGAAACGCCGGATCTTGCTGCGATTCTCGGCAAGACACGCAAGAAGCGCAGCGGCGCACGCTGGCTGATGCGGTTTCTCGTCGTGCTGGTCCTGATCGGCTGCGGTGCCGGCGCCTACTTCTACTTTGGCCAAAGAGGCGAGACATATGCCTACACCACCCAGCCGGCGAAAAAAGGTGAACTGACAGTCGTCGTCACCGCCACCGGCTCGGTGGAGCCGACGGAAAAAGTCGATATTTCCAGCGAGCAATCCGGCACGGTCCGAAGCGTCTCGGTCGACTACAACAGCATCGTCAAAGCCGGCGATGTACTCGCCGTCATCGACACCAACAAGCTCGAAGCCGACGTGCAGAGCGCCCAGGCGAAACTCAACTCGTCGAAAGCCAATGTGTTGAAGGCGCAGGCGGATCTCAGCTCGGCGCTCAATGGCCTCGAACGCCTGAAATCGCTGGTGCAGAACAAGGTTTCCACCCAGCAGGATCTCGACGCGGCGCAGTTCAAATACGATGCCGCCGTCGCTACCAAGCAGATCAACGAGGCCGACGTTCTGGCGGCGGAAGCATCGCTGAAACTCGCCGAGGTCAACCTGTCGAAGGCGCGTATCGTCTCGCCGATCGACGGTATGGTGCTGACGCGCGCTGTCGATCCCGGCGCGACGGTGGCCGCGTCGCTGCAGGCACCCGTGCTCTTCACGCTCGCCGGCGACCTGCGGCAGATGGAATTGCAGGTAGATGTCGACGAAGCCGATGTCGGTCAGGTCGCCGTCGGGCAGAAGGCAAGCTTCAGCGTCGATGCCTTCCCCAACAAAAAATTTCCCGCCGAGATTCAGAAGATCCGCTACGCCTCTGAAACCATTTCGAATGTCGTGACCTACATGGCCGTGCTGACGGTACAGAACGACGAACTGCTGTTGCGGCCCGGCATGACCGCAACGGCCGATATCGTCGTCAAGTCGATCTCGGACACAATACTGATCCCCAATGCCGCCCTGCGGTATTCGCCGCCGTCGGAAGGACGTTCGCGCGGCCTGATGAGCCTGTTCCGTCCGCCGCGCATGCGCAACGTCTCGGCACCGCCGCAGACGGGGGCGAAACGCAATGTCTGGGTGCTGCGCAACGGCCGCGCCCAATCGGTTGCCGTAGAAATCGGCGCCACCGACGGCCAGTTCACCCAGCTGGTGTCCGGCAGCCTTTCCGATGGCGACGAGCTGATCACCGATGCGACGGCGCTCGGCCGATGAGCGGGAGGCAGAGATGACCGCATCGCCGCTGATCGAATTCCGCAAGGTTTCAAAACTCTACGGCTCCGGGGAAGCGACGATCCGTGCCCTCGACCGGATCGACCTGACCATCCGGCCGCAGGAATTCGTCGCGATCATGGGGCCGTCCGGATCGGGAAAATCCACGGCGATGAACATCATCGGCTGTCTCGATGTGCCGACCAATGGCGAATACCTGTTCCAGGGCATCTCCACCGGCGGCTTCGACCGGACGCAGCTGACGCTGCTGCGGCGCCATATGCTCGGCTTCGTCTTTCAGGGGTTCAACCTGCTGCCGCGCACATCCGCCATCGAGAATGTCGAGCTGCCGCTGGTCTATCGCGGCATCGAGACCAAGGAGCGGCGCAGCCGGGCGGCGGATGCGCTCGCCCGCGTTGGCCTTGCCGGGCGCGAGCATCACACGGCGCAACAACTTTCCGGCGGCCAGCAGCAGCGCGTCGCCATCGCCCGCGCCATCGTCACCGATCCGGCCGTGCTTCTGGCGGACGAACCGACCGGCAACCTCGACACGCGTACCAGCATCGAGATCATGGAGCTGATCACCGGTCTCAACCGCGACCGCGACATCACGGTCATCATGGTGACCCACGAAACCGACATTGCCGCCTATGCCAAGCGCGTGCTGCGTTTCGTCGACGGCCATCTGGAATCCGACCAACTGAATGCCGAGGTCGCCGATGTTTCTTGAGACGGTAAAACTGGCGCTGCGTGCCATCAGCCGCAACCTGTTGCGCTCGTTCCTCACGGTGCTCGGCGTGGTGATCGGCGTTGCCGCCGTCATTGCCATGGTCACCATCGGCAACGGTACGACGGCGCAGGTGACGGCAGACATTTCCAAGCTCGGCACCAACATGCTGTTTGTTCGTCCCGGCCAGTTCGGGCCGCGGCGCACCGCGACGGAACCGAAACGCTTCACCGAACGGGATGTCGAGGCGATCCGCACCCAGATCAACGGCCTCAGGGCGGTTTCGCCGGTCAGCCAGTCGACCGCCGTGATCATCTATGGCGGCCAGAACCATTCGAGCACGGTTGCCGGCGTCACCAACGACTATCTCATTGCCCAGAGCTGGAACCTGGCAAGCGGCCGCAGCTTTCTGGCTTCGGAAGAGCGTGGTGGCCAGACTGCCTGTATCCTCGGGGAGACCGTGCGGCAGGAATTGTTTGGCGCAGCACGCCCGGAGGGGCAACTGATCCGCGTCGGCAAACTCTCCTGTTCGGTGATCGGCGTGCTGGAGAAGAAGGGACAATCCGGCATGGGCAACGACCAGGACGATACTGTGCTCGTACCCTTGCGCGTCTACCAGCGCCGGATCGGCGGAACGACGGATATCTCGACGATCATGCTGTCGGCCCGCGACGGCATATCGACAGCCAAGGTGCAGTCGGATGTCACGGCGCTGCTGCGCGAGCGGCGCAAGATCGGCCTTGGCCGCGAGGACGATTTCAACGTCAACGACATGACGCAGATGGCGGCGACGCTGACAGGCACCACCACCCTGCTCACCGGACTTCTGGGCGCGGTGGCCGCCGTCAGCCTGTTGGTCGGTGGCATCGGCATCATGAACATCATGCTGGTATCGGTCACCGAGCGCACCCGAGAAATTGGCACACGACTGGCAATCGGGGCGCTGGAGGGCCAGGTGCTGATGCAGTTCCTGGTGGAGGCTGTCACCCTGTCGATCTTCGGCGGTGTCGTCGGCATCCTGCTCGGTCTCGGCCTTGCCTACAGCGTCGTTTCATTGCTCGGCGTGCCCTTCGTCACCAGCCCGACGATCATCGCCGTCGCCTTCTTCTTCTCGGCCGCGATCGGCATGATCTTCGGGTATTTCCCGGCGCGACGGGCAGCACAACTCAACCCGATCGAGGCACTGCGGCACGAATGACGGTTGTCACTTGATCGTGTAGTCGTATTTGCCGGCCGTCCACCGGACAGCCCGGAAACCGTCAGCGGTGGCGACCGGCTTGCTGAGGCGGGAGACAATCTCGCTCAACGCCGCCCGGGCGTTCAGGGTCGTTTCGAGGCCCTGATCGGCCGGCACCAGCTGTGAAAGATCGATGTCGTCGTTGATGACAAGTGCCACGAGCACGCTGTCACCGCTTTCGCCCGCCTCGAAATCGAAACCGTAATATTCGTCCGGGATCGTCAGCGTCTGGTTCGGCGAAAGCGGTGTGATCTTCTGCGCTGCCGTGTTGGGGAAGATCTGGGTCGCCTCGCCCTTGGCGTTGACGTCGAGGAGTACGAGATGACCGCCGGACACGCTGGTGACGTCGATCTTGAAGACATCGCCGGCATGCAAGGTCGTGCCCCTGTCTATGGAAACCGCGACCAAACCATTGTCGTAGCCGCCGAGGATATCTCCGACCGACTGGACGGGATCGGCGGCCACATAGACGGGCTGCGGCGTCTGCAGAGTCTCAATTTTCAACAATTGCGGTTTTTCTTCCACTGCCGGCTTGGTGTAGCCGGCGAGTTCTGCGCCCAGCAGCTGCGGCGATGCCTCGATCTGCGGGTCGAGCGACTGGCAATCCTTCTTCAGCTTACAATATTCGCCCGATTTCACCTTCAGATACTGGAACAGTTCCGAAACGCTGGTAACGCCGTTGCCATTGGAATCGGCCTCGCCCTTCACCAGCCCCGCGACAAAGGCGGCGGTGAACACGCCATGCCGCTCATCCGGCGGTAGCCGGTCGTCGTCCCAGGCCACCTGATAGGGAGCGGCGGCACTCCATGTGGTGAGCGAACCCTCGATCACGGTTTCCGGCTTGGCATCGGCCGCAAGCTCGATCTTCAGGCCGCGCGTCGTTTGCTCGGCGCCTGCCTTGGAAGGCCTCGGCAGGTAACGCATGCCGACGACATAGTCGTCCAGCGAGCCGTTCAACGAGCGCGACAGCGTGCCGGAATGGCAGGCGTCGATGATCAGCGTCACCATGCGATCCTTCATCTTCTCGGTCAGCGCCTGGATGTCATCGTCGCGGATGATATTGGTCCAGTCGCTTTCGCCGGGGGTGATGTCGTAGGTGGCGATCGCCTCGTCGAGGCCATCTTCCTCGTCGCCGTTGTCGTCCTTCACCTGCAGGCCGTGACCGGAATAATAGAAATAGACGCGATCACCCGGCTTCGTGCCGGCAACCAGCCATTCTTCGGCAGCAGCAATCATGGCGCTGCGCGTCGCTTCCTTGTCCAAGAGGACTTTGATGGATTCCGGCTTGAAGCCGAGCGTGCCGGTCAAAAGCGTCTTCATAGCCGCGACATCGTTGACCGGTCCATGCAGGAACATGCGTTCCGGCAGCTTTTCGTAATCGCCGATGCCGATCAGCAAGGCCCGGTCTTCCGCCCGCGCGGCGAAGGAGGCCAGCAGCAGCGCGGTGAGGACGACGGCAAAACGGAGAGCGAGCCTCGGCATCACAGCTTTTCCCGGCTGTACAGCGGTTGAATGGCAACCTGCACGTCCTTGCCGTCGAAGCGTTCGGGCAATGCCTTCAGCAGATCGGTGGTGGTGACATTGGACTTGTTCATCAATGCGCTCAACGCGTCGATCGGCTCGTTGGTGGCAATGACGATCAGGTGATCGGCACCGAACGGCTTGACCACTTCAAGGTCGGGAAGGCTGAACGGCTTGGTATCCTCGCCTCCGGATTGCGCATCGAGAATCTGAACTTCGCCGGTGTTGGCGAGATTGAAAACGAGCAAATTTTTGTAGCTGGACCGCGGAGCGTCAAACTTCATCCGGTCGCCGGCCGCATAGATATCCTTTGCCGGCGTCATCGTCACGGTGCCGGGATTTTGCGCCGCCATGGTTTTCAGGAATTCCAGCACAATGAACTTGTCGACCACCTGCTGCAGCCGATCCTCACCGATCTTTTCGCCGGCAACGTCGCCGTTGGGCGTGAAGAAGGTGCCGCTGGCTGCATCCCAGCGATAGGGCGCTGCACCGCCATCCGTCACGCGTTCCGGCCGGAAGGTGCTGCCTTCGACGGCGAGCGCGATCTCGGGCTTCCAGCCCTCCTCCTCCACCGGCACCGTCGTCGTCTCGGTGCTTGCACCTGCCAGGCGCACGACCACCTCTTTTTCCGAGCGTGCCACGCCGGGCACGAAGTTCGGCACCTGCAGCGCTTCCGCCTGGCTCTTGATCGTGCTGAAGACGTAGTCCTCAAGCTCGACGCGGGTCAGGACGCCATCATGGTTGCGGTCGGCCTTGCCTTCCAGCGAGCGGGCAAAGCTCCAGCTCAAGGCGCCGCGCGGCACGCCGTCGATGATGACCTCTGGCGTCGGCTGGCTTTCGAGAGAGGCGGCCAGCACGGTAACGCGCTTGAAACTGTCGTCGGTGATCCCGGCACCTGCCACCGAATCCTGGGTGGGGTTGTCGATCTTGGCGGTGACGACCGGTGCCAGCCGGGTCTTTCCGGAGATGGAGCGGCTCATGCCGCCGGAATGGCAGCTGTCGAGGATGAACAGCACCTGCACACCCTTGGCATCCGCCTCCATGAACCAACTGTTCAGTTCGTTGTCGATGATGCTTTCGCTAAACGTTTCCTGCAGGCGCTCGACGTTGAAGCCGGGCAGAACCAGAAATTCGTCCTTGCCATCAGGCTCCGATCCTTCCACCAGCTCCGGCATCTGGGCGCCATGGCCGGCATAGGTGAAGATGATGGTATCGCCGGCAACGGCGTTGGCGACAGTCTCGACCCAGGCGGCCCGGATGGCGTCCTTCTGGGCTTGGGCATCGTAGAAGGTGGTGATCCGGGTAATCCCGGCCTTCTTCAGCGCGTTGTCGATATCCCGGGCATCGTTGACGGCACCGTTCAGCGAGGTGGTGAATGGATACTGGTCGACACCGATCACGATTGCCGATGTCTGTGCCCAGGCCGCAAAGGGCAGGACGCAACCGAAGGCAGCCGCCGCGAGCATTCTGCACATGCTATTTCTCCAGATCGGCTTCCACCCGACGGTGAAGCTGGTTCAGCGTTTCTTCGTCGTAGGCGGAGGGATCGTCAGGTTTGAAAGGGTCGCTTTCGCCCCTGCCCTCGAAGTTCAGCACGCCCGAATAGCCGGCACTGCTCAGGTAGTGGCCGAGCACTTCGGCGCGCTGCAGCGAAAGCTTGAGATTGCTTTTGTCGGTGCCGACCGGATCGGTATGGCCGATCAGCGTCACCGCTTTCGGCCGGGCCGATTTCAGGCATTCGGCAAGATCCGCCGCCGCCTTTTCGCCTTCCGGCGTGAAATCGGCAGTGCCGAAGACGAAGCGGATTGGCGTGGTCTTCTTCTTGAGCGCCACGCCGCGATAACTGACCTTGCAGCCGCCGCGCAGCGCCAGGCTGACGGCCTCGGGGGCCGCCAGACGCATCTCGGTCGCCATCTTGTCCATGTGGCGGATATAGGCCTCGTCGGGCGCCATCCAGTTCGGCGTCAGCCGCGGATTGTCGCTGTCCTCAAGGGCGGCCTGATACCAGCGCGCCGCCTGGCCATAATCCTTGCGGCCACGATAGATGTCGCCGAGTGCGTCGAGCACCTGCCAGGGGCCGCCGAACTTTTCCCGCAAAGCCTCCAACTCGGCGGCATGCTTTTCCAGATCGTCTCCGGCGGAGACCGCCGAAGTGATGCGATTGAAGGCGAGCAGTGCCACGAGCCGGCCGGTCATCACCTTGTCTTCCGCCGAGCAGCCGGCTGTTTCCAGCGCGGCAAACGCCGTATGCCCGGCCTGTTCGTCATTGGCATTGAAGGCGTTGATGGCGGAGACCAGGGGCTCGCAGGCGATCGCCTCGACCGCCCCCGCTGCCATGAATGCCGCTACCCAGACAAGCTGCTTGCACGCTTTCATCCCGTCTTCCTCAGTTCGCCTTGATCTCGAACGTCACCATCTGCAGCCCGCTTGCACCGTTATCGGCCTTGGCCTTTTCGGCCAGGTTGATCGCGATGCCGCGCGTGGTCGGCTGATGCGAATCGGCCACCAGTTTCTTGGCCTTTTCCGACGTCAGTTTCTGATCGCCAAGACCGCCGGCGCGGCAGAAGGCAACCATGGTCTCGGCAGCCGCCGGCGTGTCGAACGTCAGGTTGCCGGTCTCAGGCTGCGGGATCAGCCGCTTTTCGCCCGGATTGAGCGTCGTATTGCCAATCATCACGTCCGGAATGATCTCGACGTTGCCACCTTCCTCGACATACAGGACCTGCAGCTCGCACGCCTGGTTGGTCGAAAGTTCGAAGGATAGCTTTTCCCCGACCTTGGCGGTGGTGGAGGCGACGTGCAGGGCAAGCTTTACCTTATTGTCCTGCTCTTTCTCTTCCTTGCGATAGTCCGGTATTGCCGCTTCAACAGCAGCAGACGTCGTCTCCGTGGTTGTGGTCGCGTTGGTCGTCGTGGTGGTTGCCGATGTGTCGGTCGTCGTTGCTGATGTATCGGTTGTCGTTGTTGTGGGTGTTGTTGTCGTTGTGGTGGTCGCGGTTTCGGTGGCCTCGGCCTTCGGAAGCGGCTTCAGTCCCATCATCGGATCGAGCAGGAAGGCATACTGGTCTTCCAGTTCGACACGCGGGATGGTGCCGCCGGATTCGAGCGTCGCCATCCAGTCGATCACGACGCGCAGCAACGTCGGATCGGAAATACGCTTGGCTGCGTCCTCGAAGTCGGTCGGGCTGAGATCGAACTCAGCGGCCATCGCCTCGTAGTCGAGTTCGTCCTCATAGAGGTCGGCGAAGTAGGTCACCAGTTCGGCATTGCCGGGCGCCAGCATGCTCTGGGCGAGACCGTCCGGGGTCGGCTCGGTGACCTTGAGCGTCTTCAGCGCTGCAACGAAGCGTTCGCGATCCTTGTTGTAGGCATCGTCCAGTTCTTCCTGCGGCACATACATTTTCAGCAGCAGGTCACGCTGGTCGCGGTTGAACAGGGTCGACACCTGGATGTGTTCACGCAGTTGGTCGCGCTTCGAAAGGATGCCGTTGGCATGGCAATCGAAGCAGGACCGGGCATTGATGATGTCGACGCCCTTGCCGATCGGCCGCTTGCGGAACGAGACGATGCTGGTCGGGCCGACGTCGAGTTGCTTGCCCTCGGCGGTGGAGAGGTAATAGCCCTGCAGACCGTTCGGGAGCGAGAAGATCATTTCGCCGCCATCGTGATGGAAGGATTCCAGGCCGGTTTCGAGCGGCTCCAGTTCCTTCGGTCCGTGCGGAAAGCGTTTCAGCACCTGTTTGCCGATATCGCCGCCGAAATCGTAGGACTTCCAGTAGTAGCCGCCGAAGGGCATGTCGTGCCGTTCCAGCATGCGGTTGTGATCGGAGACGCCGGACGAACCGTCGGCGAAACCAGCGCGGATGATGCGCAGATCGCGAATGTTCTGGTCGACATCGATGTTGAATCGTTTTTCCAGTTCGCGGATGTCTGTCGGCAGCCGCATCAGGTGGTTGTAGACCTTCGGCCGTGCGGCGTTGCTCATGAACCAGTCGATGCGCATGATCGGCAGCGTCGTCGTCGTGCTCTTCGAGAGCGCCGCCAGCGACGGATCGCTGGAAGGATCCACACCGTAGAAATATTGCTTGATCAGGAAATCGTAATCCTCGGCCTTCCAGTCGAGATCACGTAGGTCGACGCGGACCAGCATGCCGTTGGTGCCGTCGACTTCCTTCGGGATGACGAGATTGGGGGCGTAGGACAGCGAATTGAGGAGCTTCTTGAAGCCGCCGGCCAGGATCGGCATGCGCTTCATGAAAGTGTCTTCCTCCTCGCAGCCCATCATGCCGTTATACTGGCTGCGATAGCTGAAATAACGCTGGAACGGCCTGTCGCGCTCGTCGAGCTTGGAGACGTCCTGGAGGGCGGCCTCGACGAAGCCAAGATAGTTGAGCATCGGGCGCGAGCGTGCCGGCTTGCTGGCGATACCTTGCGGCACCGCCTGTTCGGTCAGCGAATTGATCCAGTCGCCGAGTGCCTTGACTTCTTCGTCGCTGGGCCGCTTTCCGAGCGGCATGCGGCCGCTGGTAACGCTGGTGAAGAGGCGCGATTTCGCCGAATCGCCGGGAGTCACGAAGGCGGCGTTCGTCGCAATCGACGGCAGGTCGCCAGCCGGATAGCTACCCTGCGAGCTTTCGCCCGGACCATGGCAGTTGCGGCAATATTTGCCGATGAAGGCATCCGCGGCCGTCGCCAGCGCTGCGTTGTCGCCACTGAGCGCTGCGTCCGGCGTGCTTTCCTTGCACACGGCTTCGCTCGACGTCGCAATCGGTGCGGTCTTGACTTCGCGGTCGGCAAGATAAGCGTACATGGCGTTGCGGTCGTCTTCGCTCAACGCCTTCATGCCCTCGGTGAGGCGGTGCATCACCGGATCGGCGATCGGCGAGCCGCCGAGTTTCTTGCCGTCATCGATGAACTGCTTGGTGAAGACCTCCGGCGAGGCGAGGCCCGCCATGCGCACCTTGGTGATGTCGGGCGCCACTGCACCCGTCAGCCCCTTTTCGCCTTCGAAGACACGATCCTTGTCGAGGCCGTAGGTGGTGGTGCGCGGCGTATGGCAATCGCCGCAGGCGCCGACATTCTCGATGAGGTAGCGACCGCGCTCCATCTGGCTTTCGCCCGTCGGCTGGTAGGCCGGCACGGTGAAATGGCTGCGCTTCCAGAGCGTGATCGTCGTCTGGCGGCTGAACGGGAAGGCGATTTCATGTTCCTTCGACGCCGCGTCCGATTGCTCCAGCGTTTCGATATAGGCTTTGATATCGAGCACGTCTTCCGGCTTCATGCCGCCATATGAGGTGTAGGGCATCACCGGGTAGAGGTTGTTGCCGTCCTTGTCGATGCCGTTCATGACGGCATTGAGGAAGGTTGCGTTCGACCAGCCGCCGATGCCGTTCGGATGGGCGGAAATGTTCGGCGCGAAAAACTTGCCGATGGCGGTTTCCATCTCAAGGCCGCCGGACAAAAGCTTGGTGTTGTCGCCGGCTCCATGGCAGGCGCCGCAGCCGGCTGCATCGAACATGTACTTGCCGTTCTCGACATTCGCCTTGTAGCCGCTGAAGGCGCTTTCCTCGAAAAGGTCGCGCGCCTCTGCCGGTCGAAGACAGAGCGTCATCGCCATCGCGATGAGCAACGGGCCAAGCGTGTATTTTACGTATGCCATCCGTTCTACAGCGGATCTTGCTCCGAAAACCATGATCTGTCCCTCTTCGTCCACATTCAGACACGCATTCTCAATGCTTAACGGAATTCAAAGCGCTCATATTCGACCCGCCTTGGTTTTTGTCCCATTTCTTTCAGCCCGGCCTCGATCGCCTGACGCAGTTGCGGCGGTCCGCAGAACCAGAGGTCGGCTTCGCCAGGCTTGAAAGCGACGACGCCGGCGGCGAGTTTCGCCGCATCCATCCGGCCACCGGTAGCCGAATCGTGCAACACGAAGGTGAAGTTCGGCAGCGTCTTTGCCTGCGCCTCGAATGTCTCCAGACCGATCGCCTCGGAGCGGTCGCGCACGCAATAGACCATATGAATGTCCTGCCCTTCGTCGCCTTTAAGCTTCGAAGCCATGGCGAGAAACGGCGTGACGCCGATGCCGCCGGCGAGCCAGATCTGCTTCTTGCCGCCGCGGCGATGGTTGAAGTGGCCGTAACCGCCCTCCAGGCGCAAAACATCGCCGACGGCAATGTTTTCGCGCAACTTATGGGTAAAGTCGCCGAGCGCCTTGATCGCAAAACGCACCGTTCCGTCATCTTCCATGCCGGCAATGGTGAAGGGGTGCGGCTCGCGCAGCCCCGGCTTGTTGGCGCGGAAGAATCCGAACTGGCCGGGCTTGGCACGCAGCTTGCCCCCGGTGGGACAGGCCGTGACGATGGTGGCGCCGTCATGGCGCTCGACATTCGTCACCTGGTACCGCCGCGTTTTCACGAAAGCCAGGAACTGGGTGTAGAAATAGCTGGCGATACCGACGAGGGCGAAGATGTTGAGATAGGTGGCAATCAAGGCGGTGCCGTCGTAGGGCCGCTTGATGAACATCTGGTGGAACGCCACCATCAGGAACAGGATACCGATCAGCCGGTGTGTCCAGCGCCAAAAATGATAGGGCAAACCGATCTTCGTCTTCGGGATGACCTTGACCAGGCTCAGGACCAGAAGGACGACGAAGCCATAAAAGGCATATTCGCCGGCGTTCAACGCGATGGAATTCAGGCCGCTGGTCAGCGCCAGCCCCTTGAAGTTCGGCGCGATGAAATAATGCACGAGGATAAACACCAGCACGGTAATGCCGATGGCGCGGTGCACCCGGTAAATCCGGTCGAGCCCGCCAAAAAGCTTTTCGATGAAAGGCGGGCGCGCGGCAAGGAACTGGGCAATGGCCATCAATACGAAGGCCATCGACGATGCCAGAAGCGAGATCGTCGTTTCGGCATTGGTCTGACTGACAGCCGGCACGGCAAGAATTGCCGCAACCAATGTCAGAATAACGACAAGAACAACCCCCAAGCTCACAGTCTCTCTCCGCATGAAACCATTGAAAGCGCCGATGAGACTACAAGCCGTAAAGATGGCGTCAATACCATAGGAGACATCTTGTCCGGCTAAAATATGCGTTGCGGCCTGACTTTGGGCAAAGCAGCAACAACTTGCCCAAAAAAAGCGGAGACACAATCCGCTTAGGTTGTTAAGGCAAACTTAATACCCTCTTGGCGCGCCTTCGTGATCAGCCTTGCCAGCTCAGCTGTGGCGACGGCGGCAAAACCTATCCGAATCCTGTGATGTGCGGTCGCTCCCGCGGGCGTTGCGGCGCCTCTCCTAGGTATATATTCCTTTCGCCAACTGATATATCAGTGAATTTGCAATCAAAATCGAATAATGGCACTATGTGATATATCACAACGGAGAATGAGATGCCTGATGCTGCCGGCTCCCTAAGCCACCTCGCCTATCTCAGCCTCGAAAACCTGATCGTGACGCTGCGACTGAAACCCGGCGCGCTGGTGACGGAAAAGCAGTTGATCGACATGGCCGGCCAGGGCCGTACACCAGTGCGGGAGGCGATCCAGAAGCTTGCCTGGCAGGGCCTGGTTCTCGTGCGCCCCCGCGTCGGGCTGCAGATCGCCGAGATCCGGCCGGACGACCATGCGCATATCGTCGCCATAAGGCAGAAGCTGGAGCCGATGGCCGCGGCACTGGTCGCGACCGGCGCCAGCGACGAACAGCGTACGGCCTTGCTGGCCTGCGCCCAGGAGATGACCGGCTGCGCCGTCACCGGCGACATCGGCCGCTTTCTTGCCGCCGACAAGGCCTTCGATGAAATCATGGAAGAAGCGTGCCCCAACACCTTCCTGACCGCCGCACTGGCGCCGGTGCAGACGCATTTCCGCCGGATCTGGTATTCGAAAGCCTCGCTGGAACAGATGGACCAGTCGATTTCGCTGCATGTCGGTGTCATCCGCGCCATTCAGCAAGGCAATGCCGAGGCAGCAGAGACGGCGATGCAGACACTGATCAACCACGTCTACCAGACATGAAAAAGGCGGCCCGCGGCCGCCTTCGCGAATTCCACATCCAGCTCAGGTAAAGCCGTTAGCCGACGAAAGCCCGCTCGATAACGAACTCGCTCGGCTTGTTGTTGGCGCCCTCTTCCATACCGGCCTTTTCAAGCAACTCCTTGGTATCCTTGAGCATGGCGGCGGAACCGCAGATCATGCCGCGATCAATCTCGGGGTTGAGCGGCGGGACGCCAAGATCGGCAAACAGCTTGCCGTTCTCGATCAGGTCGGTGATGCGGCCCTTGAAGGGATAGTCCTCGCGGGTCACCGTTGAATAGAGGCGCAGCTTGGTGCCGACGATTTCGCTCAGCATTTCGTCGTTTCGGATTTCCTCGACGAGATCCTGACCGTATTTCAGTTCGGCGACATCGCGGCAGGTGTGGGTGAGGATGACGTCCTCGAATTTTTCATAGGTTTCCGGATCGCGGATCAGGCTGGCGAAGGGTGCAATGCCGGTGCCGGTCGAGAACATATAGAGCCGCTTGCCGGGCGTCAGGGCGTCGAGCACCAGCGTGCCCGTCGGCTTCTTGCGCATCAGCACGGTGTCGCCCGGCTTGATGGCCTGCAGATGCGAGGTCAGCGGACCATCCGGCACCTTGATCGAGAAGAACTCCAGTTCCTCATCCCAGGCAGGGCTGGCGATCGAATAGGCGCGGTAGACCGGCTTGTCGCCGACCATCAGGCCGATCATCGCGAACTCGCCCGAACGGAATCGGAAGCCTGCCGGCCGCGTCATGCGGAAGCGGAACAGCCGGTCCGTGTAGTGCTGCACACTCAGAACTGTTTCGGCAAAGACGCCGGCGGGGATGGAAGCTGCAAAATCTTGGGTCTTGGCGGGTGCGTTCATTTCGGTCGGAAATCCTGAAAATCGTCTGCGGACGGCTTATTTCACGCGTAGGCTGATACTCCAACTTCGCCGCAGAATAAAGGCAAAGCATCCCATTGCCAGGCCCTGCGACGAAATATGCTTTTTATTCTCAAGTTTTTCGGTCGATGGGTCGGGCGCCGCAAGGTGCCCTGCCCTTCTCACGAAATGGTACGCGACACCCGACGCCAGCTGTAGGAATTCGGGTCGTCGGCCTTGCGCGCCGTCGGCTGGTAATAATGCGGGATGCCCGGCAGGCGATTTTCCGCAAGCCTCTTCAAGGCCGTTGCGTTTGTCACCGCAAAACTGTCGATGCCGACACGCAGCATCAACGGAACCTGGTCGATCAGAACGTCGCCGACCGCCCGCAACTCATTGGCATATCCCAGCCGCTGGCGCAGCAGAGAGGCATGGCTGAAGGCGCGCCCGTCGTTGAACGCCGGAAAGGCGACGGCGACGATTGCCAGCCGGTCGAGATAGGGTTCCAGCTTGCGCACGTCGTCTGCCGGCTTGATCAGCACGCCGAGGCCGACGTCATTGCTGCCTTCGGCCCTTGCGATCAACTCGTCCAGCGGCAGCAGCGGCTTCTGGTCTTCGGTGGCCTTGGTCTCTTCGGTCTCGATCACCCACGGATCGTTCTCAATAAAACCGGTTTCTTTCCAGATTCTCGTCATGGCCGTCCCCTCACGCCGCTTCCGCGGTCGAACCGCCATAAAGGGCATCCTTGAACGGCTGCGGACCGACACGACGATAGGCTGCAAGGAACGTCTCGGACTTGTCGAGGCGCAGGCCGAGATAGGTATCGACGATGGTCTCGATGGCATCCGTCACCTTGTTCGGCTCAAAACCGCGGCCGATGATCTCGCCGATCGACGTGTGTTCGTCGCCGGAGCCGCCGAGGGTGATCTGGTAGAGTTCCGCCCCCTTCTTCTCGACGCCGAGCAGACCGATATGACCCACATGGTGATGGCCGCAGGCATTGATGCAGCCGGAAATCTTGATCTTCAGCTCGCCGATTTCCTCCTGGCGCTCCGGCGAACCGAAGCGGCTGGAGATTTCCTGCGCCACCGGAATGGAGCGGGCATTGGCAAGCGCGCAATAATCCAGGCCGGGACAGGCAATGATATCGGTGATCAGGCCGGCATTGGCGGTCGCCAGGCCATGGGCGACGAGCGCGCGGTAGACCGGCTCGAGATCGGCCAGCGCCACATGCGGCAGGATTAGGTTCTGCTCGTGGCTGACTCGAATTTCGTCGAGGGCATATTCTTCGGCGATATCGGCGACGACATCCATCTGGCTGTCGGTCGCATCGCCGGGAATACCGCCGATCGGCTTGAGCGAGATCGTCACCATGCCGTAGTCGGGGTTCTTGTGCGGCTGGACGTTCTGCTGCACCCAGCGGGCGAAATCCGGATCCGCCTTCTTCCAGCGAGCCAGGTTTTCCCAGCCTTCGGCGCGTTCGGCCAGGGCCGGCGGCGCGAAATAGGCGCTGATGGCCGCCACATCCGCTTCCGGCAGCTTCAGTTCCGTGTCGCGAAGCTGGGCGAATTCGACTTCCACCTGGCGGGCAAGTTCTTCCGCGCCGGTCTCGTGCACGAGGATCTTGATGCGCGCCTTGTACTTGTTGTCGCGGCGGCCATGCAGGTTGTACACGCGCATAATGGCGGTCGTGTAGGACAACAGGTCCTCTTCCGGCAGGAATTCGCGGATCAGCTTGGCGACCATCGGCGTACGGCCCTGCCCGCCGCCGACATAGACAGCGAAACCGATCTCGCCCTTGTCGTCCTTCTTCAGGTGCAGGCCGATGTCGTGGACCTGAATGGCGGCGCGGTCGCGCTCGGCGCCGGTGACGGCGATCTTGAACTTGCGCGGCAGGAAGGAGAATTCCGGATGGACCGACGACCACTGCCGCAGAATTTCCGCGTAAGGCCGCGGATCGGCGACTTCATCGGCGGCAGCGCCGGCGAAATGATCGGCGGTGACGTTGCGAATACAGTTGCCCGATGTCTGGATCGCATGCATCTCGACGCTGGCGAGTTCGGCCAGCACATCCGGCATGTCGGAAAGTTTCGGCCAGTTGAACTGCAGGTTCTGGCGGGTGGTAAAATGGCCATAACCGCGATCATAGGTGCGCGCCACATGCGCGAGCATGCGCATCTGCTTTGAATTCAGCGTGCCGTAGGGGATGGCGATGCGCAGCATGTAGGCATGAAGCTGCAGGTAGACGCCGTTCATCAGGCGCAGAGGCTTGAACGCATCCTCGGAAAGCTCGCCGGACAGGCGCCGCTCCACCTGGTCACGGAACTGCGCGACGCGTTCTGCGACAAAAGCGTGGTCAAATTCGTCGTAACGATACATAACTTCCTCAGACTGCGATGAATTCGGGATCGGCGGGCGCATAACCCTGGGCATAGACCATCGTCGGCCCCTGGGCACGGATACGTTCACGCAGGCGCAACGGCCAGAGAACACCGTCCGTTTCCTGAACCTCGACGACGTTGACGTCAACAACCTTGTTGTCGGCATAGGATTTCTTGCCGATGTCCTCAAGCGCGGAAACGGCCTCGGCATGGCGGGCGACAAGAGCATCCTGCAGCGATGTTGTCCATTCGCCGCTGGCATCCAGCCATACGGCGATGCCATCCGTCAGCCGGTTCGCCGTCAGAACCTTGTCCACCATCTCATTCCGCTCCTTGCATCTGTTCTTCGAGCCGGAGTCTGGCACGGACCAGGGGCTCGGACAATTCAAAATTGGCACCGGCGACCGCATCGCCGATGATGACCATGACCGGTCCGTCGAGATCCTCGCGATGCTGCAGATCGGGAAGATCGCGCAAGGTTCCGTGCAGCAGCCTGCGGTCGGCGCGGCTGGCGTTTTCCACCACCGCCACAGTTGTCTCGGCCGGCAATCCGGCCGACATTAGCCGCTCGGCAACCGAGGCGGCAACGGTGCGGCCCATGTAGACGGCGATCGTCGCCCCGGAAACCGCCAGGCTCGCCCAATCCGGCAGGACATCGCCGGTGAGATCGTGACCGGTGGTGAAGACGAGCGACGAGGCAACGCCGCGCAATGTCAGCGGCAATTCGAAATCGGCAGCAGCCGCAAACGCGGAGGTGATGCCGGGCACGACTTCGTAGCCGATTCCAGCGGCCCGCAAGGCCGCCATCTCCTCGCCCGCCCGACCGTAGACCAGCGGATCGCCGGACTTCAGGCGCACGACTCGCTTGCCGGCGCGGCCGAGTTCGACCAGCAGGTCGTTGATCTCATCCTGCGACTTGGTGTGGCAGCCCTTGCGCTTGCCGACCGAAATGCGCTCGGCATCACGGCGACCCATATCGACGATCGCCTGCGGCACCAGCGCGTCGCAGACCAGCACATCCGCTTCCATCATCACCCGCTGGGCGCGCAGCGTCAGAAGATCTTCCGCGCCCGGCCCCGCACCGACGAGCCAGACACGGCCCGCGACCCGATCCGTCGAATGCAACAAGCGGTCCGCATGGGCAACCGCGCCTTGCGCGTCACCCGAAGCAACCGCCGAAGCGACAGCGCCGGAAAAGAAATGACGCCAGAAAACCCGACGCGTCACGCCGCGCGGCAGCAACCGGTCGACGGCGGCCCTGTAGTCCGTCGCGAGGCGAGCAAGACGCCCGAGAGATGGCGACAACAACTGATCGACCTGGGCGCGGATCATCTGCGCCAGAACCGGTCCGGCACCTTCCGTGCCGATGGCAACCACCACCGGGGCGCGATTGACGATCGCCGGCGTGAAGAAATCGCAATGGTCCGGCTGGTCCACGGCATTCGCCGGGATTTTTAGCGCACGGGCGGCCGTGACGATGCTGACGTCGAGCGCCGGATCGCCGGTTGCGGCAAAAACAAGCGTGGCGCCCTCGACCTGCCGGGCCGAGAAAGACGCTGCGACATGTTCGATAGCGTTCGCTTTGAGGTGTACGGAGAAATCATGTTCGGGCGCGTCGGCGAAGACGACGATGCGGGCCTGCGTGTTGGCGAGCAGGCGCACCTTGGCAAAGGCCTCGTCGCCATTGCCAAAAACAGCGGCAACCTTTCCCGCAATGCGGAAAAAGGCCGGAAAAGCGGTAAGCCGTTCACTGCCCTGAATCATCATGCCGTTCCGTTTCAGATTGCCCAGTTATCGTCCATTTAGGTAAAATATTGAAGAAACAGAAATTTACAGCGTCGCGTCCGAGCGTATTGTTTTACTCGACAAAGGCGGATTTTGAGCAAATCTCCGCGTGCAACTGCGAAAGAAGTGCGGAGCGTTGCGTCTTGGTTGACACGACGGATGATTTGCCCTTCTTGATCCGGGGAAGACCACCTTGCAAAGGAATGTGCCTTGACCCCTCCCGTTCCCGCCGCCCGCCTGCTCAACGTCATGGAAAAGGATATCCTGCCGCTCACGGAAAAGGGCGTGGCAGTCGGCAACAAGGTTTTTGGCGCCGCCATCCTGCGCAAATCGGACCTGTCACTTGTGGTGGCCGAAACCAACAACGAGCTGGAAAATCCGCTCTGGCACGGTGAGGTTCACACGCTGAAGCGCTTTTACGAACGGCGCGAACGGCCCGACACCAGGGATCTCGTCTTCTTTTCCACCCATGAACCGTGCCCGATGTGCATGGCAGCGATCACCTGGGCTGGCTTCGACAATTTCTACTATTTCTTCAGCTACGAAGATTCCCGCGACAGCTTTGCCATTCCCCACGACCTGAAAATCCTCAAGGAGGTTTTCGGGCTGGAACCCGGCGGTTACCGCAAGCAGAACGCCTTCTGGAACTGTTTTTCCGTCGGCGATCTGGTGGAGGCGGAAGAGGAAGCGGCGCGGAGGCCGCTGAAAGTGCAGATGGCGCGCATCCGCGCCGCCTACGATTCGCTTTCGGCCACCTACCAGGCCTCCAAGGGCGAAAACGACATCCCGCTCAACTGAACATCGACACATGACGACAAACGGAGGCGCTCCGATGGAGGCATCGAAGGATATTTCGCGGCTGATCGAGATCATGGCCGCGCTGCGCAATCCGGAAGGCGGCTGCCCCTGGGATATTGTCCAGACGTTCGAGACCATCAAGCCCTACACGATCGAGGAGGCTTACGAGGTTGCCGACGCCATCGAGCGCAACGACCTTGACGACCTCTGCGACGAGCTTGGCGACCTGCTGCTGCAGGTGGTGTTCCATTCTCGCATGGCCGAAGAGGCCGGCGCCTTTGCCTTTGGCGACGTCGTCGAGGCGGTAACGGCAAAGATGATCCGTCGCCATCCGCATGTGTTTGCCGTTTCAGGCGCGGTAACTGCCGAAGACGTCAAGGTGCAGTGGGACGACATCAAGCGCCAGGAAAAGCTTTTGCGCGCCGAACGGCGGGCGAAGAGCGGCATCGTCGAGGATTTCAAGGCGGGTCATCTCGGTTCGGTGCAGCGCAGCTTTCCGGCGCTGACAGAGGCTTTGAAGATCCAGGAGCGGGCCGCGAAGGTGGGCTTCGACTGGTCGGAGCCAGAACCGATCCTCGACAAGATCGAAGAAGAAATCGCCGAACTGCGGGAAGCCCTGAAAGAAGGGCGCAAGGACAAGGTGGCCGACGAACTCGGCGACCTCATCTTCGCCGTCGTCAATATCGGCCGCCACGTCAAGGCAGACCCGGAACAGGCTCTGCGCGGCACCAACACCAAATTCCGCCGCCGCTTCCACCATATCGAGACGGAACTGGAGGCCAATGGTGAAAATCTCGATGACGCGACGCTGGAGCGGATGGAAGCCCTCTGGCAGGCCGCAAAGACAATAGAGCGCCAGCTTGCGTGAGAAGCCGCTTATGTACAACTGCATAAATTGAGACAGTGCAACCTAATTCTTCCTTAAGCACTTGCCAGCATCATGCAGGGCGTCGAGGAAAAACGGTGGGCCATGTCGACTGCAAAAGCGTTTGGAAAATCTTCCAGAGAGATTGACCCGAGGGAAACGGCGCGACTGGCGGCCCTTGCGCAACTGGATCTGCTCGACACACCCAAGGACGAAGGGCTTGAGCGGATCGTCCGGCTGATCAAGGAGATATTTTCCGTCGATATCGGTCTTATCTCGCTGATCGATGCACACCGGCAATGGTACAAATCCTGCTCCGGCCTTTCTGCCGAAGGGGTGCCCCGCGAAGATAGTTTCTGCCGCTATGTGGTCGTTCAGGAGCAACCGGTCGTCGTCCAGGACGCCTCGAAAGACGGGCGTTTTTCAACCCACCCAGCCGTCACCGGAGAGGAGCATATCCGGTTCTATGCCGGTGTTCCGCTGTTGAACAGGGATGGCCATGTCCTCGGCACCGTTTGCGCCATCGATCACCAGCCGCGTTCTTTCGGCAACCGCGATCTGAGGATCCTCCAGGAACTGGCCGGCGCGGCGATGGACCGCATCGAACTTCTGCAATACTCGGCGAACGACGGCCTGACCGAGGCTCTGACGCGACGCGCCTTCAAGCAGGAGGCGGACGAACTTCTGTCGCTCGCCCTCCGCCAGGGACATGACCTGTCCTGCATCGTCTTGGACATCGACCACTTCAAGCAGGTCAACGACACCTGTGGCCATGCTGCGGGCGACGACGTTCTCAAAACTGTTGCTTCGATCTGCAAGAGCGTGCTGGGCGCAGGCAATCCCTTTGGCCGCTTGGGCGGCGAGGAATTCGCGATCCTGCTGCCGAAGGTCGACCGCAACGGGGCGATGATCATGGCCGAGATGATCCGGGCTGCGATTGCGGAACGACCGATCACCGGCGCCTTCGGTTTCCGGAATGTCACCGCCAGCTTCGGCGTATCGTCGCTGTCGATCGTCGGCAAGGATATCGACACGCTTTTGGCCCAGGCCGATGCAGCCATGTACAAGGCCAAGCAGACCGGAAGAAATCAGTGCATCAGCTGGAGCACGATGAACCAGCAACAGGCCACCGGCGCCAGACGCAGGGTGCTGAAAGCCGGCGCCATCATCTTCAACAATCGGCGCTCCGCCGTGGACTGCACGGTCAAGTCTTTGGGCTGCGACAGCGCCGGCTTGTCCGTCTTCAATTCAGCCGGCATACCGAGCGAATTCATCCTCGCCATCAAGGGTGAGGGTTTTGAAACGAATTGCCAGATCATTGCGCAGGACCGGCAGAATATCGAAGTGATTTTCCGGTAGGAACTTGGCGGCAGACAAGGAGCGGTCAACGCTCCCAGTCTTCGCTTTCCGGCTTTGGTCCGTTACCGAGCTTGCGCTCAAGTTCCGCCGCCTGGGATTCAGACATGCGGACATCGAGCGTCACGGACCCATCTTCGTTATCCGTCCGCTCGTCGATGATGGCGTTGTTGTAGACCCAGGAAACCAGCGAGAGCTTTTCCGGCGGTAGGGTGATCGCGGTTTCCGTGAGCACGCCGGAAAGGCGCTGTGAAATCTCGTCCATCAGCGCATCGACGCCCTGCCCGCTTGCCGCCGAGAGCGCGACAGCGTTCGGCTGCGTCTCAGCCTTGTGCGTCAGTGCCTCAGCCGCTTCCGGTTCCAGCCGGTCGATCTTGTTCCAGACCTCGATCATGCGGTTTTCACGATCCTTCTCATCGATACCGAGATCGCTGAGAATACGCAGGACATCCGCCGCCTGCGCGCCGTTGTCCGGATCGGCCATGTCACGCACATGCAGGACGATGTCCGCTTCCAGCACCTCTTCCAGCGTGGCGCGGAAAGCGGCGACCAGATGCGTCGGCAGGTCGGAAATGAAACCGACGGTGTCGGAGAGGATAACGGTGCGGCCGTGCGGCAGCTTCATGCGTCGCAGCGTCGGATCGAGCGTCGCAAACAGCATATCCTCGGCCAGAACACCGGCACCGGTGATACGGTTGAACAACGTCGACTTGCCGGCGTTGGTATAACCGACCAGCGCCACGATCGGATGCGGCACCTTGCGGCGCTTGGCGCGATGCAGCTGTCGGGTGCGCACCACCTGCTCCAGCTCACGTTCGAGCCGGACGATTCGATCCTGCAGCAGCCGGCGGTCGGCTTCGATCTGGGTTTCACCCGGGCCGCCCATGAAACCGGCGCCACCGCGCTGGCGTTCAAGGTGGGTCCAGCTGCGGACAAGGCGGCCCTTCTGGTAGTTGAGATGCGCCAGCTCGACCTGCAGCGTGCCTTCCTTGGTGGAGGCACGACGACCGAAAATTTCCAGAATGAGGCCGGTACGGTCGATGACCTTGGCGTTCCATTCCTTTTCGAGATTGCGCTGCTGTACGGGGGTCAGCGGATGATCGACGATCACCAGGCCGGCATTGAACTCGTCGAGCGCCGCCTTGATCTCTTCCATCTTGCCGGTGCCGAGCAGGGTCGCGGGGCGCGGCTGCGCCACCGAAACCACAAGGCCGAGCATCACTTCGAGATCGATCGCCTGGGCCAGACCCTTGGCTTCTTCGAGACGGCTTTCGCTGGAGCGCGCGGGTGATTGCGGCGCCGCTTCGCCGGCTGCGCCTCTGCCGCCGCGCCGTTCCGCCTTGAGGACGGGAACGATGACGACGGCGCGCATGTCATCCCGGGGCTTCTTGTCTTCCGGGATGATCGATTCGCTGGATGTATCGCGATTTGTAATAGGGTTTAGTCCTGTCAGGATGCGGATTCTTCGCTCTCGAACATCTGCATCGGCTGGCCGGGCATGATGGTCGAGATCGCATGCTTATACACGAGTTGCGAATGACCGTCACGACGCAACAGAACGCAGAAGTTGTCGAAGGAAGTGACGACGCCTGTCAGTTTAACGCCATTGATGAGAAATATCGTGAGTGAAATTTTTTGCTTGCGTACAGTATTGAGAAACAAGTCCTGCAAGTTCTGAGAACGTTCCGCCATCGCGCCGCTTCTTTCTTTCGTTTTTTGCCGATCCCGCTCGACCGGTTGGATATACCGAAATTGTCCCAAAGGGCGCAAAGCTGTTGCCGCACCCTGTCCCTCAAAGCCTAGGTATCAAATCGCAGTCTTTTCCGCAATGTCGAAAAAGGCTTCACGAATTTTCTGTGACATGCCGCCGGGATGACCGTTGGCGATGGTCCTTCCATCGATTTCGACGATCGGAAAACAGATTGATGTCGCTGCCGTAATGAACACTTCGCGGGCGGCCAGCATCTCTTCGACGGAAAACGCTTCCTCGCGAATCGTGATGCCTTTGGCGGCGGCTATATCCATCAAAGTCGTGCGGGTGATGCCGCGCAGGATGCCGTGATCAGCGGGGCGGGTTCGCAACACACCCTCGTGATCGACGATCCAGACATTCGTCGCAGCCCCTTCGGTGACCATGCCGTTGGGATCGACATAGATCGCTTCCTGGGCACCGGCCTCCTTGGCCTGCTGGCGCGCCAATGCATTCGGCAGAAGGCCGACCGTTTTGATATCGACCCGGTCCCAGCGGTTGTCGGGCAGCGTGATCGCCTTGATGCCGTTGGCATTCTTCCTGGCGATGATCGACGGATCGGTGCTCTTGGCCGTCACCACCACCGTCGCCGGCGTGCCCTCCGCCGGGAAGACGTGATCGCGCCGCGCCGCGCCACGCGTCACCTGCAGGTAAAACAGACCATTCTTGACCCGGTTGCGTCGCAACACCTCGCGGATCACCTGCGACAACGCCGTCCGGCTCATCGTCAGGGTGATGCGGATCTCGCCAAGCGAACGCTCCAGCCGCTCGAGGTGCCGCGTCAGGTCGACGATGACGCCGTGGCGCACCTCGCAGACTTCATAGACGCCATCGGCGAACTGGAAACCACGATCCTCGATATGGACCGCTGCATCCGAATGCGGCAGGTAGCGTCCGTTGACATAGGCAATTCTGGGCATGACGCCTCGACCTCGTTTCGTTCAAAAATACTGGATGGAGACCCGGAACAGCTGTTCCACATGGCGCACGGCCGCAAGCGTGGCGAAGAGCACGACGCGGTCCCGCGCCTTGATCTTCATATCACCGCTTGGCCGCAATACGGCGCCGTCGCGGTAAAGCGCGCCGATGCGCACGCCTTCGGGCAGGTCGAGGTCGCGAAAAATCTTGCCGACGAGCGGAGAGGTTTCGAGGGCTTCCGCCTCGATGACTTCAGCGCCCCCCTTCTGCACGCTATAGACCGAACGGATGCGACCTTTGCGGACATGCTGCAGCACGCGCGACACCGTCACCGCCTTTGGATCGACATAGGCCTCGACGCCGATCGATGTTGCCAGCGACTGGAAGGACACGTCGTTGAGCAGGACGAGATTCGACTTGCAGCCCAGCTGCTTGGCCATGACGGCGCTCAGCATGTTCGACTGGTCGTCATTGGTGAGCGCAACGAGCAGGTCGGCATCCTGCACGCCGGCTTCCATGAGGATCTTCTGGTCGAGGACCGAACCGTGGAGCACGATGGTGTTGCGCAGCTGATCGGAGATCGCCTCAGCGCGGGCGCGACCACGCTCGATGATCTTGATGCGGGTCCGCGGCTGCTTTTCCTCGATGGCGTTGGCGACATAATATCCGATGTTGCCGCCGCCGGCGATGACGATGCGCTGCGCTTCCTTTTCCTCATGGCCGAAAAGATCCAGCGTCCTCTGGATGTGTTCCTTCTTGCAGATCAGATAAGCAAGGTCGCCAACGACCAGCCGATCCTGCGAACGCACGGCCTCCGCCTTGCCATCGCGGAAAACGCCGACAACCGTCGCGACAAGATCGGGGAACAGCTGACTCAGCTGCGCCAGCGGGGTATTGACGATCGGGCAGTCCTCCATGCATTCGATCGCCATCATCACGATATGATCGTCGGCAAAACGCACGATGTCGTCTGCGCCCGGAAAGGCGATGCGGCGCAAGACCATCTTGCCGACCTCGATTTCCGGCGAGATGATGACGTCGATCGACACGTGGGCACGGCTGAAGAGATCGGCATATTCCGGCTTCAGGTAGTTCTGGGCGCGAATGCGGGCGATCTTGGTCGGCACGGAAAACAGCGCATGCGCCACCTCGCAGGCGACGATGTTGACTTCGTCATGCAACGTCACGGCGATGATCATGTCCGCCTGGTCGGCCCCAGCTTTGGCGAGAACGTCCGGATGGGCGCCGTGGCCGACATAACCGCGCACGTCGAGCGTTTCGGTGACCATGTCGATCAGCACTTCGGACGTATCGATCATCGAGACGTCGTTGTCTTCCTGTGCAAGCCGTTCGGCGATGCCGAAACCCACCTGCCCCGCACCACAAATGATGACCTTCATGCTGGCTGTTCCGATCGAGGTGTCATGCGGTCCCTGGGCTTACACTCCCAGGGACTTGAGCTTGCGGTGCAGCGCCGAGCGCTCCATGCCGACAAATTCCGCCGTGCGCGAAATATTGCCGCCAAAGCGGTTGATCTGTGCGATCAGATAATCGCGCTCGAACATTTCGCGGGCCTCACGCAGCGGCAGCGTCATGATGTGGTAGTCGCCCTTGGTCGAGACCTTCGGCAGCATGTCGCCGAGATCGGTCGGGAGCATATCGGCGGTGATGGCCGAGTCCGGGCCGTCGGTGCGTGCGAGGATCATCAGCCGCTCGATGTTGTTGCGCAGCTGGCGGATGTTGCCCGGCCAGTCATGGGCCTGCAGCACCGCCATGGCATCGTCACCGATCTTGCGGGCGCGGATGCCTGCCTGCTCGGAAATCTGCCGCATGAACATGTCGACGAGGAACGGAATGTCCTCGCGCCGCTCGGCCAGCGCCGGAACACGGACGGGCACGACTGCCAGCCGGTGATAGAGGTCTTCGCGGAAAGAACCTTCGGCAATCAGGCTTTCGAGATTGTAGGCTGTCGAGGAGATGACCCTGACATCGACCTTCACCCGCTTCGAACCGCCGACACGCTCGAACTGCTGGTCGACCAGCACGCGCAAAATCTTGTTCTGGGTTTCGCGCGGCATTTCGCCGATTTCGTCGAGGTAAAGAATGCCGCGATGGGCCTCTTCCAGAGCGCCGATCTTGCGCGCCTGGCCGGGGCTTCCCTCGGTGCCGAACAGGGCAATTTCCATGCGGTCGGGGGTGATCGTCGCGGCATTCAGCGCCACGAAGGGGCCGCTGGCGCGGGCCGACTTCTTGTGCAGCATGCGCGCCACCAGTTCCTTTCCGGAACCGGAAGGCCCGAGGATCATGATGCGGCTGTTGGTGGGGGCTGTCTTGTCGATCGTCTGGCGCAATTGCGAGACGGCGACGGAGGTGCCGATCAATTCGACCGCATCACCTGTCCGCTTCTTCAGTTCGGTGACCTCGCGTTTCAGCTTCGAGGTTTCCAACGCCCGTTCGGCAATCAGGATCAGCCGGTCGGACTTGAAGGGTTTTTCGATGAAATCGAAGGCGCCGCGGCGGATGGCCGAAACCGCGGTCTCGATGTTGCCGTGGCCGGAGATCATCACCACGGGCAGGTCCGGATGGCGGCTCTTGATTTCATCCAGCAGCGACAGGCCGTCGAGCTTGCTGCCCTGCATCCAGATGTCGAGAAACACCAGCCGCGGCACGCGATCGGAAATCGCCGCCAGCGCGCTGTCACTGTCATATGCGGTGCGCGTTTCATGGCCCTCGTCGGAAAGGATGCCCGAAACGATCTCGCGAATATCTTCTTCGTCGTCGACGACCAGAATATCAGACGCCATATGCACTTTCCTTGCTATTTTCTGTCGCCATGGTCGGCGGGATGTCGAGGCGCGGCAAAAGCACCCGGATCATCGCTCCCCTGCCATGGTCGAAATCTGCGGGGGCATCATGCAATTCGAGCTGCCCGCCATGTTCTTCAATAATCTTCTTGACGATGGCCAGCCCGAGGCCCGTGCCCTTCTCGCGCATCGTCATATAGGGTTCGAGAATGCGGTGCCGGTTTTCTACCGGCAGTCCCTTGCCGTTGTCGATGACGTCGGCAACGAAGCGGTCCAGCGCCGGTTCGAAGTGGCAGCGTACCAGGATCTTGCGTTCGTCGCGCACTTCGTCGCTCGGCACCGCCTCGATCGCCTCGACGGCATTCTTGATCAGGTTGCCGAAGGCCTGGCCGAGCATGCGGGCATCGAACATGCCTTCCAGCGGCTGATCGCCGAGTTCGCGCATGAAGTGGACGTGGGTGTTGCCCATCTCGCGCAGGAACACCGCGTCGCGCAAAATGTTGCGCAGGTCGGTCGGTTCCTTGGTCGGCTTCGGCATGCGGGCGAAGGCGGAGAACTCGTCGACCATGCGGCCGATGTCTTCCACCTGCCGGACGATCGTATCGGTGCATTGATCGAAAACGCCGCGGTCGGCATCGGCGATCTGCTTGCCGAAACGGCGCTTGATGCGTTCGGCCGACAGCTGGATCGGCGTCAGCGGATTCTTGATCTCATGAGCGATTCGACGGGCGACATCAGCCCAGGCGGTGGAGCGCTGGGCAATGACGAGATCGGTGATGTCGTCGAGGGTGATGACGTAGGAATCCTTGGAATCGCGGGCTTCCTCGCGCGTCACCTGCACGCTCAGGGTCCGCTCCTTGCCGCTGCGCATCAAGTTGATCTGCTTGCGGAAATCGGTGCGGTTGCGGGAGGCTGCCTCGCTGAGGACGTGATCGATCTCTGGTGCCACGTCGGCAATGTTCTTGCCGATCAGGTCATCTGCCGGCAGCGCCAGGAAAAGCTCGGCGGAGGGATTGACGATGCTGATCCGCCGGTCGTCCTCGACGCCGATGACCGCGGCGGTCACGCCCGACAAAACCGCCTCGATGAAGCGTCGGCGATCGTCCACCTCGTCCTTAGCCTCCAGGATTTCGTCCCGCTGGCCACGGATTTCCGAAATCATCTTGTTGAAGGTACGCGACAGGCTGCCGACGTCGCCATCGGCGGCCCGCACCGGCACGATGACATTGAGATTGCCGCTGGCGACGCTGTCGGCGGCGCTGATCAGCAGCCGGATCGGCCGGACGATACGGTCGGCGACAGCAATCGCGGTCCAGATGGCGGCCAGCAGCACGATCAGGGCGAACCCGAGATAAAGCACAGCGAAAGCGATCTGCAGCGAGGTGCGTGACGCCTCCATCGCCTTATACTCGGCGGTGTTTTCCTCCATCATCCGCATGGCGGACATGACGCGGGGATCGACGGCGCGGATCGTGTAGAGGAAGGCGCCGGGAATGTCGTCGAGCTTCATGATGGCGCCGACGAGATTGGTGACGCCCGGCGGGATGAGCGTCGGCTGGCCGGCGGCGGAGGATTCCAGCGCATCCTTGGGAATTGCCGGCAGCGGCTTTTCCGTTTTCACGTCGGCCTGGACGATGGGAGAGCCGTCGGCGCGCACCAAGAAGGCGCCGAGCATGCCACGACCCTTGGCCTGACGGGTCATCAGTTCGATGAAACCGTTTCGATCCAGGTTGAAGAGGGCGCGGTTGCGTTCCAGGTCGTTGGACATGGAAACCGTCTGGCCCTGCAGGTAGCTGGCATTTTCCAGCATGTAGGCCTGTGCCACATTCATCGAGGAACTGACGATCGACTGGGTGCGCAGCGAAAACCAGCGGTCGAGGCCGACATTGAGGGTGATACTGGCAAAGATCGCCACGAGGATAGCCGGCGTAATCGCCACGATGGAGAACAAGACGACGATGCGCACATGCAGGCGCGCTGCGGCGCGGCCGCGTCGCCTTGCCTTCAGGAGCCGGCCGATCTCGCGGCCGATCAGCACGGCAAGGCCGGCAACGAAAAGCGAATTCAAGACGGCGGAAGCGATGACGACATTGGTGGTCGGTGCAATCGGCGTCAGGCCGAGCAGCACGAACAGCGTCAGGACGGCGCAGACCAACGCACCGCCGGCAAGACCGATGCCCGGCAGAGCGAAGGACGCACGACGATCCTGCGCATTCGCACCGGTCTCGTCATCCACCAAAGGCGTCATCATCCCCTCCGACATCGCCGGCCGCGACTTGCGACGCAGACCTTCCACCATGTTGCAGCACCGGAACCGGAACGAAATGGCCAAAGGGAAAATGCAAACGATTTGCGTGAGCCGGAGTAACCTCCACCCGCCGCCGCAAAGCCATGTCGCGTCGCTCGGACCGACTTACTCGCAACCGTTCAGAAATCCCCGAACCATATCCCGCCAGGTCCGACCGGCATCCAAAACAAACCCGAAACTCCGGCAAAGCCGGAGCAGACTCGGTGCCTATCTGGAACAACCCGCTGCGTGACCTTTAAGCAACGCAATGTGGCGAAAATGCAACGCAGCTTCCGACGATGTCAAGCCGTCCGCGAGCTGCGATAGACCGATACGCCGAGTTCGCGGATCTTTTTCCGCAGGGTATTGCGGTTGAGGCCGAGCAGGTCGGCCGCCTTGATCTGGTTGCCGCGCGTGGCGGTCAAGGCCGCGAGAATCAAGGGATATTCCATTTCGCTCAAAACGCGGTCGTAGAGGCCTGGCGGCGGCAGCTTGTCCCCGAAGGAGGAGAAGTAGACACGCATGTTCTCCTCCACCGCCTGGGCGATGGTGACCGAGCCGGAGCGGACGCCGGCCTTCTCGATCGGGCTGTCCGGCACGTCGGAGCGCAGTTCCTGCTCGATGATCTCGCGGGTGATGACATCTTGCGGATAGAGCGCCATCAGGCGGCGGATCAGGTTTTCCAGTTCACGCACGTTGCCCGGCCAGGCATAGGCCTTCATCAGTTCCAGCGCTTCGGTGTCGAAACGCTTGGTGCCGAGCCCTTCCTTCTCCGCCTGCTGGATGAAGTGGCGGACGAGATCGGGAATGTCCTCGGCGCGGTCGCGCAGCGGCGGCAGGCGCAGCGGCACGACGTTGAGGCGGTAATAAAGGTCCTCGCGGAACAGGCCCTGGTTGATCGACTGCTTCAGGTCCTTGTTGGTGGCGGCGACGATGCGCACGTCGGTGCGGATCGGCGTGCGGCCGCCGACGGTGGTGTATTCGCCCTGCTGCAGCACGCGTAGCAGCCTTGTCTGCGCATCCATCGGCATGTCGCCGATTTCGTCGAGGAACAGCGTGCCGCCCTCGGCCTGCTCGAAGCGGCCGGTGGAGCGGGTCTGGGCGCCGGTGAAGGCGCCCTTCTCATGGCCGAACAGTTCCGATTCGATCAGGTCGCGCGGGATCGCCGCCATGTTGATGGCGACGAAGGGGCCGTTGCGGCGCTTGCCGTAGTCGTGCAGCGCCCGGGCCACAAGCTCCTTGCCGGTGCCGGATTCGCCGGTGATCATCAGCGTCAGGTCCGTCTGCATCAGGCGGGCCAGCACGCGATAGATTTCCTGCATGGCGGCGGAGCGGCCGACCAGCGGCATGCCGTCCTGCATGTCGTCGTCGAGCTTGGCCGGCTTGCGCTTCGGCTCGGAGAGCGCCCGGCCGATGATGGCGATCAGTTCCGTCAGGTCGAAGGGTTTCGGCAGGTAGTCGTAGGCACCCTTTTCCGATGCCTTGATGGCGGTCATGAAAGTGTTCTGGGCGCTCATAACCAGCACCGGCAGGTCGGGCCTGGCCTTCTTGATGCGGGGCAGCAGGTCGAAGGCGTTTTCATCCGGCATCACCACGTCGGTGACCACCAGGTCGCCCTCGCCGGCGGAAATCCAGCGCCACAGCGTCGCGGCGTTGGATGTGATGCGCACATCGTATCCGGCACGGCTGAGGGCCTGGTTCAGCACCGTCCGGATGGCTGCGTCGTCATCGGCGACAAGGATGGTGGCGGTCATCGGTTGTTTCCTGTGGCAATGGGAGGAGTATCGTCGAGGGCGATGTCCTTGGAGACGGGCATCAGCACGCGGAATGTCGTTCGGTGGTTCTGGCTGTCGCATTCGACGATGCCGCCATGGCCGCCGATGATCTTGGCAACCAGCGCAAGGCCGAGGCCGGAACCGTTGGTCTTGGTGGTGATGAAGGGATCGAAGAGATGCGGCAGCAGGTCGGCGGGCACGCCCGGGCCGTTGTCGTGGACGCAGAATTCCAGCGGCAGCGAGATCTTTTCCCGCGTCCCGGCGACCGAAAGCCGGATGCCCGGACGATAGGCGGTCGTCAGCGTGATCTCGCCTTCCGGTCGGTCACCGACGGCTTCGGCGGCATTCTTGATCAGGTTGAGGAAGACCTGCACCAGCTGGTCGCGATTGGCGAAGACCGACGGCAGCGACGGGTCGTAATTCTCGGTGATCTTGATGTTGCGGGCAAAACCGGCCTTGGCGACCGCCTTCACATGGTCGAGCACGGAATGGATGTTGATCGGCTGGCGATCGACGGGCCGCTCATCGGAAAACACCTCCATGCGGTCGACCAGCGAAACGATCCGGTCTGTCTCATCGCAGATCAGCCGCGTCAGCGTCCGGTCCTCGTCGCCGACGGAGGTTTCCAGAAGCTGCGCGGCGCCGCGGATGCCGGAGAGCGGGTTCTTGATCTCGTGCGCCAGCATCGAGGCAAGGCCGGTGACCGAGCGGGCGGCGGCGCGATGCGTCAGCTGCCGGTCGATCTTGTCGGCCATGGAACGTTCCTGGAACACCACCACGACAGATCCCGGCTCGTTGGAGACCGGCGCGACATAGATATCCACCAGCTTGTCCTGCCCCAGCCGCGGCGAACTGAGGTCGACACGATATTCGTTGACCGGCGCCCGGCGCTCGCGCACCTGGTCGATCAGCGCCAGCAGCGGGCTTCCGAAGGGAATGAAGGTCGAGATCCGGTAGCGCGCGAGATGCGCGGCGCTGGCGCCGAAAAACGCCTCCGCCTCCCAATTCGCAAAAGCGACGAGGCCCGCCTCGTTGACGAGGACAACCGGATGCTGGATGGAGTTGAGAACGGCCATCGCAAGGGCGTTGCCGCTTGACTGGGCCGGATGCGAATCGGAACTCATGCTGCCTCCCGTTCCGGTGCGGCGGCGAAGGACGTGTCGCTCAGTGCCTGTTGCAGCATCCTCGCGACGGTCTCCGCCTCCTTGCCGGTCATGATCGCCACCTTGGCATCGGCGGGCAGGCCGGGCGCAAAACGCTCCAGATACCAGCCGAGATGTTTTCGCGCGTGCCTGATGGCAACATGCTCGCCGTAGAATTCCAGCATGGCGCGGTAATGCTCGACAGCGATGGCGGCAATCTCGCCGCGCGCCGGCGCCGCATGGCCGGCGAGCCAGCCCGCATGCCACGGGCGCCCCTGGCAGGCCCGGCCGACCATCACCGCATCGGCACCGGACCGGCGCAGGATTTCCATCGCGTCTTCGGGCGTATCGACGTCGCCATTGGCGATCAGCGGAATGCGGACGGCCTCACGCACGGCGCGGATCGCGTCCCAGTCCGCCCTACCCTCGTAAAACTGCATGCGGGTCCGACCGTGAATGGTCACCAGCTGGATGCCGGCCGCTTCGGCGCGGCGGGCGATTTCGGGGGCATTGATGGAGTTTTCGTCCCAGCCGAGCCGCATCTTCAGCGTCACCGGCACAGAAACCGCCTTCACCGTCGCCTCGATCAGCGACAGGGCCAGATCCGGTTCGCGCATCAGCGCCGAGCCGGAATAACCGCCGGTCACCTTCTTGGCCGGGCATCCCATGTTGATATCGACGATATCGGCGCCGTTGTCGGCGGCGATGCGGGCCGCCTCGCCCATCCAGTAGGCTTCGCGGCCGGCGAGCTGCACCATATGCGGCTTCAGCCCCGCGCCTTTCAGCCGCGCCCAGGATTCCTGGGCGTTGCCGACCAGTTCACGGCTCGCCACCATTTCCGTGACGACCAGGCCCGCGCCGTAGCGCCAGGCCAGTTGCCGGAACGGCAGATCGGTAACGCCGGACATCGGAGCGAGGATGACACGATTGCGCACCGGGACACTCCCGATTTCGAAAGGCGCAGCAAGAAAAGCGGATGTCAAATGGTCATCTTTCGGGCACATCTTATCAGTGCACTATTTTTAGCCAGTAATATCGCGCTTGCCAAGGGGGCACCGAGGCAACCGGTATTTTTTAGGCAAATGCTGGAAAAGAACAGGGGGAGCCTGTAGAGCTTGGGCGATACTGACCGTGTAAAGGAATTTGCCGAACAAATGCAATCCACGAGTATGATGTCCATCGGCGTGGTGGTGGTTGCTGCCGGACGCGGCGAACGCGCAGGCTCTCCGCAAGAGGGGCCGAAGCAATACAGGGCCATCGGCGGCAAGCCGGTCATCGCTCATACTTTGGAGCAATTCGCCCGCTGGCCAACCCCGGTCCGGATGTGCGTGGTCATCCATCCCGACGACGAAATCCTCTTTCGGGACGCCTTGCGATTCGTCGACGGTCTGGAAGGTCTGCGGGTGGTGCATGGCGGCCCGTTGCGGCAGGAATCGGTGCTCAACGGGCTACGCGCGTTTCAAGGCACGGATGTGACGCATGTCATGATCCATGATGCGGTACGCCCGTTCGTCGATCATGTCGTGCTCGACCGCGTCGTTTCCGCATTTGCAGCCGGCGCCGAGAGCGTCCTGCCCGCGGTGGCGGTGGCAGACACGCTGAAGCGCGGCTCGCCGGAAGGATTTGTGATCGAGACCGTGTCGCGCGCCGGCCTGCATGGCGCCCAGACGCCGCAATCCTTTGCCTACCCGCTGATTCTCGAAGCGCATGAGAACGCCGCTGCTGCCGGCCTGACGACATTCACCGACGATGCGGCCATCGCCGAATGGGCCGGGCATCCCGTGACGCTCGTCGAAGGATCGCCCGACAACATCAAACTCACCGTGAAACGGGACATCGCCATGGCCGACGAAAAACTATCCGCCCGGCACCTGCCGGACGTGCGCACCGGCAACGGCTATGACGTGCATCAACTGGAAGCCGGTGACGGGGTGACGCTCTGCGGCATCTTCATTCCACACGACCAGAAACTCAAGGGACATTCGGATGCCGACGTGGCGCTGCATGCCCTGACCGACGCCCTTCTGGCCACCTGCGGCGCCGGTGATATCGGCGACCACTTCCCGCCGTCGGATCCGCAATGGAAGGGCGCGGCATCGCGCATTTTCCTCGCGCATGCGGCCGGCATCGTGCGTGACCATGGCGGCACGATCATGAACGCCGATGTCTCTCTGATTGCGGAAGCGCCGAAGGTCGGACCGCATCGCGTGGCGATGCGCGAAAAGCTGGCGGAGATTCTCGGTATCGATCTCGACCGTTGTTCGGTCAAGGCAACCACCAACGAGAAGATCGGCTTCATCGGCCGCCGCGAAGGCATTGCCGCCATTGCAACGGCGACCGTTGTCTATCGGAGAGAGGCCACCAAATGAGCCTTTTCCCGGCGGATATCGAGGCACAGGCTTCCGAGATCATCAGGCGATTCACGCAACGTCACTTGATGGTCGCTACGGCAGAATCGTGCACGGGCGGGCTGATTGCCGGGGCACTGACGGATATTGCCGGGTCGTCGGCCGTCGTCGACAGGGGATTTGTCACCTACACCAACGAAGCCAAGCAGCAGATGCTTGGCGTCCGGCAGGACACGCTGTTGCAGTTCGGCGCGGTCTCGAAGGAAACGGCACTGCAGATGGTTCACGGTGCGCTCTACCGATCACGAGCGGGAATTGCCGTTGCGGTAACCGGCATTGCCGGGCCGGGAGGCGGATCGGAGGCCAAGCCGGTCGGCCTCGTTCACCTTGCGGCAAAATCGAGAAGCGGAGCGCTTATGCATCGGGAAATGCGGTATGGCGACATCGGCCGCACCGCCGTTCGGCTGGCAACAGTCAGGACGGCGTTTGAGATGATCCTGTCGCTGTCGGCAGAGTGAGGGCGCGCGGTCACGCCCTGTCTGTTTGTTTCTACGCAATTCCAGCAAAACCTCTCCTCATTTTTGCTGGAGTTGCTTTAGCGCGAGACGTCAATAACCGCCGTCATTGTCCGGTACGCGAATGACGTTGGGGCCCTGCACCGGCTCCTCGCCATAGATGATGTCTTCCTGCCGATCGAGGCGTGCCCGCTCGCGCCGGCGCTCTTCGAAATTGCGCCGCTCGGCCCGTTCGCGACGCCGTTCGTAATATCGGTCGTCACGTTCGAAGGAACGATCGACATTGTAGCCGCTATAGCCGTCGTAACTGCTGTAGCTATATCCACGTTCGCCATCGACGCAGCCTGCAAGCGGCAGGCTGGCGAGCAGGATGATCGCCGGTACACTGAATGATTTCACGAGACTCTCTCAACAAAAAGCGCTGTCTTCGGTGAAGACGTGCAACGATGCGATGTTATTCGCCGCAGCCACGAAATCCAAATAAAATCAGACGGACGCTGCCGTTCCGTAGATCGTGTCCGCCCGCTTTTCGAAGGCCTCGGCAAACATGCGGAAGGCACGGTCAAACATCGAGCCCATCAGCGCGCCGAGGATACGGCTCTTGAATTCGTAATCGATGAAGAAACGCACGTCGCAACCTTTGGCAGCCTCTTCGAAGCGCCAGCGATTGTCGAGATATTTGAAAGGCCCGTCGATATATTTGACGTCGATGATGCGCTCGGCCTTGTTCAGCAGCACCTGGGTGGTGAAGGTCTCGCGGATCGCCTTGTAGCCGACCGTCATGTCCGCAACCAGCAGCACCTTGCCGTCGCGCTCCTTGCGGGAACGAACAACCAGCGCCTCGCAGAGCGGCAGGAATTCGGGATACCGCTCGACGTCGGCGACAAGATCGAACATCTTCTCGGGGGAATGCAGGACAGGACGGGTGGTTTCGAATTGAGGCATGGCCGAGAGCTAATGATCCTCTGCAATTCTTGCAAGTAGGCAGTTGGTCGCTGCCCGGGATTTCAACACCAGAACCGGGACATGCGGTCCGTACTTCGCCAGGTTTTCCTCGATTTCCGGAGTTTCCGTCTTCTCGAAATTCCAGATGTAGCGCAGGAATTCGAGATCGATTTTTTCCGGGCAGCCATCGGCCATATCCGGACGCGAGCGTCCGTAAAACCGCAGCCAGCGGGAGATGACGCCGTAAAGCGACACCCGGCGCGGCGGGCGGAGCCAGAGGACAAGATCCGTGCGCGGCAGCCGCAACGCCAAGGTGCCGGGGCTGGTACCGTCGATGATCCAACGTTGCTGTGTGACGACGGCCTCCAGCCGCGCCCGCGCCTCCGGTCGCGGCCGCATTTGCCAGCCGGGCAACCAGAAGATTTCCCGGTCCATGGAGACATGGGGCAGGTCAAAACGAGAGGAGAGTTTTTGCGACAGCGTGCTTTTGCCGCTGCCGGAACAGCCGATGATCAACAGCCGCTCGGCAACCTTCAGTTTCCCGGCCGCTTCATCGATGGTGATCGAAACCGTCATCGCCGTTCCCTTCCCGAAATGAAAAACCCCGCCGTCGGGCGGACGGCGGGGCTTATAGGAAGACGAAACGAATGTCTATTCCGCGGCAGCGAGAAGCTTCTTTTCGCGCGCTGCCCGCAGCCGGGCGAAATCGTCGCCGGCGTGGTGCGAGGAGCGGGTCAGCGGGCTCGACGCCACCATCAGGAAACCCTTGGTGTACGCCACCGTCTCGTAGGACTTGAACTCGTCGGGGGTGACGAACCTTTCGACCTTGTGATGCTTGCGGGTCGGCTGCAGGTACTGGCCGATGGTCAGGAAGTCGACATCCGCGGTGCGCAGGTCGTCCATCAATTGCAGCACTTCGTTGCGCTCCTCACCGAGGCCGACCATGATGCCGGACTTGGTGAACATCGTCGGGTCGAGTTCCTTCACCCGCTGCAGCAGGCGGACGGAATGGAAATAGCGCGCGCCCGGACGAACCGTCAGGTAGTTGCCCGGAACGGTTTCCATGTTGTGATTGAAGACGTCCGGCTTGGCGGCGACCACACGCTCCAGCGCGCCTGGCTTCTTCAGGAAGTCGGGCGTCAGGATTTCGATGGTCGTTTGCGGCGAAGCGGCTCGGATTGCCCAGATCACCTTCTCGAAATGTTCGGCGCCACCATCGGCCAGGTCGTCACGGTCGACGGAAGTGATGACGACGTGGGACAGCCCCATCTCCTTCACCGCCTTGGCGACGTTTTCCGGTTCGGCCATGTCGAGCGCATTCGGCTTGCCGGTGGCGACATTGCAGAAGGCGCAGGCGCGGGTACAGATCTCGCCCATGATCATGAAGGTGGCGTGCTTCTTGTCCCAGCACTCGCCGATATTGGGGCAGCCCGCCTCTTCGCAGACGGTGACGAGCTTGTGCTCCTTCACGATCGATCGGGTTTCCGCATAACCTTTGGATGTCGGCGCCTTGACGCGGATCCAGTCCGGCTTGCGCATGACTTCCGTGTCGGGCCGATGGGCCTTTTCCGGATGCCGTACGCGTTTTTCTTCCGAAGGTATCGTCCTGTCGAGAATGGTAACCATAAAAACCTGCTTTCAACCGCATTCCATGCGGGGCGTCAGCGCCTGACGATCTTGGCAAGGAATAGCAAAATGCACGAGCCGACGAAACCCTGTACCAAGTAACCCAGCCATCCGCTGGCAACATGGATGTTCGCGCTGTCGAAGATGGCGTTGGCGAGAATTGCGCCGACGACACCGATCACGATGTTCATCAAGATGCCGAAGCGTATTCCCATCAGCTTGCCGGCAAGCCAGCCTGCCAGACCACCGATGACGATGGTCGCAATCCAACCTATTCCATCCATACCGCGCTACAGCCTCCGTCTCCGAGCAACAATCGATATCAGCATCAGGCCATAAGCACCAATCGCTGCATGCAACACCTGCGCCAGGAAGGGAAAGTCAAATCCTGGAACCAGCTGAAGAAGCGACATCTCCAGCCATTCCGCCAGCAAACACCCCATCGCCGCGCCGGGAAGCGTCTTTGACAGGTGTCCGATGAAGCGTCCGCCTATCGTCAACCGTGCCAACACCGCAACCACCACCCCTGCCAGCAGGATGGCGACCCACGGTATGGTAACGTCCCCCTCTGACATGGCGATTTCCCGCTCCCTTTACCAGAGCCGCCGCGCACACTCTTCAGGCATTCAGCGCCCGGCCGTAAGCGTCGAGCACGCTTTCCTTCATCGTCTCGGAAATCGTCGGATGCGGGAAGATGGTGTGCATCAGTTCCTCTTCCGTCGTTTCCAGGTTCATGGCGACGACAAAACCCTGGATGAGTTCGGTCACCTCGGCGCCGACCATATGGGCGCCGAGCAACTCACCGGTCTTCTTGTCGAAGATCGTCTTGACCAGACCCTGGTCCTCGCCGAGCGCGATCGCCTTGCCGTTGGCGACGAAGGGGAAACGGCCGACGCGGATGTCGCGGCCTTCCGCCTTGGCTTTGGCTTCGGTGAGACCGACGGAGGCGACCTGCGGGTTGCAGTAGGTGCAGCCCGGGATCTTCGCCTTGTCCATCGGATGGACGTTCGGCAGGCCGGCGATCTTTTCGATGCAGATCACTGCTTCGTGCTCGGCCTTGTGAGCCAGCATCGGCGGGCCGGCGACATCGCCGATCGCGTAGATGCCCGGCACGCTGGTCTTGCCGTAACCGTCGATGGCGATGAAGCCGCGATCCGTCTTGACGCCAACCGCCTCAAGGCCGATGTTTTCGACATTGGCCTGAACGCCGACGGCGGAGATCATTCGGTCTGCGGTGATCGTCTCCTTCGAGCCGTCCTTCTTCTCCACGGTGGCGGTGACGGAGTTCGCACCCTTCTCCACCTTGGTGACCTTGGCTTCCAGCAGGATCTTCATGCCCTGCTTGTCGAACTGCTTCTTGGCCAGCGCCGAAATCTCGGCATCTTCCACCGGCATCACCTGGCTCATCACCTCGACGACGGTCACATCGACGCCCATGGTGCGGTAGAAGGAGGCGAACTCGATGCCGATGGCGCCGGAGCCGACGACCAGCAGCGACTTCGGCATTTCCTCCGGCTTCATCGCCTCGAAATAGGTCCAGATCAGCTTGCCGTCCGGCTCCATGCCCGGCAATGCCCGCGGGCGGGCGCCGGTGGCGATGATGATGTGCTTGGCAGTATAGGTGCCCTCGCCCTTGGCATTCTTCGGCAGCGGCGCCTGAGGCTGCTGGATGGGCTTGGTGGTCTTGGCGACGACGATTTCGCCCGGCTTGGTGATCTTCGCCTCACCCCAGATGATATCGACCTTGTTCTTCTTGAACAGGAAGCCGACGCCGCCGTTCATGCGCTCGGCGATGCCGCGTGAGCGGGCGACGATGGCCTTGAGGTCCGGCTTGATCGTGCCTTCCAGCGTCAGGCCGTAATTCTTGGCGTGCTGGGCGCTGTGCAGCACGTCTGCTGAGCGCAAGAGCGCCTTGGTCGGGATGCAGCCCCAGTTGGAGCAGATGCCGGCGAGATGCTCGCGCTCGACCACGGCCACCTTCATGCCGAGCTGTGCCGCCCGGATCGCCGCGATGTATCCGCCCGGGCCGGAGCCGATGATGATGACGTCGTAGTTGTCAGCCATGGTGTTTCTGCCTCCGTCTCAAGCCGCGTTGCGGGTCATCAGGACCCATTCGTGCTTCTTGCTGTTGTCGTATAGCGGCACCGCCTCGCAGCGCGCCGCCTCTGCAAATCCCAGACTTCCATACAGCGCCTGGGCGGCGTCATTGTAACTCTCGGTAATCAGGCTGACCGGGCCGCCGCCGGAGCGGGCGATCTGATCTTCCATCAATTCCCGCCCGATGCCGTATCGCCGGTGGCGGCGGTAGACGGCCAGGCTATCCACGAACCAGTGCCCGGCAAGCGGGCGCTGCAGGACCAGCAGCGGCTCCAGCGCCGGATGGTCGGACGGCGCTGTCGCAACCGTTTCATCCAGCCGGTAACCGACCGCTAGGCCGGCAACGTCGCCGCCGATTTCGGCGATCACCGCGTCGCGCCAGCCCCCCTGCTGCTGGTCGTCGCGCATGCGGCTGCGACCATGTTCCATCGCCGTCTCGCTTTCGCCGCGCAGCACGCCGCCATACCAGAGCCATGTGGCGAAGCTGTGCGAGGCGATGTCGATCAGCACCGCCAGTTCCGCTGCATCCCGCCGCTCCGCTGGACGGAGCATAACGGGCATGATCACAATCCCAGCATGACGCGCACGATCGGCTCCAGCCCGCGGCCGATGGCGCGGGTGTTTTCCGCATCGAGATGCACGCCGTCGAGCGGAGTCGTTGCCGCCACCGATCCGGCATCGAAGAAACCGCAGCCGAGTTCATCGGCCAGATCACGGTAGAGCGTCGCCAGATGGGCGGATTCTTCCACACCGCCGGCAAACATCGCAGCAAAGGCGGCATTCGCCGTTTCGCAGATCGGCGGCGGTGAGACGATGAGGATGTCGGGCCGTTCGCCGTTGTCGATCGACCAGGCATGATGACGAACCAGCCCTACCAGCCGTTGGATGCCCTGGGCTGCGCCGAAGGCCGTGCCACAGATCACCGGCTTCATATCGTTGGCACCGAGCAGGATGATCACCAGATCGATGGGATCGTGGCTGTGCAGGATCGTCGGCAGGATGCGCGCGCCGTTGCGGTCGCAATCGGCGAGATGATCGTCATAGGCGGTGGTGCGGCCGTTCAGGCCTTCCGCAATCACGGTAACGGACGGACCGAGCGCCTTGGCAAGCACGCTCGGCCAGCGATCCTCGTAGGCATGGCGGCCGACCGTGGCCGCATCATACCCCCAGGTCAAGGAGTCACCGTAGCACAGAACGGTTTTCGTCACGTCCGCCTCCGCTCAAGCACTCAGACGAGCATGCCCATCGGGTTTTCGATGTAGCCCTTGAACGCCTGCAGCAGTTCCGCGCCGAGCGCGCCATCGACGCAGCGATGGTCTGTCGAGAGGGTCACGCTCATGACGGTGGCAATCGCCAGTGCGCCGTTCTTGACCACGGCCCGCTGTTCGCCGGCACCGACGGCCAGGATGGTCGCATGCGGCGGGTTGATGACAGCCGAGAAATGCTTGACGCCCATCATGCCCATGTTCGACACCGAAGACGTACCGCCCTGATATTCCTCAGGCTTCAGCTTGCGATCCTTGGCTCGCTTGCCGAGGTCGCGCATCTCGTTGGAGATTGCCGACAGCGTCTTCAGGTCCGCCTTGCGGATGATCGGGGTGATCAGACCGCCCGGGATCGACACGGCAACGCCGACATCGGCATGCTTGTGCTTGACCATGGCATTGTCGGTCCAGGAGACGTTGGCATCCGGCACGTCGCGCAGCGCCAGCGCCATGGCCTTGATCACCATGTCGTTGACCGAGAGCTTGTAGGCCGGGGCACTGTCCTTGCGGGGTGCCGCGTCATTCAGCTGGGCACGCAGCGCCAGAAGCTTGTCGAGCTCGCAATCCACGGTAACGTAGAAATGCGGGATCGTCTGCTTCGATTCGACCAGGCGCTTGGCAATGGTCTTGCGCATGCCGTCATGCGGCACGAGGTCGTAAGAACCCTGCTCGAACAGTTTCAGCACGGCGTCGTCGGAGGCAGGCTTGGCGGCAGAGGTGGCTGCGGGTGCCGCGGCCTGTGCCGGTGCAGCGGTCGCCTGTGCTGCAGGTGCAGTTGCGGCCTTGGTGCCGCCGCCGGCAACCGCCTTTTCGATATCGCTCTTGACGACACGGCCATGCGGGCCAGAGCCGGCAACCGCAGACAGGTCGATACCGGCTTCCTTGGCCAAGCGGCGAGCGAGCGGCGAAGAGAACGCCCGCGACCCACCGGTCGAAGCCGATGCCACAGGTGCGGCGGCCGGAGCCGGTGCGGCAGCGGGAGCCGGCTGGGCAGCCGGTTCGCTCTTGGCAACCGCCGGCTCTTCAGCCTTGGCAGCAGCCGGCGCGGACGATGCCGCGCCGCTTGCGGCGGCCTTCACATCCTCGCCGTCGGCGGCGAGGATGGCGATCAGCGAATTGACCTTGACGTTTTCCGTGCCGGCCGGGACGACGAGCTTGGCGACGACGCCCTCGTCGACGGCTTCCACTTCCATGGTCGCCTTGTCGGTCTCGATCTCGGCGATGACATCGCCGGACTTGACCGTGTCACCTTCCTTGACCAGCCACTTGGACAGGTTGCCCTCTTCCATCGTCGGCGAGAGGGCCGGCATCGTGATGTTGATCGGCATCGAAAAACCCTCCCTTATTTGTAGCAGACGGTCTTCACCGCCTCGATGACTTCACCGACATTCGGCAGCGCCAGCTTTTCGAGGTTGGCGGCGTAAGGCATCGGCACATCCTTGCCGGCGATCGTCAGGATCGGCGCATCGAGATAATCGAAGGCCTGCTGCATGACGCGCGTGGCGATTTCGGTGCCGACCGACGACTGCGGATACCCTTCCTCGACGGTAACGAGGCGGCCGGTCTTCTTCACCGATTCGATCACCGTCGGCAGATCCATCGGACGGATGGTGCGCAGGTCGATGATCTCGACGTCGATGCCGAGCTTGGCCAGTTCGTCGGCGGCCTTGATCGCATAGGTCATGCCGATGCCGAAGGAAACGATGGTGGCGTCCTTGCCGGTCCTGTGAATGCGCGCCTTGCCGATCGGCAGCACGAAATCGTCAAGCTTCGGCACTTCGAAGCTGTGACCGTAAAGGATTTCGTTTTCGAGGAAGATAATCGGGTTCGGATCGCGGATGGCGGCCTTGAGCAGACCCTTGGCGTCGGCTGCCGTGTAGGGCATGACGACTTTGAGGCCCGGGATATGGCTGTACCAGGCGGCATAATCCTGGCTGTGCTGGGCGGCAACGCGCGCAGCCGCACCGTTCGGACCACGGAAGACGATCGGCGCGCCCATCTGGCCACCGGACATGTAGAGCGTCTTGGCAGCGGAGTTGATGATCTGGTCGATCGCCTGCATGGCGAAGTTGAAGGTCATGAACTCGACGATCGGACGCAGGCCGGCCATGGCAGCGCCAACGCCGACGCCGGCAAAACCATGCTCGGTGATCGGCGTATCGACGACGCGGCGGGGACCGAATTCCTGCAGCAGGCCTTGGGTGATCTTGTAGGCGCCCTGGTATTCGGCGACTTCTTCACCCATGACGAACACGTCGTCGTTGGCGCGCATTTCTTCGGCCATGGCGTCGCGCAGCGCTTCACGCACCGTCATCGTCACCATTTCAGTGCCGGCCGGGATCGCCGGATCGGCGGGCGTCTCGCTCTTCGGTGCAGCCGGAACCGGAGCAGCCGCCTGCTTGGCGGGCTCTTCAGCCTTCACCGCAGCAGGTGCCGCCTCTTCCGCCTTGGGCGCCGGCTTGGCGGAGCCGATGTCGGCGGCGCTTTCGCCATCCTGCAGAAGCACGGCAATCGCGGTGTTGACCTTGACGGCTTCCGTGCCGGCGGCGATCAAAAGCTTGCCGATCACGCCTTCGTCGACGGCTTCCACTTCCATGGTCGCCTTGTCGGTCTCGATCTCGGCGATCACATCACCGGAAGACACCTTGTCGCCTTCCTTCTTGAGCCACTTGGACAGCGTGCCCTCTTCCATCGTCGGGGAGAGTGCGGGCATCAGAATTTCGATGGGCATGGTCTTCCCTCCCGATCAGATGAGAATGTCGGTGTAGAGCTCGGATACATCCGGCTCCGGATCGGCCTGGGCAAAATCGGCGCTGTCGGCAACGATGTCGCGGACATCCTTGTCGATGGCCTTCAGATCGTCCTCGCTGGCCCAGCCCTTCTCGATCAAACGGGCGCGCACCTGCTCGATCGGATCGTGCTCGGAGCGCATCTTCTGCACTTCGTCCTTCGAGCGATACTTCGCCGGGTCGGACATCGAGTGACCGCGATAGCGGTAGGTCTGCATTTCGAGAATGATCGGACCCTTGCCGGAACGGCAATGCTCGACCGCCTCGTCACCCGCAGCCTTCACGGCGCGAACATCCATGCCGTCGACCTGGAAACCGGGAATGCCGATCGCCGAACCGCGCTGCGAGAAATCGACGCCGGCCGAAGCGCGGGCAACAGAGGTGCCCATGGCGTAGCGGTTGTTCTCGATGATGTAGATGCAGGGCAGCTTCCAGAGGGCCGCCATGTTGAAGCTTTCGTAGACCTGGCCCTGGTTGGCCGCGCCGTCGCCGAAATAGGCGAGCGAGACGTTGTCATTGCCGCGGTATTTGTTGGCGAAGGCCAGACCGGTGCCGAGCGACACCTGCGCACCGACGATGCCGTGGCCGCCGTAAAAATTCTTCTCCTTGGAGAACATATGCATGGAGCCGCCCTTGCCCCGGGAGTAACCACCCCGGCGGCCGGTCAGCTCGGCCATGACGCCACGCGCGGTCATGCCGGTCGCCAGCATGTGGCCGTGGTCGCGATAACCGGTGATGACCTGGTCGCCATCCTTCAGCGCCATCTGCATGCCGACGACGACAGCTTCCTGGCCAATGTAAAGGTGACAGAAGCCGCCGATGAAGCCCATGCCATAGAGCTGGCCGGCTTTTTCCTCGAAACGGCGGATGAGCAGCATCTCACGATAGGCAGCGAGTTCCTGATCGCGGTCGAATTCCGCAATCGTGCCACCCGTGAAATCCTTTTTGGCAGGCTTTGCCGTCGTCTTACGGCCGGATACGGACGCGGTTTTTCTCGGCGCCATTCATCCCTCCCTGATGTTTCGATTATGTTTCAAAAGCGTGCACACACCATAGGCAAGTTTGCACGCCACAGCAATGCTAGAAATGCATGGCTAACATTCTTGGTAAACATCTGAAATTAAATAATTATTTCATATTAACCGATTTTCGGTTAATTAGAATTCCGTGTTGAAAATCACGATTTCGTCGCTGCGCGACACATTCAGCGCGTAACGCGCCTTCTCGTCGAGAATATCCTTCTCGAGAGAACCATCACTCATCAGGGAAACCTGTCGCTCCAGCGACTCACGCGCGGCCGTCAGCTTCTTCAGCTCACCATCGAGTTCGACGCGCTTTTTCTCAAAAGCCTCGGCGGCAATCAGGCCGAAATCGCCGTGGACAGAATGATAGCTGAAGTAGGAAACGAAAGCGACGGCAATCGCAGGCAGAATGAGACGGCCGAGTTTCCGTTTCTTATGATGTTTTGTCCACATTTATGCGAAGCTCTGATACGCAATACACTGAGCAGAAAATTAGCGCAGAGAGATTAACCGTCCGTTGACCGTGTTTGCGCGCCGCAAAAGAAAACCCGCGGCGTTGCCGCCGCGGGTTCGGAAAAAACCATCTGTGATGGCAGCGATCAGCCGCGCAGGATCGACCGGCCGGCGTAGACGGCCTGCGGGCCGAGACCTTCCTCGATGCGGATCAGCTGGTTGTACTTGGCAAGACGGTCGGAGCGCGACAGCGAGCCGGTCTTGATCTGGCCGCAGTTGGTAGCGACCGAAAGATCGGCGATCGTCGAATCCTCGGTCTCGCCGGAGCGGTGCGACATGACGGCGGTGTAGCCGGCCTTGTGGGCGGTTTCGACGGCATCGAGCGTTTCCGACAGCGAACCGATCTGGTTGACCTTGACGAGGATCGAGTTGGCGACACCCATCTTGATGCCGTCGCGCAGGCGCGCCGAGTTGGTGACGAACAGGTCGTCGCCGACGAGCTGGCAGGACTTGCCGATCAGGTCGGTGAGCGTCTTCCAACCTTCCCAGTCGTCTTCGGCCATGCCGTCTTCGATGGAGATGATCGGGTACTTGGCGGCGAGTTCGGCGAGATATTCCGCCATGGCGCCTGATTCGAGCGTGCGGCCTTCGCCTTCCAGCACGTACTTGCCGTCCTTGAAGAATTCCGTCGAGGCGCAATCGAGCGCCAGCATCATGTCGTCGCCCGGCGTGTAGCCGGCTTTCTCGATAGACTTCATGATGAAGTCGAGGGCATCAGGGGCGCTCTTCAGGCCCGGAGCGAAACCGCCTTCGTCGCCGACATTGGTGTTGTGGCCCTGTGCCGACAGTTCCTTCTTGAGAACATGGAAGACTTCCGAACCCATGCGCACGGCATCGGCCAGCGTCTCGGCGCCGACCGGCATGATCATGAATTCCTGGAAATCGATCGGGTTGTCGGCATGCGCGCCGCCATTGATGATGTTCATCATCGGCACCGGCAGGACATGGGCGTTCGGACCGCCGACGTAACGATAGAGCGGCAGGCCCGAGGACTGGGCTGCGGCCTTGGCAATGGCAAGCGAAACGCCGAGGATGGCGTTGGCGCCGAGACGCGACTTGTTCGGCGTGCCGTCCAGCTCGATCATCAGCTTGTCGATCTGGATCTGGTTTTCGGCATCGAGACCGCCGATGGCATCGAAGACTTCGGTGTTGACCGCGTCGACAGCCTTTTCGACACCCTTGCCGTGATAACGCTTGCCGCCGTCACGCAGCTCGACCGCTTCATGCGCACCGGTGGAAGCGCCCGACGGCACGGCCGCACGGCCCATGCTGCCATCTTCGAGATGAACGTCGACTTCGACCGTGGGATTGCCACGGCTGTCGAGGATTTCGCGAGCGACGATATCGGTAATTGCCGTCATGGTTTTTTCCTGCCTAGGGGGTGATAAAATCGTTTGAAATGCTGTCTTAGACGATGTGGCGCAAATTACAATGGCGTGCATGCGTCACCGGATAGCCTGTCGGACCTGCCTATTACACCTTCATGTCAGTCCTTTGACGCGGGGTGCCGGGCGGCCTTTTCCTGTCGAAAACAGCCGCGCCGACAGAGGTCAACCGCCGTCAGGCCGACTTCGACACCGCATCGAAAGCCAGCAGCTTTTCGAGAAGCCGCGGCAGGTCATCGAGCTTGATCATGTTCGGGCCGTCCGAGGGCGCATTGTCGGGATCTTCATGGGTTTCGATGAACACGCCGGCGACACCGACGGCAACGGCCGCCCGTGCCAGCGTCTCGACGAACTCGCGCTGGCCGCCCGACGAGCCGCCCTGGCCGCCCGGCTGCTGAACCGAATGCGTCGCATCGAAGACAACAGGCGCGCCCATCGAGGCCATGATCGGCAACGAGCGCATGTCGGAAACCAGCGTATTGTAGCCGAAGGAAGCGCCGCGCTCGCACAGCAGGATATTGGCATTGCCGCTGGCGTTCAGCTTGTTGAGGACGTTCTTCATGTCCCAAGGCGCCAGGAACTGGCCCTTCTTGACGTTGACGGCCCGGCCGGTCTTCGCGGCGGCGACCAGAAGATCGGTCTGCCGCGACAGGAAGGCCGGGATCTGCAGCACGTCGACCACCGGGGCCACGAGGGCGCAATGTTCCTCCGTGTGAACGTCGGTGATAACAGGAAAGCCGTATTCGCGCTTCAGATCGGCAAAAACCTCCATCGCCTTTTCCAGGCCGATACCACGTTCGGCGGACAGCGAGGTGCGGTTCGCCTTGTCGAATGACGACTTGTAGACGAGGCCGAGGCCGAGCGTTTTGCAGATTTCCGTCAGCCGACCGGCCACCATGAAGGCGTGGTCGCGGCTTTCCATCTGGCATGGACCGGCGATCAGAGACAGCCGCGCGCTGTTGGAGAAGGTAACCTTGCCGTTGCCTTCTCCGACGACGACGCTGGAATTGGTGGTTACTGCAGTCATGATATGTCCTCAAATACGAAAACGGCGCCCTGGCCCGGAGCTGGCGGCACGATAAGCCTGTCATCCCTGACGGTGAACGCGATGGCATTGGCACTCAGCACCCGATGCGCCGCATCGAGGTTCCGGGTGCGGAAAACAATGGCCTGCCCGCGCAAGCCGCGCGAGTGGGTCGAGGTTCGCAAGCCAAGGCGCTCCTCGGTAGCCTTCGGGTCGAGAACTGTAAGACGCACATTGGCCGCATCGACGGATACGGCACTTTCGCTCGCGACAGCCGTTTCACCGGAAACGATGTAATGCAGAAAACTGGAAAAATCTGCCGGTCCCGGCTCGGAAAATACCAGTTCAGAAAGTCCGCACACACCGTTCGGATGCGCTTCCAGCGCGGACCGGTCGGCAGGGAGCGGGTTCTTGCGCTCACAGGTGAAAAAGGTGAAATCGGGCGAACGCAGGTCGGCTGCAAAGGCCAGGAGGAACGACGCAACCAGGCTCGTTCCGTCCGGCATCGTCACCGGCCGCGAAAACGTTAGCAACGGTCCACCGGACAATCCGGCTTCGCGATAGAATTGGTCGTCACGCTGCGCATCGCTGCTTGCAAGCGCGATGCCGGAAAATCCCTCCTGACCCCGGCGAAAGCGAAATGCCTGGTCGCGTGCGACGAAAACATTGCCTGCCTTCGCCGCAGCAACGCACTCATCGACATCTGCAACGGCGAGCGGTTCGAGATAGGTCGAATCGGCCAGGTAGACGCAGGCATTCTCCGTTCCGAAAGGATGACGGGCGTCGGTTGCGACAGTAAAACCAAGTTGCGTCAGGCGATTTCTGGCAAGACCGAGGCTCGCCGTGGGCAATACGAGATGATCCACCGCCCGCAGGCTGGACGCCGAAGCTGACATCAAGACGCTCCTCCGTTGAATGCGTGGTTGCTGCTTTGCTCTTTTTGGCCCCGGATTGCAAGCGCCGCCGAGGACCTTCGCCATCGCCGATAGTCACCTTCCTACCATTCACCAGACGGTGGAATTGCCAACGGCGTAGCTAGGCGGACGCACATTTAGCCGGAAATGCGCGGGATTTTCGGGAGGTCTACAGCGAATGCAGAGGCAGATGAGCCACTCCTCGCACATGAAAAACGCGGTGAGTGGCATTTTCGATGCCTACTCCCCGCCGCCCGTCGCCATGATTTCCGCTTGTTTGCGCTGTTCACGCAAGCGTGTCGCCTGAGCAACCGCAGCATCGGCTGCATCGCCATGCTCGGAATTGGAAACCTGCACCGTCGGCACGGCGAAATGAATGCCATTTTCCCGAAACGCCGACCGGATCATCGTCATTGCCTGGCGCCGGATCATGAACTGCTCTCCCGGCTTTGTCGTGAAGCCGACACGCACCTCGATGGCATATTCTCCGAAATCGACAACGCCCTTCATCTTCAAGGGGCTGATGATATTGTCCTTGTACTCTGGGATCTCCGCAAGCTCCTGCCCGACCTTTTTGATAACCTTGCGGAGTTGCTCCAGGTCGGTGTCGTAACCGACACGCAGGTTGAATTTGGTGACGGCCCAATCGCGGCTCATGTTCTGCACTGCGCCCAGTTCACCGAATGGCACGGTGGTCAACGGACCGCGGTGATGGCGCAGTTTCACAGACCTCAGACTGAACGACTCCACCTCACCCTTGAACTTCCCGCTTTCGATATATTCGCCGATGCGGAAGGCATCATCCCAGAGATAGAACACGCCACTGATGACATCTTTCACGACGGTCTGGGCACCGAAACCGACGGCGACACCAACGACACCTGCGCCGGCAAGCAGTGGAGCAATCTCTATTCCTAGCCCCGCCAGGACCATCAGTATCGCAACGATGCCGATGGCGGCTGCCAGCACATTGCGCAAAATCGGCAGCAAGGTTCTCAAACGGGACGCTCGGCTCTTCTCGTCGTCGCTCAGGACGGTTTCCGGCGAGCCTGCCTGCATCCGCGCCTCTATCTGTGCCTTGGCGAACGCCCAAAGGAGATCCGCCACAATTGCGACGACCACGCCTTGAAGAACGCCCCGGCCGACACGATCGAGAACGGTCTGCCCGGATGCCATATTCGTCGCTTCCAGGCCGAGAATATGCGCCAGCCACCAAACTGACAGGGCGACGATTATCGCACGCAGCCCGCGATCGACCAAAACCACCCGGGCCATCGGGGCACGCCGTTCCGGGACCGAATCGTTCAAGAGCGCCCGGACAACCCTCGAAGACAAGGGAAGCAAGAATGGCAGCACGATCGCCATTAGTCCGATCCAGAGCAGTGCATGCAGGCCTGCAAGCCAGAAAAAGAGCAGCGCCGCCAGGACGGCGCTCCATATTCCTGAAGTCCAGGTCTCGTCCCACACGCCGACTTTCCGCGGTTGCGGCCTGGACCACAACGCCCACAAGGCGATTGCGAACAATCCGAATGCCAGCACATAGACCAGCAGGAGCATGGAGCCACCCACAACGCCGAAAAGCTCAGCCAACGCGATGAGGCTCCAGCCGATCAGGAAATAGCTGACCAGACCGACAATGCTGACATACCAATGGCGGCGTATCGCATGCGAAGCCGGTACGCGTTCGTCCGCCTCGGATGTTTCGCTCGTCGGTTCCTCGGCGACAGGCTCTGCATCCAGCGCACCTACGCAGACTCGTCCGACAAAAATCACCAGCTTTATCCCAACAAGCGCAAGCGCGATCACGACAGCGGCATGTTTGAGAAGGTCGGTCCAGCCGAAAAGCACCAGGGGCAAGATAGCACCGATGATGAAGCCTGCGAGGCCTGCGGCCGATGGCAGCCCTGCGGGGTCGCGTCGTTGCGGTGCCGAAGCACCCAAGGCAAGCCTGCGACGCGAGAGCATCCGATCTCCGATGAAGGCAAACAACGGCAGGCAAAGAAGCTGCAATATTGTCCGTAGCGGCCCATTGGCGGACAATTCGTCCCGCAGACGCGTTGCTGCGGTTTCGATGCTTGCGCGAATGTTCATCGCGCCGTCGGCAACCAGCCCGACACGGCTGCGGATCTCGGCCAGGCGAGAGGCGAAAAAGCCGGCGATGCCAGCCTCGGCCTTCGCCTCGGGATCTGGCGCAGCGGCAACCGTCGTTTGACTTTTGAGCCATTGCTGGACGTCCGGCTTGTCGAGCAGGATCAGGAATTCCCGCACGTTCGCTGGCTGAGCAGTCGACGCATCCTTTTCCTGCTGGGCATGGCTGGATGCTGACCAGACAAACAGGCACATGACGTAGACCATTGCCCGCATCAGCCAAGGTCGGCCGTTCACCATCACTCGATCCATCCCACTTGCCCCTCTCATTTATAGAAGGACATCCTGACGCCTCAAGGTTACAAAACCCTCTACTTGGTGATGGACAGTGGCATTGAAACCGTCAGAAAGACCGCATCACCTTCGGCGCGGTTTCGGACAGCAAACTCGTGGAAATACTTGATCCTGGCCGAGACAGGTGTTTCTCCGACCTTGAAATTCCAACCGATTGTGGCGCCGATCGATGCTGCCCGCCCTTTGAATGGTCCACTCGCGCCATCGCCGGAGTCACCGCTGAGCTGATCGTAATAATAACCGACCAAGCCGGCATCGAACTGGGGGCTGAAATGCTTGACGGCGGCCCATTCGAAATGGAACTCGTTGCCGCTGCGATAGTCCGTCACCGGGTTTTCCGCGTTGAAGGTCATCCCCACGACGCCGGAGAGATCTAGGCCTGAATCAGGATCGAGCCAGGTCGCCGCTGCGAAAACGTCGGCTCCCCAGTGATGGAAGGCTATGTTGGAAATCTCGCCCTCCTGATAGTCGCCGATCGGAACGTTGACCATCGTGCCGACCTGCCAATGAAAATCGCCGTTCTGCCATCCCAGGAAACCGCCGAGGACCGGATCCCCCACGGTGAAAACCGCGTCGCTGACCGAGGCGCTTGCCGTACCTCCGAGAGGACCGGCGAGTGTCAGGTCGGCATTGGTCTTCTTCCAGCCGATCGGCAGCGATGCCGTCAGCCCCAGATGCCCGCCGGCAATTTCTTCGGGCAGGACCCAGATGAGCGTCGGTAGCTCAATGACTGCATCGCCCTGCACGCCAACGGCCAGCCGCCCGCCAGTGGGGAGTTCTTTTCCGGCTCCCACGTCACCGCTGAAGAAATAGAGATCATTCTGGAAGTATACGCCGGGAGGTGGCATGACGGCAGCGGACGGACCTTTCGAACCCAGCAGGTAAAAGCCGATGCCGCCCTCGGCACCATAAGCCACGGCTGGCGCCAAGGCCGCTGCCACCACTGTTGCACCATGTAACATCCGATTTCGCCGCATTGTCTCCACCTTTCCTGCTGCCTGCACATCCTTGATCGAAGGTCTGTTTCAACAAGTACGCAACGGTAACATTTACGGGCCGCCCCTCAGGGGGCCTTGCGGACGAAACCCGCACCCCTTCTCCTCTGCCGCCCGGCGACCTCCATGCCGGTGCAATCAACCGCGGCGGCAGTCGCTGTCATAAATCCGGCTCCCGATCCGTTGTGGCGGCAGCAGAGTAGTTGGCGGAGGCCAGGGCCAAGCCTGTTTTCAGCGAAAAGGCAAACTGCGAACGGAAAAGCTGCGCACGGATCAACTCCTCGCTTTCACGCGAGAGATCGGGATAGCGCGTCCGCAGCTCGATGAGTTCCATGGAGGTGTCGGCGCTCGGTCCGAGCCGGCCGAGCGCTGCAGCCCTCACCACCCGTGCGAGACTGTCTCGGGGCGAGATTTCGTTGGCAATGCGCGCAGCCAAAGCCCAATCCTTGTTTCGGAAGGCGTCGAGCGCCTTCACCAGAAGGGCTTCCGTCGGCACGATGTCCTTGAAGCTCAGGGCTAAATTCGCCATTCTGGTCGCTTCATCCCACTCGCCACGAGAGAACAGGTAGAAGGCAAGTGTCGCTGCCGTGTCTGCGCTGTTTGGATTATCGGCAAGCGCAAGCCGCGCTGATCCGATCGCCGCGTCCAAACGCCCGTTGGCGAAATGACTCTTGGCCAGCGCCAGTTGCGCGACGTCGGACCTCGGATCGTACACCACCGCCTGCTCCGCAAGCGTTGCAGCCAGCTGCCGGGCCTCCTTGTTCCCCTTGGTCGCAACGACCTTGGAAAGAAACGCGGTGGCAGTCGCATTCCTCGGATCGGCCAGGACAGTTCGCTGAAGGCAATCAAATGCGGCTTCAATCTCGGGCTCGTTCTGCGTCCGGACCGCCTTGTAGGCGCGAAGGATACACGCATTCCCCCGCGACGCCATTGGTGCCCGCTCCATCTCCGCCTTGCTGATCGCGCTATCCCGATCGGCAATTCGTATGGCGAGCAATGTGGCGAGCTGCTGGTCCGCGGCCTCGTGAGGCATGTTCTCGGCGCTGACCTCCTCAACACCCCCATCAAGCAGACTTTTGTCGTGATTATCGACAATGAGCCACTGCGCTCGACGCAGATGCGGCGTTTCGACAAACCGGATATCGATGGTATAATCGGCAGGCCGATGACGATCGGCGCCGGCATAACCGACTCTCAGTGTATCGAACCGAACGAGGGCCACCTGCAGATTGTCACGCAACGCACTGGAATGGAGATCCAAGCTTTCCCCGACGGGGGTGACGGTTACCGTGACGGTGGGCTGGGTAGATCCAACCCATCCTTCCGTCAGATACCAGACAGCCGCAACCGCGACAGCCAGAAAACAGAAACATGAGGCAGCCGCAGCGAAATCCCGCCAGCCCGCGGGTCGATGCCCACCGGATGCCACTGCTTCGTCATCGCAATCGCCATCACCGAAGTCGGCTTCATTGCCTCGACCGCCCGGATCGCAATCGGATTTCTGCTGCGCGGCACTCACGAAACGGACGACATATCGGCCTCTCGGTATTGTCAGCCACACCGGGCTCTCATGACCGAATGCACAGTAGTAAGCCTCCAGCGCCGATCGCAATCGACTGAGTTCAATCCGCACAATGGGATCGAGTGAAGGCTCGAAGTCGGAGCTGCGACCAAGAACATCGATTGCGATCGAGTAGGCTTTTGCACCATCGCTCTCTCCGGAAAAATGCAGATCCGAGAGGTACTTCAGGATTGCGCGGTTGCGATCCGTTACACGGAAGCGGTGATCACTCATCAGGCGATCAAACTCCCCCCTCGAACCTCGCGATAGCGAGTTCTCCAAGTCCTCGTCATCCGCGCTCACCGGCTGGCCCTCCATCGAGATGGGTCAATAGAGCGGCTCTGCCGCCAGCGGAGAAGTACGTAACAGTAAAACAGCATTTACCGTTACGTACTGGCCCAATCCCGAGCATGCGCAATGATCCGATACACGCTTTCGGGAGGCAATCCATGCGTCTATGTGTGTTCGTCGTCATTTGGGCATCTGTTGTCTTTGGCACCTTGGACCGGTGGCCGGTCCAAGCTCAAACCCTGCCGCGGGACCTGTTGGGTCAGTATATCGGCGACTTCGAGGCCCTGGAGAAGCGACGCCTGATCCGTGTGCTGGTACCGTTCAGTAAGACTATTTATTTCGTCGACAAGGGCGCGCAGTACGGAACGGCGGTAGACTTCGGGCGCGAACTTGAGAAGCGCCTGAACAAGGACCGGAAAAAGGAGATCCGGCGCATGCGCGTCGCCTTTGTTCCCACACGACGCGAGGAGCTTGTCCGTGCGCTGCTGGAAGGGCGTGGCGACATCATCATGGCCAATCTGACGATCACACCCAATCGCCAGGAACTCGTCGACTTTACATTGCCTGTTTACGGCGATGCGGAGGAAGTTCTGGTGGTCGGAGCGGAAAGCCGTGCGATCGCCAGTCTGGACGACCTTGCGGAAGAAGGTATCCCTCTCCGCAAGTCCAGCAGCTATTACGAACACCTGACGGCAATCAACGTGCAGCGGCAGGCAAGCGGCCTGCCGGCAATCGCCATCACGGCCATGGACGAGGATCTCGAAGACGAGGATCTGCTGGAAATGGTCAATGCAGGGCTTCTCAACTGGACGGTCGTCGATCGCCATACGGCAGACCTCTGGACGGGGATATTTCCCCACATCTCCGTACATCCGACAATCAAGATCGCTTCGGATGGCAAGATCGCCTGGGCCATCCGAAAGGACAGCCCTCACCTCAAGGCCGTGCTGGACGAGTTCGTCAAGAACCATCGTATCGGCACGACGTTCGGGAACATTCTCAAGCGAAAATTCTACCAGAGCGACAGCATGGTCAAGCGCGCCTACGCTCCGAAAGACGTCGAGCAATTCCAGCTCCTTGTCACGGCGTTTCATCGATACGGCGAGAAATACTCCTTCGATTATCTGATGCTCGCGGCCCAGGGATATCAGGAATCCCAGCTCGATCAGAGCCGGCGCAGTTCCCGCGGCGCAGTCGGTATCATGCAACTCCTGCCGTCCACCGCAGCCGACAAGGCGGTGGGCATCAAGGGGGTCGATACCAGCGCCGAACGAAACATCGAGGCCGGCGCCAAATACATGCGCCATCTGCTGGACACCTACATAGACGACGAAGCTTTGCCGCTGCGGGAAAGGTTGCTTTTTGCCCTGGCGGCCTACAATGCCGGGCCTGGCAACCTGCGTAAATTCAGGCGCAGGGCGGAAGCGATGAACCTCGATCCCAACGTCTGGTTCGGCAATGTGGAGCATGCTTCGGCAGCGGTCGTCGGACGTGAAACCGTCCGTTATGTCGGCAATATCTACAAATATTACGTCGCTTACACACGGCTCGCCGAACACAGCATGACCAGCCCGGCTCTTCCTTCAGCGGACGGCGGGGTTGAATGAATGACGATCCGAGGACAACGCGAAGCCCATGTCCGCATTTCCCTGAAACGCGGACATGGGCGATCCATTTGCTTCTACGCAATTATGGATGCAAAAGCGCTCCGCATATTTGCCGGAATTGCTCTGGGAAAGCCGCTGTTCCAAACCGGATCGCTTATTTCGGGAACAGCATGGTGACCGCCACGCGAAAACCCCAGCCTTCGGGGCCGTTGTCCGGGCTGACAGCCCAGTAGCGAGCGCCTGCCGTGAAATTGACCGGCTGCTGGCCGAACTGGACAAGCTTCGAAACCTGAAAATTGACGGGAACCGACCAATCATCGGTCTTCCAGTTGTAGCTGCTTTCCGTGTTGAGCGCGAAGGTCCAGGCGTCCGGGGTCGTGTAGGAAACAAAGGGCTGGAGATAGGAGGAGCTGACATCGGGCCGGCTTCCATCGCCGGCAACCGACCAGATGTGGTTTGCCAATGCCCCCACGGTCCACGATCCCTGTTGCTTGAGAGCCACGGCCGTTGGACCCAGTCCGAACTTGCCGGCTCCAAGCATGTCGTCCGTGGCGGTCGGCAGCAGGAAAACCGGGCCGACGCCCCAGATGATGCCGTTTTCGGTCGGCTCCTTCGGCGAGAAGAAGAAGCTCTGCGTGATGTCTCCCAGCCCGGACTGTTCGCCGGACGGCCCGGCGATGTCGTCCTGCCAGATGATAGGCACGATCGTCCGCGAAATGAGGTTCCAGTCTTCGTTGATGGTAATGGGAATGACGGGCTGGATGTTCAGCGTGATCCGATCTCCGTCGGTTGGCCCATATCCGCCATCGTAGTTGAACTGGAACGGCACGCTGATCAGCGAAGCGACGGGATTGCTGAGCTTCTTGGCCAAATCGTTTTCAGCGTCCTGCGCCAATACCGCCCTCGTGACCGCCAGCATTGCGATAGCGGCCAGCCCGCCAGCTTTCAGACCCACCATCCGCGTTCTCCTCATTGCTTGCGTTGAAACAAAGTGATCGGAGGATGCGGATGTCTCGCTCTGTCAGGAAGTACGTTACAGTTAAAGTGCAGGCGATTACGTCCTTGTTGCGCGTCGTCTGCGACCCGAAAACTGAATGTCAACCTGCTGAAAACGCGGGATTTCGGGGCGAAATGGGCTTTTCGCGGACAACATGCCGAAACGCCCCGACGTTTACCGTTGCGTACTTCCTCCAGTGCTCCGGTCCGGACAAGCTTCCTCGAAGGCAATCGGAGGCAGGCATGACGCTCGCAGCAGAGATGGCAGGAAACATTACCCGCAGCGGCGAACTGATCTGGATACCGGGTCGGACCTTTGTCATGGGATCAGATCACCACTATCCGGAGGAAGCCCCCGCACACCCGGTTACGGTCGATGGCTTCTGGATGATGGAGGCGCCGGTCACCAACCGGCAATTCATGGCGTTCGTCGAAGCGACGGGGCACGTCACCGTTGCCGAGAAAGTTCCGGACGCAAAGAACTACCCCGGAGCTTTGCCGGAAATGCTGCGAGCCGGTTCACTTGTCTTCACGCCGCCGAAAACGATCAAAGGTCGGGATTTCTGGCAATGGTGGAGCTTCACCTTCCGGGCGAACTGGCGGCGCCCCCTCGGCGGCCAAAGCAACCTCCGCGGCAAACTCGACCATCCTGTCGTTCACGTTGCTTATACGGACGCCCAGGCCTATGCGCGGTGGGCAGGGTATGATCTGCCCACGGAAGCCGAGTTCGAGCTGGCTGCGCGCGGCGGATCGGACGATACCGAATTCGCCTGGGGAGATGAGCTGATACCGGGTGGCGTTCTCATGGCCAATACCTGGCAAGGAATGTTTCCGACCCACAGCACCAAACCGAAAGGCACGGAACGCACATCGGCGGTCAAGTCCTTCCCGGCCAACCCCTATGGTCTCTATGATATGATCGGAAATGTCTGGGAATGGACGACCGACTATTGGTCTGCCCGCCATCCCGAACCGGCCAAGTCTCCATGTTGCGTCCCGGTCAATCCACGGGGAGCAGGCGTCGAAACCAGTTTCGATCCCCAGCAACCGGCCATTCGTATTCCGCAACGCGTACTGAAGGGGGGATCACATCTGTGCGCCCCGAACTATTGCCAGCGCTACCGGCCGGCCGCACGCCATGCTGAAACGGAGGATACATCGACAAGTCATGTCGGTTTCCGTTGCGTGAAGCGGATGTAGAAACGGCCGTTTGCTCGATACGAGCCTGTCGAAACCGAATGTCTGTGACCCTTACAAACCATCCCGAGAACGATCTGCCATGGCCAACCAAATGTACGGAAGCGTCAGAGATATCCTTCGCTTTGAGGGAAGTGACACGCCTGCCTATTGGCGGCGTTTCTCCATCCTCCTGACACTTGCGGTCGTCATCGCGACGATGGGGCTCCTGCGCAATTCCGGCGCCGTGATCATCGCAGCCATGCTGGTGGCCCCGCTGATGACCCCGATCCTCGGAATAGCATCCTCGATCGTGATGGGATGGGTCGGACGCGCCAGCAAACTGCTTTTGACCGTCTGGCTGGCAGCAGGCTTGAGCGTGCTCCTTGCCTGGCTGCTCGTCTGGCTGACCGATGTGCCGAGGGGAATAGTAATTCCCAGCGAGGTCATCAGCCGAACAGACCCCGGGGCCGAGGATCTCGTCATCGCGCTTGCCGCGGGTATCGCCGGCGCTTACGTCCAGATCCGCAAATCCGAGGCGAGCCTTATACCGGGTGCGGCTATCGGAGTCTCGCTTGTTCCGCCCTTGGCCGCGGCAGGCATATTGCTCTATTTCGGCCAGCTCTCGCGCTGCTACGAGGCGCTGCTGCTTTTCGCCACGAATTTCGGTGCGATCATTCTGTCCGCCTGTATCGTCTATCTGGTCCTCGGTCCGCGTGATCTGCTGTTCAGGGCAGGCACGCGACGCATCAAATTTACGCTGGGTTTTGTCACGATCGCAGCCTTCCTCGCCATCGTCTTCTCGCAACTCTTCACTGCGACCTATTTCCGCTTCATGGAAGCCGGCGTCCAGGCGAAGCTTTCGCGCAGGATCGTCGAGTGGGCGACACCCACCCCCATCGAAATTCTGCGCATCGACATAGACGCGCATAAAAAGGTCGCGGAAGTCTGGGTCGTGGTCGATCTTCCTTCCGACGCACAATACAAGGTCGCCTCCATTTCGGACCTGCTTCCGCCGGCGCTGAAAGAGGTGCCGTTTCGAGATGCCGCGCGCGACGTACTCGGCCCCGAATACAAGGTGATCGTCCGCTACCAGACACGTCTGGCGTGGCTGGTGAACCTTGATAACGAGACGATCGAGCCGGCACCATCTACCCTGCCCGAGGGGGACTGACAGGCTCCGCCTCCCTTATTATCCATCAAAATTGGGGACTTGCAGAACACATGCCGAACAGATAGTGTCTGTTCTGGATTTGTTTCGCGATTCTGGGGATGGAAACGATGCTGACACGCAAGCAACAGGAACTTCTGCTTTTCATCCATGAGCGCATGAAGGAATCGGGTGTGCCGCCCTCTTTCGACGAGATGAAGGATGCCCTTGAACTGGCATCGAAATCAGGCATCCACCGCCTGATCACCGCCCTGGAAGAGCGCGGCTTCATCCGCCGCCTGCCCAACCGGGCGCGGGCGCTTGAGGTCATCAAATTGCCGGAGGCCTATTCCCCTGCCCCGCAGCCGCGGCGCGGCTTTTCGCCAAGCGTCATCGAAGGCAGTCTCGGCAAGCCGCAGCCTGTCGCCGCAGTCCCCTCCAAGCCTGTCAAATCGGCGGCAGACAGCAATCCTCATTCCGTTTCCGTGCCGGTGATGGGACGCATCGCCGCCGGCGTGCCGATTTCCGCGATCCAGAACAACACGCACGAAATCGTCGTTCCGGCGGAAATGATCAGTTCCGGCCAGCATTATGCCCTTGAGGTCAAGGGCGACTCGATGATCGAGGCCGGCATTCTCGACGGCGACACCGTCATCATCCGCAACGTCAACAGCGCGACGCCCGGCGATATCGTCGTGGCCCTGGTGGATGACGAAGAGGCGACGCTAAAGCGTTTTCGCCGCAAGGGCGCCTCCATTGCGCTCGAAGCGGCCAACCCGGCTTATGAAACCCGTATCTTCTCGTCCGATCGCGTCAAGGTACAGGGAAAGCTGGTCGGTCTCATCCGCCGCTATCACTGAACGATCAATGCGGCAATCGAGGCAGGCAAAGCCGCATTGAATTCACCGCTGCGCCAATCGTAACTGCGGTGACGCATCCAGGGGCGTTCGGCGTTCTCAAAGGCCGGGGCCAGGCGGGGTTGCTCGGCGGGGTTCTCAGGCAGGCTGATTTCCAGTGCGCCGGTGCGTCTCAACGTGGTCGACGTGATCAGCAATGCCCCGGAGCGGCAGGCTTCGAAACGGAGCCGTGCCGAGACGATGACAAGCGTTGCCGCATCACATGCGGCGCCGGCATATGCAGGATCATCGACCAGGGCAATCCTGCGTTCGCCGAGACGCAGGACACACCACAGTTTTGCTGCACAGGCAAAACGTCCCTCCTCGCTTTCCGCCAGCGCCTTGTGCATGGCGGTTCGTGCCTGCTTCACTTCCTCGGCTGTCAGGCGTTTTCTCTTTCCATCCTTCTCCATCGGTTTTGCGGTGTTTTCGAGCTGCTGCGGATCCCTTGGCTCGCCGATCGCGAGAGCGCGTTGCCATTGCGCAAAGATAAAATCGGGTGGGCGATCGCGATTGACGCTCCACGTCCCGTCAAGACGGGCGGAGGCAAGGCGTCCATCCTCTGCGACGATGAGATCGGCCGTACCGCGGCCATCGGCCATGAAAGCTGCAAGCGCGCCCGCCAGGATCAGGAGGCCGCCGAGATGGCGAAGCCGCGTCTGCAGCAACGTCATGACCAGAAAGCCGGCGACCGACAAGGGAAAGAATACGGGATGCAGGCGGCCGAACGCCACTTCGCCACCCCAGCCCGAAACCATCCGGGCTATTGCGATCACCAATTCCAGCCCTGCTCCCATGATCTGCAGGGGAAAGGCATCGAGGCCGAAGGGCATCAGCAACATGCCGATCAGGCCGGCCGGCATGACAACGAAGGAAATGATCGGCATGGCCGCAAGATTGGCGACCAGCCCATAGGTTGCGAGCTTGTGAAAATGCTCGATGGAAAAGATCGCCGTCGCCAGGCCACCGATCAGCGAGGTAAAGAAAACTCCGCCGAAAAAGCGAAACACCCATACCGCCGCTCGTAGGCCGGGGATTGCGGAGGCATGTTCGGTCGCCGGCCGCTCCTTCCACAAAGCATACCCCGCCACCAGAGCCAGCGTTGCTGCAAAAGACATCTGGAAACTTGCGCCCATCACTTCCGAGGGCGACATGGCGATAATGACGATGGCCGACAGCGCGACATTGCGCAGGCTGATCGAAGGGCGATCGAAGAACACCGCAATCAGCATGATCGCCATCATCAGGAAGGCCCGCTCGGCCGAAACGGCAAAACCGGAAATGAGGTAATAGGCGAACGCCGTTACCAACGCACCGAATGCGGCAATCTTCTTCACCGGATACGCCTGGGCGAACCCGGTGAAAACGCTGAGCCCGGCCCGAACACCGACAAAAAAGATACCGGCAGCAAGCGCCATGTTCAGCCCCGAAATGGCAATGATATGCGCCAGACCCGACAGCCGCAGCGCCTCGGTCGTTTCCTTCGATATTGCCCGTCGCTCGTCGGTGACGATGGCGGCAGCGAAAGCGCCTGCGTCTCCGGGAACGACGCTGCGGATCCGGTCGCCGATTGCGCTTCTGGCAGCGTAAAGCGTCAGTTCCAGGCGTTGCAGGACGCTGCCATTGCCGCCTTCGGCAACCGCTTCGGCCTCAGGCGCGCCATAAAAATAGCCGACGGCGCCGATGCCGTCGTAATAGGCGGCAAAGGCAAAATCGTTGAGACCGGGAAGTGCCGGTCCCGATGGCGGCGAGATGCGCGCCCGGCCGCGGATGCCGGCGCCGATTGCGATCGGCTCATGCCCGCTGCGGGCAAGCAGCGACACCCGATCCGGCGGGCGCTTGAGCGTCGGCTCCACTGTTGCCGTCAGCCGCACGATGTAGCGCCAGTGCCCCTCGCCGCTCGCCTCGCGCCGCTCGACGACGCCGCTGATCATGGTCGTCACCGGACTATCGAGCACGATCGTCGCACGCCGCCACGTCTCCCATTGCGCCAGCAGCATGCCGGCAAGCAGCAAGGCGATCGCGGCTGTGCCGTAATGCGCCATGCCTTGGGAAAAACGCCAACGCCAGGCCAAGCCGGCAAAAATGGCAAAACCGGTGCCGATCGCCTGAACCGGTGGATCGACGGGCAGCACGAACCAGATGACGGCCCCCACTCCCAGGCAGACGGCAGCAAGGAGGAATGCCCGGCCATGCCGCTCTTCCTCCTCCAGCATGGCGTAGCATCGGCTGCGCCAGCGCGACATGACGAAAAAAGAGGCAGGCAAGGTCCGGCGCGGCTTTGACGGTAGACGTTCCTTCCGATTTTCCCGGAAAACCGCCGGAAAATCAGCGGATTCCACCACCGGCCCACGAAGCCGCTCCTGCCTTAGAGAATCACCGTCTTCATATTCGGCGCGTGGCATTGAACTGCCAGAACTGGTGTTTCGGTGGCGGGCATCATGCAACCGAAGATAGGTTTTTGCAACCCAGATAATAAGCTTAACGTATTAATTTATCGCGTTGCGAGCAGACCGCGCCAGCGCCTTCGGCGGGCTGAAAAAAAGTCGATGCTGCAACGCCCAAAAGTTGATCATGCGGCGCACAAATTGCCTATCGGATAGCTTGGCATTAACTTCCGTATCATATAGCTACAGTGATGGACGTTAAAACATGTGACGCTTTTGAGGCGCCACACCGCCAGTTCGGAGGACCAGCATGACGGATAAAAACGCTGCATTGACGCTCGGGGAAAAATCGGTGGAACTACCGGTCAAGACCGGAACCATCGGGCCAAGCGTTCTCGACATCGGTGCGCTTTACAAGAACACCGGCTCGTTCACCTACGACCCAGGCTTCACCTCGACCGCGTCCTGTGAATCGAAGATCACCTACATCGACGGCGACGAAGGCATCCTGCTGCACCGCGGCTACCCCATCGAACAGCTTGCAGAACATGGCGACTTCCTGGAAGCCTGCTATCTGCTGCTTTACGGTGATTTGCCGACCGCAGCCCAGAAGAAGGACTTCGATCATCGCGTCACGCACCACACCATGGTGCACGAGCAGATGTCGCGCTTCTTCACCGGTTTCCGCCGCGACGCGCACCCGATGGCCGTGATGTGCGGCTGCGTCGGCGCTCTCTCCGCCTTCTATCACGACTCCACCGACATCACCGATCCGCACCAGCGCATGGTTGCTTCGCTGCGCATGATCGCCAAGATGCCGACGCTCGCCGCGATGGCCTACAAGTACCATATCGGTCAGCCCTTCGTTTACCCGAAGAACGACCTCGACTACGCGTCGAACTTCCTGCGCATGTGCTTTGCCGTGCCGTGTGAAGACTATGTGGTGAACCCGGTTCTGGCACGCGCCATGGACCGCATCTTCATCCTGCATGCCGACCACGAGCAGAACGCCTCGACCTCGACCGTTCGCCTTGCCGGCTCCTCCGGCGCCAATCCCTTCGCCTGCATCGCTGCCGGTATCGCCTGCCTCTGGGGCCCGGCGCATGGCGGCGCCAACGAAGCGGCGCTGAACATGCTGACCGAAATCGGCACCGTCGACCGTATTCCGGAATACATCGCCCGCGCCAAGGACAAGAACGACCCGTTCCGCCTGATGGGCTTTGGTCACCGCGTCTACAAGAACTACGACCCGCGTGCCAAGATCATGCAGAAGACGACGCATGAAGTGCTGGGCGAACTCGGCATCAAGGACGATCCGCTGCTCGAAGTGGCGATGGAACTGGAACGGATCGCGCTGACGGACAGCTACTTCGTCGAGAAGAAGCTTTACCCGAACATCGACTTCTACTCCGGCATCACGCTGAAGGCGCTGGGCTTCCCCACCACCATGTTCACCGTGCTGTTCGCGCTGGCGCGCACCGTCGGCTGGATTGCCCAGTGGAACGAAATGATCGAAGATCCGCAGCAGCGCATCGGCCGTCCGCGCCAGCTCTACATCGGCGAGCCGAAGCGCGACTACATCCCGGTTTCCAAGCGCTGATTGCGGCGTAAAACCGCGCCCAGACAGACAAACCCCCCGAACGCAAGTCCGGGGGTTTTTCATTGGACGTAGCGTTTCCGGCGCTGGCAGGAAGCGGTCAGGCGCGCCCTTTCTCCTCGAGCAGCCGCAGGACGATGCGGGCGCTTTCTTCGCCGGGGGAGCGCTGCGTGTGCAACCTGTTCCAGACGCGTTCGAAACCCTGGCTCATGGCCTGCCGCTCGGGGGTCGGTGTCGAGAGCCGCTCGATCCAGCGAGCCAGCCGGCCATGACGGATGGTGTGATCGACATATTCCGGCACGACCGGATAATCGGCGACAAGATTGGGCAGCGCCGCACTCCAGGTCTTGATCCGACGCGTCATCAAGCGCATCAACCAATCCAGCTTGTAGACGGAAACGACGGGAACGCCGGCAAGGCCGAGTTCGAGTATCACCGTACCGGAAGCCGCAAGCGCCGCATCGGCAACGCTGAAGGCGCGCCACTTGTCCGCCGCCCCCACGAGAATTTCCGGCTGCACCGGCCACTCCACCGTCAACTCGCGAACCAGTAGCTCCTGGCGTGGCACGGTGGGCAGCAGGAAATGCAGGTCGTTGTTGCGCTCCGCCAAAAGCTCGACGGTCTGCTTGAACACCGGCAGCAGGCTGCGTATTTCACCGCTGCGCGATCCCGGCAGAAGCAGGACGGTCCGACCTTCACCAGCGGATGGAACGGCCCGCACGGCCCTTGCCTGCCGGACGCGCAGCAGGTCCGGATCGGCAGTCAGACGATGCCCGACAAAACTTGTCGCCGGCCCACCCAGCCGTTTCATCACATCCGGTTCGAACGGCAGCAGCGCCAGCACGTGATCGACATAGGCCAGCATCTTCGTTGCCCGATATTCCTTCCACGCCCAGACACTCGGACAGACGTAGTTGACGACGGGCAGATCGGGCAAGGCGCGCCTCACCTTCCGGGCAACCCGATGGGTGAAGTCGGGACTGTCGATGATGATGAGCACATCGGGTTTGGCTTCGATGATGGCCTCGGCGGTTTCCCCGATGCGGCGCACGAGGTTTGGCAGACGCACCAGGACCTGGGTCAGGCCCATGATCGACAATTCGGAAAAATCGAAAAGCGACTCCAGGCCTTGGGCTTCCATCGCATCGCCACCGACACCGACGATCTCGATCGCCTCGGGCGTCAGCTTTTTCAAGGCAGCCAGCAGATCGCCACCAAGAAGATCGCCGGACACTTCTCCCGCAATCACAGCCACCTTCAAGACCATGTCACATCCATCCGTCGGTTAGTCCGCGGTCGATGCCGCAGACGAAGAGGCCGGACGCATCGGCCGCCGCGATCATCGCCTTGCGATCGAGCACCAGCGCCCGCCCGGCTTCCACCGCAATTCCGGCCAATCCGGCCTTGCGGGCGTTTTCCACCGTGGACACGCCGACCGACGGCAAGTCAGCACGGACGTCCTGTTGCGGTTTGCAAAGCTTGACCAAAACACCTTTGCGCCGGGAGGAAATTCTTCCTTCCGCCCGCAATGCCGCCACACGCTCCAGCATGCGATCCGTGCCTTCGACACCTTCCAGAGCCACGACCCGCCCGCCGACACTGACGGCCCCCTGGCCGACGTCCAGCGCGCCAAGCGCCATGGCGGCGCTGGCGGCCTTGTCGATATCCTTCAAGTCGTCTTCACCCGGCAGGTGCTGGCCGAGAGGCCCGGTCTGCGCCAGAAGGTCAGGCGCGATTTCATGCGCACCGATCACATGGCGTCCATCGGTCTCGATCAGCCCGATGACCATCTGCAGCACCGTATCGTCGCCACCCGACAGCAATGTCCGGATGACGGACGGCACCTTGAGCAGATGTTTCCAGGTCGGCGTGATTTCCCGCCATTCCGGCCGCCGGGAGATGGCGCCGGAAAGCACGACACGATCGACGCCGTGGCTGCGCATTGCGGCGTCCAGCCCTTTCATGTCGCCCACGCCGATGACGGCGCGGTCGAAACCTTCAAAATCGAGATCGGATTCGTTCTTGATGGGAATGATCAGCGGATCTTCGCCGGCAAGCCGCGCCGCGCCGGCCACATGCAGCGGCAGCGTTCCGCTGCCGGCGATGATGGCCAGGCGCCCCTTCGGCTTTCGGCTGTCGTTTGCCACCGATCAGCCCTTGCTTCCCCTGTTCGGCGAAGACAGCGCACGGTCGCTTTCGGCGCCGATAAAATCGAGGATTTCCATGGCTTCCGGGCAATCGACGTATTCGTCACGGATGGCCGCAGCGTTCGCCCGGACAGAACCTTCGCCCTCGAAGATCTGTTTATAGGCGCGCCGCACCGTGTGGATGACCGAACGTTCGATGCCAGCCCGCGACATGCCCACGACATTCAGGCCGCCGAGAATACCGGGATTGCCGTTCAGCATGCCATAAGGAATGACGTCGTAGCTGACAGCGGACAGGCCACCGATAAAGGCCTGGCGGCCGATGCGGGTGAACTGGTGGACGGCGCAGCCGCCGCCGAGAATGGCGCGGTCCGCAACGTGCACATGGCCGGCCAGCATGACGTTGTTGGACAGGATGATATTGTTGCCGAGCTGGCAATCATGCGCCACGTGCGAATTGGCGAGAAACAGATTGTCGTTGCCGACAACCGTCTTGCCACCGCCACCGGATGTACCGGTGTTCATCGTCACGCCTTCGCGGATGGTGCAGCGCTCGCCGACCGACAGCGTCGTCTCTTCGCCGCCATGATGCACGCTCTGCGGATCGCCACCGATTGCCGCAAACGGAAAGATGCGGGTCCCCTTGCCGATCGTGGTGCGGCCGGCAACGACAACATTGTTGAGCAGTTCAACATCGTCACCCAGTATCACATGGGGGCCGACATGGCAGAAGGGGCCGATCACGGCATTTTCGCCGACGATGGCGCCGTCTTCCACTACGGCAAGCGGATGAACGCGTGCGCTTGCGGCAATCTTGCTCATTCGGCATCCCTACGCATCATGGCGCCGATATCCGCTTCGGCGACGAGGGCTCCATCCACCTTGGCATCGCAATGGAACTTCCAGATGTTGCCACGCTGCTTCTGCTTGGTCACATGGAATTCGACGCGGTCACCGGGCACGACCGGCTTGCGGAAGCGGGCGTTGTCGATGGTCATGAAATAGACGAGGTTGCCGGCCTGGCCCTGCTTGCGAGCGCAGATGGCGCCGGCCGTCTGGGCCATGCCTTCGATCAAGAGAACGCCGGGCATGATCGGCTGACCGGGGAAGTGGCCCGTGAAATGCGGTTCGTTGACCGTCACGTTCTTGATGCCGATCGCCGAATCGTCACCGTTGATCTCGATGATCCGGTCGACCAGCAGAAACGGGTAGCGATGCGGCAAAAGAGCCATGATTTCAAGAATGTCGGCGCTGGAAAGGGACGCCTTGCTCTCCTCGGTCACTGTGTGTCTCCAGTCTTTTTCGAACGGCTGTTGGCGCGTGCGGTCATTTCAGCGATATCGCGCAGGAAGTCTTTCATTGGCCGTGCCGGCACGCCACCATAACGTTCGCCTGCCGGAACATCGCCGACGACGCCGCTCATTGCCGCGATCTGCGCGCCACTGCCGATGTTAACATGGCCATTGATGCCGGACGCACCGCCGATCATGACACCATCGCCGATGCGGGTGCTGCCGGCGATGCCGACCTGGCTGACGATGCCGCAATGGCGCCCGATGCGGACGTTGTGTCCGATCTGCACGAGATTGTCGATCTTGGTGCCCTCGCCGATGACCGTGTCGTCCATGGTGCCACGGTCGACGGTCGTGTTGGCACCGATCTCGACGTGATCCTGGATGATGACGCGGCCGATCTGAACGATCTTCAGCATGCCGCGCGGACCCGGCGCATAACCGAAACCGTCCTGGCCGATGCGCGCGCCGTTGTGGATGATCACCTCGTTGCCGAGATAGGCGCAGAGAACGCTGGCGCCCGCGGCAATCGAACAGTTGCGACCGATCTTGACGCCGGGTCCGATGATCGCGCCGGCGCCGATGCGCGTGCCCGTGCCGATCGAGGCATTGGCGCCGACGACGGCCATCGGCTCGACGATAACGCCAGGCTCAAGATGGGCCGAGGGATCAACAAAAGCAGCGGGAGAGATATCGGGCTCGGCGCTCACTGTCGCCAGCGGCCGCATCGCGGACGGATGCAGCAACGCACCCGCCATCGCGAAGGCCGTATGCGACCGCGAGGACAGGAGAACAGGAATATGAGCGGGAATGATCGATTGCAAAGCCTTGTCGCACAAAATGGCCGACGCGTTACACGTCTCCAGTTCGGCGCGGGTCTTGCGGGACAATATATAACACAACTCGCCTTCGCGGGCACGAGAAACCGGGGCTACGGCATGGATCAGCCGTTTCCCCGCGCTCTCGTCGGTAAGTTCCGCCCCAAGATACTCGGCCAACGCAGCAAGCGTAACGCCTTCCCGGGGCGGGAAAAATTCATTCAATTCCATCAGCCGAGGCTCCAGAACGTTTCTGTTCGCAGTTCTGGACTGCTGATATCAGAACTGGTTGGAGATGCCAAACCGGAAGCGCTGTTCCTCGTCGTAGTCTTCCTTGAGGACAGGAACGGCGTAATCGAAGCGCAGCGGACCGAAGGGCGAAGCCCAGACGATGCTGGCGCCGACCGATGCACGCAGCGACGAGTCCGTACCGGCAACGCCTTCGCCAAGCGTATTGACCTTGTTGCCGTACAGCGTGCCGGCGTCTGCGAAGAAGGCACCGCGAACGCCGATATCCTGCGGGATACCCGGCATCGGGAAGCTTGCTTCGGCCGAAGCCGTGAAATAGGTCGTGCCGCCGAGCGGATCGCCGTTGGCCATGCGCGGGCCGATACCGCTGCTGTCGAAGCCGCGGACATCACGACCACCCAGCATGAACTGGTCGAAGATGTTCAGGTTGTCGCCCGTTGCAATGACGTGACCGCCGCCGACGGACAACGAACCGATGACATCGGCTTCGTCGGAGAGCGTCGTGTAATAACGAACCTTACCGTAGATCTTGTAGAACTCGGAGTCGCCGCCGAGACCTGCAAATTCATGCGTCAACGTCGCATAGAAACCTTCGCGCGGAAGGGTCATGTCGTCGAGCGTGTTGTAGGTCAGCGACTGCGAGATCGACGAGCGGGTCCACGGGCTGCCGTTGATCAGCGCTTCGTACGGAGCGGAAAGGTTGTCGCCGACGTTCCAATCGCCTTCGCCGTCATACTCGAAGCGCTTGTAGTTGTAGCGCAGGGTCGTCGACAGGTCTTCGGTGATCGGCGCAGTCACGCGCAGCGTGAAGCCCGTTTCGGCGTAGTCGTAATAATCTTCGCTCGACGAGGAGTTCCGGAAGATGTCGAAACCGGCAGCGAGGCGGTAACCGAGGAAGTAGGGCTCGGTGAAGGCAACGCTGTAGTTACGTGCATCGTCCTGGCCGCCACCGGCCGCCACGCGGATGTACTGGCCACGGCCGAGGAAGTTCTTTTCTTCCACCGACGCTTCGAGCACGAAGCCGCCGTCGTTGCCGGTTGCGTAACCGGCACCGATGCCGAAGGCACCCGTCGGCTGGTCCTGCACGTCAACGATGATGACGACGCGGTCGGAAGCGCTGCCCGGCGCCGTCGAGATGTTGACGGCGGAGAAATAGCCCAGGGCATCGAGACGACGCTTGGCGCGAGACACCATTTCCTGGTTGAAGGCGTCGCCTTCGCTCATGTCGAATTCGCGGCGGATAACGTAATCGCGCGTGCGGGTGTTGCCGCGGATCTCGATACGCTCGACATAGGCGCGCTCGCCCTGGTCGACGAGATAATCGACGCCGATCGTGTTGTTTTCGAAATTGCGGTTGCCGCGCGGCGTGACGCGGGCAAACGGATAACCGGCATTGGCAACACGCTTGGAAATCGCTTCCATCGTCTTCTGGACGTCACGCGCGTTGTAGGTGTCGCCGCTCCGCGATTCGACCAGACCCTGAAGGTCTTCGCCGTTGACGCCATCGACGGTCGATTCGACGCTGACCGAACCGAAGTCGTAGCGCGCACCCTCTTCGACCGTGAAGGTCAGCACATATTCGTTGGTCTGCTCATCCAGCGTCGCATCCGAAGAGATGACGCGGAAGTCGGCGTAGCCGTGGTTGAAATAGAACTGGCGCAGCGCCTCTTCGTCGGCGCGCAGCTTGTCCTCGTTGTAAACGTCCTTGCGCGTCAGGAACGACAGGAAGTTCGAACGCTTGGTGTTGATGACGGCAGCCAGACGGCCATTGCTATAGGCCTGGTTGCCGACAAAATTGATGGCGGAAATCTTGGTGCGCTCACCTTCGTTGATCACGAAAGCAAGGTTGACGCGACCATCACCGACCGGAACCACCTGGGTCGTGACGTCGATATCGCTACGACCGATACCGGCATAGGCAGCCTTGATCTGCTGAATGTCAGCCTCAACGAGACCTTCGCTGTACGGACCCTGCGAGCGGGTCTGGACGAGCGTCGCGAGCTTGTCATCCTTGAGCTTGCGGTTGCCGTTGAAAACCACCTGGTTGATCAGCTGGTTTTCAGAAACGTTGACGACCAGGGTACCTCCGGAAACGCTGATGCGTACGTCGGAGAAATAACCCGTGCCGTAAAGCTGCTTCACCGATGCGTCGATATCCGCATTCGAGAAACTCTGACCCGGCTGGATCGTCAGGTTGGAACGAACGGCGTCGGTACCGACACGGCTCGCACCACGAACATCGATACGCTGAACGACAGCGGCGTGGGCAGACGTTGCAGAAGCCAGGGTCAGAACGCCCGTACCCGTCGCAACCATACCAGCAGACAGCGCAACCGCCGACACTGCGTTCAAAAATCTTGAACCAGCCTTCATTTCACATCTTACCCTTTTTCCGTTGTCCCTCACCGGTTTAACCCGACTCCGGCCACGTGTGTCGTTTTACCCGCTTTTCCCATACAAGCAAGGGAGGGCGTTAATTTCTATTTACTTCATTTGGAAGCGTGGCCCAATCGCCACTGTTGCCTGCAAACAGCGTAAACAGTCAGTAAATTCCCATAGTTGTCCAGAACAACATTAACCAATCAAATTGCTAATATCATTCCAAGTGGCGAAGACCATCAGTGTCAGAACCATGGCCAGACCAATGCGGAAGGCAATCTCCTGGGCCATCGCACCGACCGGTTTTCCCCTCACCGCCTCTACCGCATAAAACATCAGATGGCCGCCATCAAGTACCGGAACCGGCATCAAATTCAACAGTCCAATAGAAACGGACAGAACCGCCGCCAACTGAAGGACCGCAGAAAAACCTATCGTCGCCATCTGGCCGGAAGCTTGCGCCACACGGATCGGACCGCCGAGCTGATCGGCATTCATGCGCCCCGTCAACAGATTACCGAGATAATCGAACGTTCCCGTGACAATATGCCAGCTTTGCAGCGCGCCCTCGCCCACCGCCTCCAGCGGCGTGAAGGTCTGGGTGCGGAAATTGCCCGTCTCCTGATTGGTGACGATGCCGATGATTCCGAGCTCGATCTTGTTGCCGAACTGGTCGGTGATTTCCGTGCGCTTCGGCGTCATGGGAAGATCGAGACGCGTGCCGGCGCGTTCGACGGTGACGACGATCGGGGTTTCCGGCCGCACGCCGACATAACGGCGCACGTCATCGAACGTGGTCACGTGCGTGCCGTCGATGGCGACGAGAAGGTCGCCCGGCTGAACGCCGGCTTCCGCGGCAGCACTCTTTTCCTTGACCTCGGCAACGACCGGATCGGCGACCTGCTTACCATAAACACTGAAGAGAACGGCGAAAATGGCGATTGCCAGAAGGAAGTTTGCGATCGGTCCGGCCGCAACCGTCGCCGCCCGCTTCCACAGCTTGGCGGCGGGAAAGGCTCGAGCGCGATCGACTTCGCTCATCATCGCCAGACGCTGCAGGTCGGGTTTGCTTGACGCATCCTCGTCGCCGAAAAACTTGACGTAGCCACCGAGGGGAATCGCGGAAATCTTCCAGCGGGTGCCGCGGGAATCAGTAAAGCCCAGCAATTCCGGACCGAAGCCGACGGAAAAGGCAACCACGCCGATCCCGGACCAGCGGCCGACGAGATAGTGGCCCATCTCATGCACGAAGACGAGAAGCGACAAAACGAGGATGAACGGCACGATGTAGACGATCAGGAACGCAAAAAATCCCGTCATTCAATTTCCTTCCGATCCGGCCAGCGCTTCACAGTTCCAATCCCAAAAGAAAGGCGCCCACCGATGTCAGGATGCCATTGTTGAGCATCGAATGCCATACGGCCAGCAGAAACGCGGCAAAACAAGCGAAAACAAGTCCATCCACCCGATCCATAACACCGCCATGGCCGGGGATGATCTTGCCTGAGTCCTTCACGCCGAATCGACGCTTGATGAAGGATTCGAACAGATCGCCGATCTGGCTCGAGACCGAGAGAAGAAACGCCACAAGCACGATCCAGAGGCCGGTGCCCGGAAAATGCGCGAAAGCGACCGCAGTGCCGGCTGCGACGCCCGACACCGTGCCGCCAATGGCACCGGACCAGGTCTTGCCGGGGGAGATGCGTGGCGCCAGCTTCGGCCCCTTGAGGGCGCGGCCGACAAAATAGGCGAGGATATCCGTCGCCCAGACGACGGCGAAGACAAACAGCATCGCCACCAGGCCGACGGCATCGTCAGCGCGGATGGCGGCAAGAGAAATACCGGAAAGCCCGGCGTAAAACACGCCCCCTGGCAACCACCAGGTGCCGACCTTGCGCGGCCCGGCGAACAGCATAGCGGTGATGGTAAAGCCGCCGAGCAAGGGAATCGCGTAATCTTCAGCGCCAAACAGGATGTTGGCGGCAATCGAAGCGACGGCCAGCCAACCGAAGGCGTTTCCGCGAAAATCCTGCGACGGCAGGCGGGTGATCGTCGACCATTCCGAATAGATCAACAGCGCGATCAGTGCCGAAAGCGCGCGAAACGCCAGCCCGCCGTACCAGGTGGCGGCAAGGACGACGATGGCGAGAACGATACCGGAAATAATGCGCAGTCGCAGTTCCCGGCTCATCAGGAACCTGCCACGAGGGTCTTCGACAGCCCACCGAATCGCCGGTCACGGGCGGCGTATTTTTCCAAAGCCTTGAAGAACAGGTCGCGGTTGAAATCAGGCCAGTATTCAGGAACGAACATCAGCTCCGAATAGGCCGCCTGCCACAAAAGGAAGTTCGACAGCCGCTCCTCGCCGCTGGTGCGGATGATCAGGTCGGGATCAGGAATGCCGGCCGTATCCAGGCGGGTGTTGATCGCGTCCGCGTCAATATCTTCCGGACGCATTCGTCCCGCCGCCACTTCGGCGGCCAGCCTGGCGGCAACGCGGGCGATCTCGTCGCGGGAGCCGTAGTTGAAGGCAATGACCAGCGTCAGGGCCGTGTTACCGCGCGTCGTCTCCTCCGCCTCCAGCAGCAGCGGCAAGAGATCGCCGCGCAGGTTTTCCCGGTCGCCGATGATGCGGATGCGCACGTTCTCGCGATGGAGATCGGCGAGGTCCCGACGGATGAAGGTGCGCAAAAGCCCCATCAGGTCGGTGATCTCGCTTTCCGGGCGACGCCAGTTTTCGGACGAGAAAGCAAACAGCGTCAGATACTTGATCTGCACGTCGCCTGCCGCCCGAACGATATCGCGAACCGATTCGACGCCCTTGCGGTGTCCCATGGTCCGCGGCAAGCCGCGTTTCTTCGCCCAGCGGCCGTTCCCGTCCATAATGATAGCAACGTGTTCGGGCACGGCCGAAAGGTGATGATCTGACATCGATGGTCCGGTTTCTCGCAACGGTAGGAGCAGGCAGGCAGACTTAGACCTGCATGATTTCCTTTTCCTTGTCGGCGAGCAAGCGGTCGACTTCGGAAATCGTCTCGTCGGTCATTTTCTGCACCTTTTCGGAAAGCGACCTGCTTTCGTCCTGGCCGATCACGCCGTCCTTTTCCGACTTTTTCAAGGTGTCCATGCCGTCGCGACGCACATTGCGAATCGCGACCTTGGCCTTTTCGGCATAGTCGTGGGCAACCTTCACCAGCGAGCGGCGACGCTCTTCGTTGAGTTCCGGCAGCGGAATACGCAGGTTCTGGCCGTCGATGATCGGGTTGAGGCCGAGGTTGGCTTCACGAATCGCCCGGTCGACGGCACCGACCATCGACTTGTCCCAGATGGAAACGCCGAGCATACGCGGTTCCGGAACGGTAATGTTGGCGACCTGGTTCAGCGGCACCCGCGAACCATAGGCTTCCACCGTCACCGGATCGAGGACGTTGGCGGAAGCCCGGCCCGTGCGCAACGACGCAATATCGCTCTTGAACGCGGCGATTGCGCCGTCCATGCGACGCTTCAGTTCCTTGAGGTCAACACCTGCACTCATTTTCTAACTCCCGTCTTCAGTCCTGGCCGCCGGCAAAAAAGGCCGGCCCCGGCTCTCTCAATTGTCCTTGACGATGGTCTTGCGACCGCCGCCAGTCAAGATTTCCGCGAACCCACCCTTTTCATGGATGGAGAACACGATGATCGGAATGGAATTTTCCCGCGCCAGCGCCACCGCAGCCACATCCATGACCGCAAGGCCTCGCGAAAGCACTTCGCTATGGGTCAGGTGGTCGAATCGCGTCGCGGTCGGGTCCTTCTTGGGATCGGCCGAATAGATGCCGTCCACCTGCGTTCCCTTGAAGATGGCTTCCGCGCCCATTTCCGCTGCACGCAGCGCTGCGGCGGAATCGGTGGTGAAGAAGGGATTGCCCGTGCCGCCGGCAAAAATCACCACGCGGCCGAGGCCGAGGTGATGCAGCGTGGCACGCTGGGAAAAACTTTCGCAGATTTCCGGCATGGCGATGGCCGACAGCACCACGGTATCGATGTTCAGCTTGCGCAGCGAGGTCGCCAGCGCCAGCGCGTTGATGACGGTTGCCAGCATGCCCATGTGGTCGCCGGTGACGCGATCGCCGCCCTTCGACGCCACAGCGACGCCGCGAAAGATGTTGCCGCCGCCGACAACGACACCGACCTCGACGCCCATCTCGCGGGCTGCGGCGATGTCACCGGCAATACGATCCGCCACGGCGACATCGATACCGAAGCCCTGGCTTCCCATGAGGGCCTCACCCGACGCTTTGAGAAGAACGCGCTTGTACAACGGCTGGGGTGTCATCTTGGGCTCCTCGAAAGGCATTTTGTCTATTTCTGATGCCGGATACACGAAGGGCACCGCGTTGTCACGCGATGCCCCAAGCTTTTCATCGAATAAGGAAGCGATATCAGCCCTTGGCTGCAGCAGCCACTTCGGCGGCGAAGTCGGTTTCTTCCTTCTCGACGCCTTCGCCGAGCAGCAGGCGAGCCATGCCGGTGACTTCGATCGGCGCGCCGACAGCCTTCTCGGCTTCCTTGACGGCAGCAGCAACCGTCAGGTCGGGGTTGATGACGAAGGACTGCGACAGAAGGGCGACTTCTTCGAAGAACTTGCGCATACGGCCGTCAACCATCTTCTCGATGATGTTGTCCGGCTTGCCCGAAGCGCGGGACTGCTCGATGAAGACGTTGCGCTCGCGCTCGGCAACAGCCGCATCGACATCTTCCGGACGCAGGGCGAGCGGGTTGGTCGCAGCGATGTGCATGGCAACCTGGCGGCCGATGGCGTTCAGGGCTTCCTTGTCGCCGGTCGACTTCAGCGCGACGAGAACGCCGAGCTTGCCGAGGCCGTCGGCAACCGAGTTGTGGATGTAGGTGGCGACGACGCCGTCTTCGACCGACAGGGCGACCGAACGGCGGAGAGCCATGTTTTCACCGATGGTGGCAACAGCATCCTTGATCGTGTCAGAAACCGACTTGCCGCTGGCCGGATAGGTGGCAGCGGAAACGGCTTCGACGGTACCGTCGGTGGTGAGCGCAACCTGGGCGACGCCACGGACGAGGTCCTGGAAGGCATCGTTGCGGGCAACGAAGTCGGTTTCGGAGTTGACTTCGACGACGACGGCCTTGGTGCCGTTGCCGGCAATGCTGACCAGACCTTCGGCTGCGGTGCGGCCGGACTTCTTGTCGGCCTTGGCAATGCCCTTGGCGCGCAGCCAGTCGATGGCGGCTTCGATGTCGCCATTGGTTTCAGCCAGCGCCTTCTTGCAGTCCATCATGCCTGCGCCGGTCTTTTCGCGCAGGTCCTTCACCATTGCTGCAGTTACGTTGCTCATTCTTAGCCTCTTTGTCGGTTCGTTCGGACGCCGCATTCATTTTGAATCAAAGGAAGCAGCACCCGGTTTGGGAAACGAAATGTACCCGGAACTATGACAGCGTGATGAATACGCATCACGGGCAGTCCCGGGGGTCGGATCGCCATTCGAAGGCGAAAATTCCATGCCCGGAAAACGGGCAAGGCCGCTCGTACCATCGGTCACAAACGGCCTTGTCCTGATATGTTCCCGGAAGGGGCGACGCCTTGCGGCCTCGCCTTCCCGCCTGATCAGGCGCCGGCTTCTTCTTCCAGCGTCGGCTCGATCGGAGCCTCGGCGCCAGCGCCGATGTCACGACCGGATGCGCCCTGCTGACGGGCAATGCCGTCGATCGCAGCGCGGGAGATCAGGTCGCAGTACAGAGCAATGGCGCGCGAAGCGTCGTCGTTGCCCGGGATTGCGTAGTCGATCAGGTCCGGATCGCAGTTCGAGTCGATGATCGCAACGACCGGAATGCCAAGACGCTTGGCTTCGTCGATGGCGATCTTTTCCTTGTTGGTGTCGATGATGAACATCAGGTCCGGAACGCCGCCCATGTCGCGGATACCGCCGAGAGCCTTTTCAAGCTTCTCGCGTTCGCGCTCGAGCGTCAGGCGCTCCTTCTTGGAATAGCCGGAGCCTTCCGTGTTCAGGATCTCGTCGAGCTTGCGCAGACGGGCGATCGAGTTCGAGATGGTCTTCCAGTTGGTCATCATGCCGCCGAGCCAGCGGGAGTTGACGTAGTACTGGGCCGAACGCTTGGCAGCATCGGCGATGATCTCGGATGCCTGGCGCTTGGTGCCGACGAACAGGACGCGGCCGCCACGGGCAACGGTGTCGCTGACGACCTGCAGGGCGCGCGACAGCATCGGGACGGTCTGAGCCAGGTCGATGATGTGGATGTTGTTACGATCGCCGAAGATGTACGGCTTCATCTTCGGGTTCCAGCGATGAGTCTGGTGGCCGAAGTGAACACCAGCTTCCAGAAGCTGGCGCATGCTGAAATCAGGCAATGCCATGCCTTTTTCTCCTTTTCCGGTTGAACCTCCGCGGGGCGAACAGCCTCTTCTTCGAAGAAGCCACCGGCGGAAAAGCCCGGATTTCTCCCGGACGATCCCATGCCCCACGTGTGGAATGCGGGTGCCCTTACAGGCGATTCCGGTGAAATGCAAGGGTTATGCGTAAAAAACCATGTGCAAGGAGAGACTTCTCTCTATGTCAGGGACCACAGTCCCAGCAGGCCTAGTGGCACTCCGCCGGACCGAGCAGCTCCAGCTTCGACAGCCGTCCGGTCAGGACGAAATCACCATAATCCATGGTGAGGTCTCGGGTAATGCCATTCTCGTAAAGCTTGAAGGACATACGGTAGATCGGCAGGGCGTCGCCGGCGCTGGTATCGTTGAAATAGGCAATGGTCACCGGCCAGAAAGGCGACTTGGCGAATTCGCCGGCCTGGTCGGCATCGGCATCGTCGGCCTTCGGTGTCCCCTGCTTGCCGACCACCGTGGTCGTCAGCAGCGTCTTGTCGCCATTATCGCTGCCATCGAAGACGCGGGCCTCGAAGAAGGCCGGGCCTTTCTTGGCGTTTTCGATCACGTCCAGCATGTGGGCGGTCGGGAAGCGGCCGTCGGCCAGTTCGACTTCTCGCTTGTCCGGCTGGTTCAGTTCAACCTTGAGCTTGTCGTTTTCATCTTCGGCCGCGCCGCTGACCTGCTTGTCGAGTTGTTCGTCGGTATAGGTCTTGGTTTCGAACCGGAACTTTCCGCCCTTCAGGTCCTCGAAGGTCGTCGTCTGCTGGTCGGTAAGCCGGGTGGCGTCGCCTGTGTCGATCGAGGTCACGAAGCGGAAATTCGTGGTGTAGCCGGCGCATTCCGAGCCGAGGAATTCGTAGACCATGCGGCCATACATGCCGGAAATTCCAGATCGCTCCGACGCGTCCTTGAGCTGCAGGTCGTAGACGGCGCGATGCGGGATAAGGCTGCCGGCGGCGGCCTCTGCGCTGGCGGCCGTTGCGCCCAGGGTGCCGAAAGCGGCGATGGCGACAGCGGCAAAGCTCGTCCGGAACATACATTATCTCCTGTTGGACTCGGCAGCGATGATATAAGAACGCTTTCGACCGAAACGAGGCATTCCAGCCTTGCATGCAGGATTTTTAGCGATTTTACAACAAAACGGGAGATGAAATTGTCGGACGCCATTGAAAGCCGCCTGAAGGAACTCGGCATCACCCTGCCGCAAGCCGCCGCGCCCGCCGCCAACTACGTGCCTTACACGATCAGCGGCAACCTGCTGTATCTGTCTGGCCAGCTGCCGATCGAGGGTGGCAAGATCGCCGTCACCGGCCTGTTGGGGCAGGATGTCGATGTCGCCGCCGGCAGCCGCGCCGCGGAACTCTGCGCCATCAATATTCTGTCGCAGGCCAAGGCAGCGCTCGGCGGCGACCTCGGCCGTATCGTCCGCATCCTCAAGCTCAACGGCTTCGTCGCCTCCGTGCCGACCTTCACCGAACAGCACCTCGTCATCAACGGCGCATCGAACCTGCTTGCCAACGTACTCGGCGATGCCGGCAAGCATGCCCGCGCCGCCGTCGGCATGGCGGCCCTGCCGCTGAATGCCGCCGTCGAGATCGACGCCGTCATCGAGATCGCACCATGAGCAAGGCTTCCTGGATCACCGAACGACCGGTGGCCCACCGCGGCTATCACGACATGAACCATAAGGTATGGGAAAATACGCTTTCGGCCTTTTCCCGCGCCATCGAGGCAGGTTTTGCCATCGAATGCGACCTGCAATATGTCTCCGACGGCGTTCCGGTGGTCTTCCATGACGACGATATGGAACGCCTCTGCAACATCAAGGGCGACGTCCGTGCCCGCACCAGCGGCGAGCTCGGCCTGATGACCGTCGGCGGCACCAAGGACCGGATCCCGACGCTGCAGAAACTGCTCGACCTCTGCCAGGGCAAGGTTCCGCTGATCATCGAGCTCAAGGGCCGCGAGGGCGACGACGAGGGTTTTGCCGAAAGCGTGCTGGAGATTCTCGAAGGTTACCAGGGCAAGGTGGCGCTGATGAGCTTCGACCATTGGTTCCTGAAGGAGCTGAAGGCGCTGAAATGCCCCTACCCCATCGGCCTGACCGCCTGGGGCAACGACCCGGAACAATTCTTCGTTCACGAAGAAGCGATGCATCTCGGGCTTGATTTCATCTCTTATGCGCACGACCATCTGCCGAATGCCTTCATTACGGCGCAAAGGCAGCGTGGTATTCCGGTCATCACCTGGACGGTGCGTGACGAGGATGCCGTAAAACGCACCTTCCGCTACGCCGACCAGATGACCTTCGAAGGCTTCGACCCACGCGAGAGCCCTGCCCTGACCGCATGAAGACCGCCTATACGATCCGTATCGAAAACTCGTTCAAATCCATCCTGCCGGAGCGCTGGTCCAGGCTCTCCGGCACGCTTTCGGCGGACAGGTCGTACAATCCGTTTCTGTCGCACGCCTTCCTGTCTTCGCTGGAAGAATCCGGCTCCGCCAACGCCAAGAGCGGCTGGATGGGGCACCATCTTCTGCTGGAAAGCGAAGACGGCGCGCTGATCGGCGCGGTGCCCTGTTATCTGAAAAACCACAGCCAGGGCGAATATGTCTTCGACCACGGCTGGGCCGATGCCTTCGAACGGGCCGGTGGCAATTATTATCCAAAACTCCAGGCCTCCATCCCTTTCACCCCCGCCACCGGGCCGCGCCTGCTGGTCGCCGGCGGCGAGGATGAGGCAATGATCAAGGCGGGCCTTGCCGGCGGACTGAAAGAAGTGACGCGGCAGCTCGGCGTCTCTTCCGCCCATGTCACCTTCGTGGCCGAAGCGGACCTTCCCTTCTTCGAAGACGAAGGCTACCTGCACCGCACCGACCAGCAGTTTCACTTCATCAATGACGGTTATGCCAATCACGAAGCCTTCCTGGAAACGCTATCCTCCCGCAAGCGCAAGGACCTGCGCAAGGAGCGGCGCGCGGCGCTCGACGGCGGCATCTCCATCGACTGGCTGACCGGGAAGGATCTGACGGAAGACATCTGGGACCAGTTCTTTGCCTTCTACATGGATACCGGCAGCCGCAAATGGGGCCGGCCCTATCTCAACCGGCTGTTCTATTCGCTGATCGGCGAGCGGATGGCAGACGACATCCTGCTGGTGATGGCCAAACGCAATGGCAAATACATCGCCGGCGCCATCAATTTCATCGGCGCCGACACGCTCTATGGTCGCCACTGGGGATGCATCGAGGACCATCCCTTCCTGCATTTCGAGGTCTGTTATCACCAGGCCATCGATTTTGCGCTGGAGAAGAAGCTGGCCCGCGTCGAGGCCGGCGCGCAGGGCGAGCATAAGCTCGCCCGCGGCTACCTGCCGGTGACGACGCATTCCATGCATCACATTGCCCATCCGGGCCTACGCCGGGCAATCGACGATTTTCTGCAGCGGGAACGCCGCGAGGTCGAGGCAATCGGCGACATGCTGTCGGAACACGCCCCCTTCCGCAAAGGCGAACGGCAGCAGGATTGAGACAGAGAAAAATTCAAGGAGAGGATTTCATGAGCGCTTACGACACCAACAATATCTTCGCAAAAATCCTGCGCGGCGAAATTCCGTCGACGCGGGTCTACGAGGATGACGATACGGTTGCCTTCATGGATGTCATGCCGCAGGCGCCGGGCCACGTGCTGGTCATCCCGAAAGCCGGCTCGCGCAATATTCTCGACGCCGATCCGACGGTCCTCGCCAAAACCATCCCGGTGGTGCAGAAAATTGCGGTTGCGGTGAAAGAGGCGTTCGCGGCCGATGGCGTCTACGTTGCGCAGTTCAACGAGCCGGCAGCCGGCCAGACGGTTTTCCATCTGCATTTCCATGTCATTCCCCGGCACGAAAGCAGCCCGCTGAAGCCGCATTCCGGCAAAATGGAAGATCCGGCCGTGCTGGCGGCCAATGCAGAGAAGATCCGTCAGGCTTTGTGATTAAAGTCCGGCTGGAAGAGGCGATCGGCTATCAAATGCCGATCGCGTAAAGCCCGGCGGCCAGAAGAATCAGCGAAACGGCGACACCGACCGCCACCCGCTGCCCGGATACGAGGAAGGCCGCAAAGCCAAGACCGGCGGCGCCGAGCCGCATCCACAACGGCGACGCCTCCAGCGCACCGGTGGGGAAGACGACCAGCTTGGCGGTCACCGCCATGACCAGCGCCGTCGCCACGGCGCGCACCCAATAAAAGGCTTCGGAATCCTCACGCAGGCGGTTACCCGCCAGCACGCCGAGCCAGCGCCACAGGTCGGTGGCAAGCCAGCCGGCAATGGCGATGAAAACAAACGGCCAGAGATCCTGCATCACGCTTTGCTCTCTTCTGCTTGCGCGTTACGCTTGCGCCTCACGACATAACGGTCGAAGAGATAGGCCAGCGTGCCGCCGCCGATCCCGGCGTAGAGAATATCGAATTCCGGTTCGATCAGCGCACACAAGGGTCCGCCGACGATGCCGACGACAAAGGCGATACGCACCACGGAATGCCGCGCCGTCGCCCAGATCGAGGCGATGAAATAGACCGGCGTCAAGAAGAACAGCACACCCGCGACCAGCGGCGGAAAGGCGGAAACCGCGCCGTAGGAAACGAAGACGATCAGCGTGTTGACCAGCGCCAGCGTCATGCCGAAGCCGGCGAAATAGGCTACCCGCGCCGGGCGTGGCACCTGGTGGATATTCTGGTTGGTGAAAACCCATGCCGTGATGGCGATGAAATGCGAGACCAGCAGCAGCAGCCAGACCGGCGTGCCCTTGCTGCGCATTTCGGGAATGATCGAGGCGACCATCGGCATCATCCGCACCGAAGACAATGTCACCGCCAGAAAGCAGGCGGCAAGGCTGGCGCCGCCGGTCATCATGCCGATGAGAATCATTTTCGCCGGCAGCGCCCAGACCATGAAGGTCATGAAAACCGCCTCGCCGCGCGGAATACCCGATTCCACCGCAAAGGCGCTGAAGCCTACGAAGGAGGTCATGAGAATGAGCGACGGAAGGGAGAAAAGGCCGCGCATGCCGGCGAGAAACCAGTAAAGACGCGTCCGCGATTTATCTGACACCATGTGCGCGACCGATAAAGCAATTCCAGCAAAGCTTCTCGGAGCTTCTGCGCCCGGAATTGCGAAAACAAAGGGATAGAGCGTTTTGGCGATTCGAGGAAAAGCGGAAATGCCCTGAAAACAAAAAAATGCCGGGCGCGTGTTCGGCCCGGCATCGTGGCTGCCAGAGGGGCAGCTTACTTCTTCTTGGGAACCTTCGGAACCGTGCTGCCCTTGCGGCGGCTTTCTTCCCTCGGTTCACGCTCCAGTTCGGCGACCGCATCGGACGTGACGTCGGCCGATTTGGCAACCGCCGTTGCAGCAGGCCCGCCGCCCTTCGTCCGGGGCTTGGAAACCTTCGCCTTCGGCGCCTCCGCTTCATCACCATCGGTCTCGAGCACTTCGGCTTCCGGCTTCGGCTTGACCGGCTGGCTGTCGGGAATGGAGTCGAGCACCAGGCCCGTCTTGCCATCCTCCAGCGTGCCGATGGTCACCTTGACGACGCCACCCTTGCGCAGCTTGCCGAACAGGATCTCATTGGCGAGCGGCTTTTTGATATGCTCCTGGATGACGCGGGCCAAAGGCCGTGCTCCCATCCTCTCGTCGTAACCGCGTTCGGCAAGCCAGGAAATCGCATCCTCGTGCACGTCGAAGGTGACGTTACGTTCGGAAAGCTGCGATTCCAGCTGCATGATGAACTTCTGCACGACCTGGTGGATGACCTTGGTCGGCAGCGGCGCAAAAGCAATGGTCGCATCGAGACGGTTGCGGAACTCCGGCGTGAACAGCTTGTTCAGCGCCTCGGTGTCCTCACCCGTCCGCTTCGAAGAACCGAAGCCGATGGCGGCCTTGGCCATTTCGGACGCGCCGGCATTGGTCGTCATGATCAGGATGACGTTACGGAAGTCGATCTTCTTGCCGTTGTGGTCGGTCAAGGAGCCGTGGTCCATGACCTGCAGCAGGATGTTGAAGATATCCGGATGCGCCTTCTCGATTTCGTCGAGCAGCACGACGCTGTGCGGATGCTGGTCGACGCCGTCCGTCAACAGGCCGCCCTGGTCAAAGCCGACATAGCCGGGAGGTGCGCCGAGTAGCCGCGAGACGGTATGGCGTTCCATGTATTCCGACATGTCGAAGCGCTGCAGTTCAACGCCGAGCGAAGCGGCAAGCTGCTTGGCGACTTCCGTCTTGCCGACGCCCGTGGGGCCGGAGAAGACGTAGCAGCCGATCGGCTTGTTCGGTTCGCGCAAACCGGCACGGGCGAGCTTGATCGAGGTCGCAAGCGCCTCGATGGCGGCATCCTGGCCGTAGACCACCGAGCGCAGGTCCTTCTCCAGGTTGGCGAGAACCATCTCGTCGTCCTTGGACACAGTTTTCGGCGGAATGCGCGCCATCGTCGCGATGGTCGCCTCGATTTCCTTCTCGGTGATCAGCTTGCGGCGCTTGGAGATCGGCAGCAGCATCTGCGCCGCACCGGTCTCGTCGATCACGTCGATCGCCTTGTCCGGCAGCTTGCGGTCGGAGATGTAGCGGGCCGAGAGCTCGACGGCCGACTTGATCGCCTCGTTCGAGTATCGCAGCTTGTGGTATTCCTCGAAATAGGGTTTCAGGCCCTTCATGATCTCGATGGCATCCTCGACCGTCGGCTCGTTGACGTCGATCTTCTGGAAGCGGCGGACGAGAGCCCGGTCCTTTTCGAAGAACTGCCGGTATTCCTTGTAGGTGGTTGAACCGATGCAACGGATCGCACCGGACGACAGGGCAGGCTTCAAGAGGTTCGAGGCATCCATGGCGCCGCCCGACGTAGCACCCGCACCGATGACGGTGTGGATTTCGTCGATGAACAGAACGGCGCCGGGATATTCCTCCAGCTCCTTGACGACCTGTTTCAGGCGCTCTTCGAAATCACCGCGATAGCGGGTGCCGGCGAGCAGCGTGCCCATGTCGAGCGAGAAGATCGTCGCGTCCTGCAACGCTTCCGGCACCTTCTTCTCGACGATGCGCTTGGCGAGGCCTTCGGCGATGGCCGTCTTGCCGACGCCGGGGTCGCCGACATAGAGCGGATTGTTCTTCGAGCGGCGGCACAGCACCTGGATGGTGCGGTTGACCTCGGCGTGACGTCCGATCAGCGGATCGATCTTGCCGTTCTTGGCCTTCTCGTTGAGGTTGACGCAGTAGGCCTTCAAGGCATCCTGCTGCTTCTTGGGGCTGCCATCCTCCTGCTCGCCGCGGGTCTGCTTGCTTTCGGCCTCGCCTTCCTCGACCCCACGCGGGGCACGCGGCTGGCTGGCGCCGGGGCGCTTGCCAATTCCATGGGAGATGAAATTGACGGCGTCGTAGCGCGTCATTTCCTGCTCCTGCAGGAAATAGGCGGCATGGCTTTCCCGTTCGGCGAAGATGGCGACCAGCACGTTGGCGCCGGTCACTTCCTCGCGTCCGGAGGATTGCACATGGATCACCGCGCGCTGGATGACCCGCTGGAAGCCGGAGGTCGGCTTGGAATCTTCGTCGTAACCGGTCACCAGGTTCGACAACTCATTGTCGACGTAGTCGGTGACGGTCTTGCGAAGCGTATCGAGATTGACATTGCACGCACCCATGACCGCGGCGGCATCACCGTCGTCGATCAGCGCCAGGAGCAGGTGCTCGAGCGTTGCATATTCGTGATGCCGCTCGTTGGCATAAGTCAGTGCCTGGTGCAGCGCCTTCTCAAGACTAGGCGAAAATGTTGGCACGATCAGATCCTCACTTCTTTTCCATAACACATTGCAGCGGATGCTGATGCTGTCGGGCGAAGTCCATAACCTGGCTCACCTTCGTTTCAGCCACTTCGTAGGTAAAGACGCCACATTCGCCCACGCCGTGGTTATGAACATGAAGCATGATGCGGGTCGCGGCTTCCAGGTCTTTCTGAAAAAAACGCTCAAGGATATGAATGACAAATTCCATGGGCGTGTAATCGTCGTTCAGAAGTAGAACGCGGTACAGGTTCGGTTTCTTCGTTTTCGGTTTGGTACGCGTAATAACGGAGGTGCCGCGGTTTGCGTTATCCCCGTCCTTGTCTGAATCCTGTTGCATCCGGATCGGCTTAGCGATCATCTTTCATCATTCCCAAAACGTGGCGGCTCACGCTTCTGGGGCAGCGGCAAGCCAAACATCCGTGACCATAATTTAGGTCTTTGTTTGGGGATTTTAAGCCCCCTGTCCAACACTGCAACGGGAATTCGCCTTCCCCCTCGCAGTAATCTTCATATTTCTGACATGCCAAACGGGTGCCGGGCTTTCGCGACGAAAAAGGCCGGCCGCCCTTTCAGGCGACCGGCCCATTGATCTCGATTGTCCAGCCCGGTCTTATCAGGCAGCCGGCGTCAACGCAGTCGAAACGCGCGAAAGCGGCGCCTCGTAAGGCTTGTAGGCGGTCTTGGCGAGGTCGACATACATTTCGTTGAGCTTGGTGGCTTCGGCAACAAAACCTTCGTAAGCGGCCTTGACGAAGTTGGTCTGCAGCTCGAAGGCGGCCTCGATGCTCTTTACGCCGGCCAAGGCCTCGACGTGGGCAACGGTGTCCTGGAACGACTTCTTGGTGTATTCGGCGGATTCCGCAGCGATTGCCTGGAAACCCTTTGCAACTTCCGAATAGCCCTTCAGCACGGTGTCTGCGGCTTCCTTGCTCTTCTTGCTGGCTTCATCAAAGTTGAACATAGCCCGTCCCTTTTGGTTGGTTGGTTCGCAAAACATACGTGCAGCGCACAAGGTAAGTCAAGAATTTTGTGCGCCGCAAGGAAATCATAGATTGTAACGAACCGATGAAGGAGCCGATGGAAGGTTTTTTCGTTCCCCGAAGCGTTTCTCGATGTTTTTAAAAAATTGCGCTTCCATTTTTTAAATTTAAAAGAATTCTGCGCCAAAAAACGCTCAATTTCCTATCGACAGGGAAACATTCTTGTCATTTGGCAAAATAAGTCATCGCGGAAAACCCGAATTTTCCCAATTCGCGCCGAGCCCGATACACAACCGCAGGTAAACGATTCCAGTGCACTAGATGCTGCTTTATCTCGCACTCGCAGCGACGAACGGTGCGATCCTATCGCGATGGTTTTCAACGTTTTACGAAGAGAAGTCTGGCCACTTTCGCGTGGCTTCCGCAAACGGGCGGTTGATGGCGGGCCGAAGGTTGGCCGACCGCAGTCTAGTCCTAAGCGTGTAGCCGGAATAGACGGCAAAGCCGGCGTGGCAAGGCCCGCCGGCTTGGATTTCGTCACTCAAAGATCGTCTTCGAGAATAGCCATCGAGAAGCTGTAGGAGAGATCGCCGTCCTCATCGTCACGGAAGATCACGCCGAGAAACTCGTCGCCGATATAGACCTCAGCGGAATCGTTCTTGCGCGGCCGCGCCTTGACGACGATGGCGGGGTTGAGCGTGCGCTTGAAATAAGCGTCGAGTTTCTTGATTTCGTCCGGCTTCACAATTGTCTCCGTCAGCGTTTATCGGGTTGCGCCGCTTGTTGCATGGGAAAAGACGCAGTGTAAAGGCCCGGCAACAATGCTCAGTCGATCTTAAACGGGATTATACCACGCCCGTTCCGTAGCATGCCTGTCACCCAACGGAGACCATTGGCGGGCAGCGATCAGTCGATCGCGCTGATCAACTGGTCCATGGCGCGGGACGGCTCGGAACACCCCGCCTCCCCGACGACACGCGCCGGCACGCCGGCGACCGTGGTCTTCGGCGGAACGGCTTTCAACACCACCGAACCGGCCGCGACCCGCGAGCAATGGCCGATCTCGATGTTGCCAAGAATCTTGGCGCCGGCGCCGATCAGCACGCCGTTGGCGATCTTCGGATGGCGGTCGCTGCCTTCCTTGCCGGTGCCGCCGAGCGTGACGCCGTGAAGAATCGACACGTTGTCGCCGATCACGGCCGTCTCGCCGACCACCAGGCCGGTCGCATGGTCGAGGAAGATACCCTTGCCGATACGCGCTGCCGGATTGATATCCGTCTGGAAGACGCTGGAGGACCGGCTCTGCAGGTAGAGCGCAAAGTCACGCCGGCCGTGGTTCACCAGCCAATGCGCCAGCCGATGCGTCTGGATGGCATGAAAACCCTTGAAATAGAGGACCGGCTCCATGAAGCGCAGGCAGGCGGGGTCACGGTCGTAGACCGCCTGGATATCGACGCGCAGGATGTTGCCCCATTCCGGCCAGTCGGCCAGCATCTCTTCGAAAGCCTGGCGCAGAAGGCTCGCCTGGACCTCGGAATTGCCGAGGCGCTCGCAGATGCGATAGATGACACAGTCTTCGAGCGAGCGATGGTTCAATACGGTCGAATAGAAGAAAGCGGCAAGGATCGGATCCTGTTCGGCGGCGCTGCGCGCTTCCTGGCGCAGGCTGTCCCAGATGGGATCCATCGTCTTGACGTGTTCGCTCAGGCGAACGTCAGTTTTCGCGACCATATTCGGTCTCCTCATTACCCGTCGTTCGCCATTATATACGACAAATGGCAAACAAAACCAGATGGCTGTCCACGGAAGAAATCCACTGCCTCAGGCAGCCGCGATTTCAGCATAAAAATCCAGCGCCGCCTTCTTGAACACCCGGTCGCCGACCGCCAGCATGTGATCGCGATTGGGGATGTCCAGGGCCCGCGCATCGCGCATCAGCGCCGCCAGTTCCTGCGGCGAGCCGGCGATATCGTCCTTGGTGCCGACGGCAATCAGGGCCGGAACATCGATGCGGCCGATCTCCTCGGCGGTGATCGCGTCCCGCGAGGTGCGGATGCAGGCGGCCAGTGCCAGACGGTCGCTTTTTGTCTGGTCGGCAAAGGCGCGGAACATTTTTCCGCGCTCATGCGTGACGTCGTCTATGGACGTGGCCAGGAGGGCGTCTGCGATCGGATCCCAGTCACCGACGCCGTCGATCATGCCGATGCCCAGTCCGCCGAAGATCAGCGAGCGGACGCGATGCGGATGCCCCAGCGCCAGGAAAGCCGAAATCCGCGCGCCCATCGAATATCCCATGACATGGGCGTCCGGCAGGCCGAGATGATCGAGCAGCGCCGCCGCGTCTCCAGCCATCAGCGGCACATGATAGGCCGCCGGATCATGCGGTTTGTCGCTCGTGCCGTGGCCGCGATTATCAATGGCGATCACCCGGAATCCGGCGTCTCCCAGCGTCTTGAGCCAGCCCGGATAGACCCAGTTGACGCTGGCGCTGGAAGCAAAACCATGGATCAGCAGCACCGGTTCGCCGGCGGCATCGCCCTCATCGAAATAGGCCAGCCGCAAGCCGTCATGCATGAAATAGGAAAAATCCGGGGGATCGAGATTCATCGACAGGTCCTTTTTGCCGCGACCATAAGAGATCGGCGCGCCGTGGTGAACCCTGCCTTGCCGAAACTTCTGTGTTTTCCGCGACACTTCGCATCTACACATTTGAAACGAAGGCATATAATGTCCGCCGCAAACAGACGCATTGGAGAATGACATGGCAGCCGGACACTCAATCCCGCATTTTCAGAACGACGGCGGACATCGGATGATCGAGATCGGCGTCAAGGAATTCATGTGCACGGGCGCTTCCATTCCCTACGATCACCCGCACATCTTCATCGACATGGGCGACGAGACGGAAAAGGTCTGTTCCTACTGCTCGACGCTTTTTCGCTACAATCCGTCGCTGAAGGCGAGCGAAACCAACCCGCCGGGATGCACCTTCCACGTCAAGGCCGCGTGACGGCCGGCAATCATGCCCGTCCGTAGCGTCGCAATCGTCGGGGCCGGCATCGCCGGCTTGACGGCGGCTCTGTGTTTCGCCCGCAAGGGCATTTCCTCGACCGTGATCGAGCAGGCAGCGGAACTGACGGAAGTCGGCGCCGGCCTGCAAGTGTCGCCGAATGCTTCGCGGATTCTTGCCGAACTGGGCGTGCTCGCTTCCCTCGAAGCGATCTGGATGGAGCCCGAATCCATCGAATTGCGGTCCGGCACCAGCCTGCGCCGGCTGACAGCCGTTCCCAGCGGCCGGAGCGCGCGGCAACGCTGGGACGCACCTTACGGCGTGCTGCATCGATCGAGCCTGCAACAGGCGCTGCTTTCGGCCACGCAGGTTCATCCTCTCTGCCGCCTCGTGCTCGGACAGAGGCTGGATGTCGCCGACAGGCAGGCAATAACGAACATCGCCGGCATGGAACCGGATCTTGTCGTCGGCGCAGATGGCGTGCGCTCCGTTGTCCGTGCTCTGGTGCCCGGAGCGCCGCAGGCACGATTCTCCGGCAACGTCGCCTGGCGCATCACCGTTCCGGACGCACAGGCGCCGGATTTCATCGACCGAAAAAACGTCACCGCCTTCCTCGGCCCCTCCTCGCATCTCGTCTGCTATCCTTTGCGGGATGCCGGCTGCATCAACCTCGTCGCTATCGCCTCCAAGGCTGATCCGGTTTCCGTGGGTGACGAGCGCGCGTTGAGGGATGCTTTCCGCCGCTGGCATCCCTCCATCGAACGCCTTCTCGCCCAAGCCCCGGCGCCGACATTCTGGCCGCTCTACGAAGTCGGATCCGGCAGCTGGCAGGACGGCGCCAGGACCGTGCTGATCGGCGACGCCGCCCATGCGATGATGCCGTTTGCGGCCCAGGGTGCGGCGATGGCGATCGAGGATGCTTTCGAACTGGTGGGACGTGTGGCCCGGATGCCGTTGGGCGCAGCCCTTGCGGATTTCGAAGCCCACCGCCGCCAGCGCGTGGAGCAGGTGCGCAGGCGCGGCGCCTTCAACAAGTTCGCCTACCATGCGCGCGGTCCGGTGCGGCTCGCTCGCGACATCGTGCTCGGCATGCGGCCGCCGCAAGCGCTTGCGGCGGATCTGGACTGGATCTACGGCTATCGCGCCGAAGATTGATCAGACAGCCGCGGCTGCGGCAAAACCGGCTTCGAGATCCTTCTTGAGATCGGCGACGTCTTCGAGGCCGATCTGCAACCGCAGAACCGGACCTTCCGCCGGCGCCTTGCAGATGCGGCGATCGCCAAGGCCGACATGCACGGCAAGGCTTTCATATCCGCCCCAGGAATAACCGAGGCCGAAATAACGCAACGCATCGAGAAAGGCATGCGCCTTCGGCTTGAATTTTTCCGGGTTATCCGCTGCCAGCACGAAGGAAAAAATGCCGCTGGAACCCTTGAAATCGCGTTTCCAGAGATCGTGCCCCGGAAAACTCGGCAAGGCCGGATGCAGCACGCGGGCGACATCCTCCCTGCCCTCAAGCCACGATGCCACCGAAAGCGCGCTTTCCTGATGCCGGGCAAGCCGGACGCCCATCGTCCGCAAGCCGCGCAGCACCTGGTAGGAATCATCCGGCGATCCGCAGATGCCCAACGTGCCGTGCGTTTCCAGAAGTTGCGGCCAGGTGGCGGCATTGGCCGACACGGTTCCGAGCAGGACATCGGAATGGCCGGCCGGATATTTCGTCGCGGCATGGATGGAGACGTCGACGCCGAAATCCAGCGGCTTGAAATAGATCGGCGTTGCCCAGGTATTGTCCATCGTCACGACCGCGCCGTGCCGGTGCGCCACCGCCGAGATCGCGGCAATATCCTGCATCTCGAACGTGTTCGAGCCGGGGGCTTCTGTATGCACCAGTTTGGTGTTCGGCTTGATCAGCGTCTCGATGTTCGCGCCGATCGCCGGATCGTAATAGTCGACGGAAACCCCTAGGCGTTTCAGCATGGTATCGCAGAAATGCCGCGTCGGAAAATACACCGAATCGACGATCAGCGCGTGATCCCCGGCAGACAGGAAGGCAAGGAACGGCACGGTGACGGCCGTCAGCCCGGACGGCACGAGTATCGTTCCCGCAGAACCCTCCAGCTCGTTGATCGCATCGCAAAGCGCGTCGGTGGTCGGCGTGCCGCGGGTGCCATAGGTGTACTTCTGGCTCCGCGTTTCCATCGTACGGGCGTTCGGGAACAGCACTGTGGAAGCGTGGACGACGGGAGGATTGACGAAACCGTGGTAATCGTGCGGCGACGGGCCGAGATGGGCAAGCCGCGTGTTCATGCCGGCTTCGTCTTTGGAATTATCGTGTCGTGTCATGGATGAATCTGCTTGTGATACGGAATGAAGCCGCCAGTCTTCGCCAAGCCGGCGACGATGGTCAACCCACAATCGCCACCGTTTCATTCCGGACACCATGGTTGTTGCGCCAGCCGCAACGGTAGAAATTTATGCAGCCGGCTGCTCGAATTGGGCGCGTTTGCCTGTTTTTCCGGCCCTTATCGGTAAAAATGAGGTTTCAAAATTGAATTTCGAACGCGAGACTTGACCCTAGGGCTATTTACGACTGTGATAGCAGCACTCGCACCGGGAGGTCAGCGAGAAATGTGAGGCATCGAAAGTCGGCTCGTCCGCGCATGCTTTCACGATGACAAAAACAACAGAAAAAAGGTTGGGAAAAATGAATTACAAGCTTCTGTCGGCGGCAATTGGCGCAGCGGTGGTGGCTCTAAGCGCTTCGGGCGCGTCCGCAGCCAAACTCGATGACGTCAAGGCGAAGGGATTCGTCCAGTGCGGCGTGAACGGCGCCGGTCTTCTCGGCTTTGCGTCGCAGGATAGCAGCGGCAACTGGTCGGGCCTCGATATCGACTACTGCAAGGCCGTGGCGGCCGCTGTTTTCGGTGATGCGACCAAGGTTAAGTACACGCCCCTCTCGGCCAAGGATCGCTTCCCGGCCCTGCAGTCCGGCGAAATCGACCTTCTCGCCCGCAACACCACCTGGACGATCAGCCGCGATACGCAGCTCGGCTTCAACTTCCGCACCGTCAACTACTATGACGGCCAGGGCTTCATGGCCCGCAAGGAACTCGGCGTGAAATCGGCGCTCGAGCTTTCCGGCGCATCGGTCTGCGTCCAAAGCGGTACGACCACCGAACTCAACCTTGCCGACTACTTCAAAGCCAACAAGATGGAATACAAGCTGACCGTCTTCGAAAAGCAGGAAGAAGTCGACCAGGCCTATGACGCCGGCAAGTGCGACGTCTACACCACCGACCAGTCCGGCCTCTATGCAATCCGCCTGACGCTGTCGAAGCCGGACGATCACATGATCCTGCCGGAAATCATCTCCAAGGAGCCGCTCGGCCCGGCCGTTCGCCAGGGTGACGACCAGTGGTTCGACATCGTCAGCTGGGCTCACTATGCGATGGTGAGCGCCGAAGAATTCGGCATCACCCAGGCAAATGTCGACGAGATGAAGGCCTCTGAAAACCCCGACATCAAGCGCTTCCTCGGCCAGGAAGAAGGCTCGACGATCGGCAAGGACCTCGGTCTGGACAACGCCTGGGCCTACAACATCGTCAAACAGGTCGGTAACTACGGCGAATCCTTCGAGCGCAATGTCGGTGCCGGCAGCCCGCTGAAGATCGAACGTGGTCTCAATGCGCTTTGGACCAAGGACGGCCTGCAGTACTCGCCGCCGATCCGCTAATTCCTCGACCTCGGGGAGGCGGTTCGCCGCCTCCCCTCCGCTGATAAAAGAAAACGCCCAAAAACAAGGGCGAAAACAGCACCAGGGGAAAACATGGCAATGATGCAGGACAAGCTCGCGCATTCGCGAGCGCCGGCGGCTTCACCTCTCTACGACCCGAAAGTGCGCGGTGTCTTCTATCAGGCACTGACAGTCATCGGCCTCGTAGCCTTTTTCTACGTCATCTACAGCAATACGGTCGACAATCTCAGGCGTGCCAACATCTCGTCGGGCTTCGGCTTCCTGCAAGGGCGCGCCGGCTTCGACCTCGGTCAGTCGCTGATCGAATATTCCAGCGATCACAGCTACCTGCGGGCGCTGGAGGTCGGATTTCTCAACACGCTTCTGGTCGCTTTCGTCGGCATCATCCTCGCAACCGTGGTCGGGTTGATCGTCGGCATCGGCCGCCTTTCCAGCAACTGGCTGATCGCCAAGCTGTGTACGGTCTATGTCGAACTGTTTCGCAACATACCGCCACTCCTGGTGATCTTCTTCTGGTATGTCGGCGTCATCAACATCCTGCCGCAGGTTCGCGCCTCGATCGAACTGCCGTTCGATGTCTTCCTGAACAACCGCGGGATCTTCTTCCCCAAGCCCATCTTCGGCGATGGCTTCCTGCTTGTCGTTCTGGCGCTCGTCGTGGCGATCGTGTTGTCCGTGATGCACGCCCGCTGGGTTTCCGCCCGGCAGATGGCCACAGGCAAGCGTTTTCCAGTTCTTCCCGTCGTGCTGGTCCTGCTGATATTGCTGCCGCTGGTCGCCTTCGACCTGCAGGGCCGGCCGCTCAGCTTCGACGTACCGACCGCCGGTAAATTCAACCTGACCGGCGGCGGGACGATCGGCCCGGAATTCATGTCGCTGCTTCTGGCCTTGTCTTTCTACACGGCCTCCTTCATCGCCGAAATCGTCCGCGCCGGCATCAAGGGCGTCGCCCACGGACAAAGCGAGGCGGCGCATGCGCTCGGCGTTCGTCCGGGCCTGACGACACGGCTGATCATCCTGCCGCAAGCGCTTCGAATCATCATTCCACCGCTGACGAGCCAGTACCTCAACCTCATCAAGAACTCGTCGCTGGCCGTCGCCATCGGTTATGCGGATCTGGTCGCCGTTGGCGGAACGATCCTGAACCAGACCGGCCATTCGATCGAAATCGTCGCCATCTGGATGGTCGTCTACGTGACGATCAGCCTGCTGACGTCGGTCTTCATGAACTGGTTCAACGCCAGAATGGCACTTGTGGAGCGCTGAGCCGATGGCAGACACATTCACCACCCATTCCACCTTCGTCCGCGGCCAGATGCTCGGTCCCGAACGCGCACCGCTGAAGACGACAGGCATCATCGGCTGGCTTCGCCGCAATCTGTTCGGTTCGGTCACCGACACCATCCTCACGGCTTTCGGCGTCATCATTCTGGTGCTGCTGGTTCCGCCGATTATCGACTGGCTGTTCGTCAACGCCGTCTGGCTGGGCAGCGATCGCTCCGTCTGCGCCACGCTGGCACAGGGCGGTATACAGCCCGACGAATGGAGCGGCGCCTGCTGGGCCTATGTCGGCGCCTACTTCAAGCAGTTCATGTTCGGCACCTACCCCATCGACCTGCGCTGGCGGCCGACGCTGGTGGGCATTCTCTTCGTCGCACTGCTGACGCCGCTGCTCATCCCCAGGGTTCCCCACAAGGGCTGGAACGCGCTGGCGCTGTTCGTGATCTTCCCGATCGTCGCGGCCGTGCTTCTGCTCGGCGGCGTCTTCGGGCTGGAGCATGTCGAGACCGCCAGCTGGGGCGGGCTCATGGTAACGCTGATCATCTCCTTCGTCGGCATCGGCGTGTCGTTGCCGCTCGGCATCCTTCTGGCACTCGGGCGCAGATCGCAGATGCCGGTCATCAAGATGCTCTGCATCGCCTTCATCGAGCTGATCCGCGGCGTGCCGCTGATCACGGTGCTGTTCATGGCCAGCGTCATGCTGCCGCTGTTCCTGCCGGCCGGCTGGACGGTGGACAAGCTTTTGCGCGCCCTGGTCGGCGTGTCGATCTTCGCCTCCGCCTACATGGCGGAAGTCATCCGCGGCGGTCTGCAAGCCGTTCCCAAGGGGCAATACGAAGGCGCCGATTCGCTCGGCCTCAGCTATTGGCAGAAGATGCGGCTGGTGGTGATGCCGCAGGCGATCAAGCTGGTCATCCCGGGTATCGTCAACACTTTCATCGGCATGTTCAAGGACACGTCCCTTGTGTCGATCATCAGCATGTACGATCTTCTTGGCAACGTTCGCAAAAGCTTCTCGGACCCCACATGGGCCTCCTCCGTGACGCCGATGACCGGACTTGTTTTCGCAGGCTTCGTTTTCTGGCTTTTCTGCTTCGGAATGTCCCGCTATTCAAGTTTCGTGGAACGACGTCTCGACACCAGTCACAAACGATAAGAAATTCTCAAGGGGTACAGATTTAATGGCTGAGGCACTCACCAAAAAACTGACGGTTTCCGCGACTGACGTCGCTGTCCAGATCAGCAACATGAACAAGTGGTACGGCGATTTCCACGTGCTGCGCGATATCGACCTCAAGGTCATGAAAGGCGAACGCATCGTCATCGCCGGCCCGTCCGGCTCGGGCAAGTCGACGATGATCCGCTGCATCAACCGCCTGGAGGAGCACCAGTCCGGCAACATCGTCGTCGACGGCATCGAACTCACCAACGACCTGAAGAAGATCGACGAAGTCCGCCGCGAAGTCGGCATGGTTTTCCAGCACTTCAACCTCTTCCCGCACCTGACGATCCTGGAAAACTGCACGCTGGCGCCGATCTGGGTTCGCAAGATGCCGAAGAAGGAAGCCGAAGAGGTGGCGATGCACTATCTGAAGCGCGTCAAGATCCCGGAACAGGCCAACAAGTATCCGGGCCAGCTGTCCGGCGGCCAGCAGCAGCGCGTGGCGATCGCCCGTTCGCTGTGCATGAAGCCGAAGATCATGCTTTTCGACGAGCCGACCTCGGCGCTCGACCCGGAAATGGTCAAGGAAGTGCTCGACACCATGGTGAGCCTCGCCGAAGAAGGCATGACCATGCTGTGCGTCACGCACGAAATGGGTTTTGCCCGCCAGGTCGCCAACCGGGTCATCTTCATGGACCAGGGCCAGATCGTCGAACAGAATTCGCCGGCCGAATTCTTCGACAACCCGCAGCACGAGCGCACCAAGCTCTTCCTGAGCCAGATCCTGCACTAGGCAACCGAAGCCCCCTCGATATATCCGGGCAGGATGTGACAAAGGGGTGCGCAAACATGATTTTAGCAGTTGCGATGCCGGGGGGAACCGTGTATTCCCCCCGTTATTGCCGGTACGGAGTGTAGCGCAGTCTGGTAGCGCATCTGGTTTGGGACCAGAGGGTCGGGAGTTCGAATCTCTCCACTCCGACCACTTTAAGTGGTTGATAGGGCAATAAAATCACCGATTCAGAATCTTCGCGATTTTCCCTTGATGGAAAACTGCTTGTTTCCCGTTCCGGGGTTGAAACAATTTCAAAAAAATCGGGCAAACTGTCCATCTGAGAGCCGGCACGATGGAAAGCGGCTATGCGCGAGCGTTTAACCACAGAATTGCGTGAACTCGACATCCTCGAGGGAATCGGCTTGCGGAAACAGGACATGCGCCATCAGCACGGACGATGACGGCACATGGCAGGTTTTAGGCGATGAGAAAGTCAACCGTCGAGGTTTGAGCGCCCGTTATCTCGATATCCGGATAATGCTCCTTGATCGCATCGATGATCTTACTCTTGTAGCTTGCCCATATTTCAGATGGCTCGTTGTCCCACTCTGCATCCAAACCCTCCAGCAGGCGTTCAACGCTCTTCTGAAGGCTGGCTATGATCGAATCCAGGTCGCGCTGCGGGTTTGGCACCTCGGTAGGGTCAACGTCTATCCGCATTTCCGGCTGTATGCCTGAATTCGACTGCATACTCGACTGGAACGCGCGACCAAACAGTGCAGCGAGATCCCCGGCGTAGGCTGCAATTTCTTCCGGCGTATCGAGTTGTCCGGTGAACAGATCGGCAGCGGCGACCTTGGCAGCGACGACGGCTTGATCTGCGCCCTGGGCGCCATCCTGGATGTTCAGCGCAATGGTGCTGATATCCAGAGTACCGGATTCCAACTGATCGACCCAGTATTCCAGCCCTTCGGCGTCAGGCACACGACCAAGCAAGCTTTCGTAGATCGAAGAGACGATTTCCTCGTTGCTCATGCCGGCAAAGCGGCTCTGATATTCTTCGCTGCTGGTCAGAGATGCCAGACCGGAAAGGTCAGTGCCGTTATTGGTGAGTTCGTTAAAATACGCCAAGCCTTCCGGGTCAGCGGGGCGGCCAAGCAATGCAACATAAGCACCCTGAACAGTCGTCATGACGATATAAATCCTGCCTTTATCGTAGTGGAAATTCCAATATTTTTCAATATAGCGATAGCGCGTGAACAATTTCCTACGAATAATTCCAATTCATAGCCATGAACACTCACAATACATTGAGAGACTTACTAATTTTCCAAATTCAATTTTCTATAGATGAATGAAACAGCCTTCCGCCTCCAATGCGCGGACGGGTGCTCGATGAAAAATGCGGAAGACGGTAGATATATAGATCTATGTGTTGAAACCGAGTTTTTTACTTACACAATCAGAAAATTCAAGAATTTCTCCGGTTAGACGGCCGTCCTTCGATGTGAGATTGGCAACGAATTCTTGACTTTCCTCATCAGCCGATCTGAGAATGTAACGATCATCTCAGTTTTCTTAAGAAGCAGGAATATCCAACATGGGTGTCTCGACTAGGGTCCATGCAGCCGTCTTCAGTCTTTTGACGCTGTTGTTGGCCGCGCCGGCGATGGCCGCCAACGAGGTCGTGCAGTCGGTCGAATTGGGCGATCCGGTCTCCGGTCATGCCGACCTGTCCTATGCCGACCTGTTGCGGCAAGTCATTCCCGATCTTGCCAGCCAGGACAAGGAGACGAAGGGACACCTCAAGGCCCCGCTCCGGCATCTCATCGAAGGGTTTGGAGGCGTGCTCGGCGATGCCGTCGTCCTGTCGGGCGTGCAGGCGCTGCCGTTTCGGGCCGAAGGCAAACCGCTGCTTGCAATCATGGCCGGGGTCGGCCAAGCCGAAGGCGTGGCGGAGCAACCGGCGATGCTGGCCGTTTTCGACATGAGCGAGACGCCTAAATTCCTCGATGCCGTGGATGTCGGCATGGACCGCTTCACCGGTTTCGCACAGGTGCCGAAGCTCGGCATCGGCGATAACAGCGAGGCACTAGCCATCTACAGCGAGCATTTCAACGCTGGCGAGGTCTTCGGCGCCACGGCACTCACCTTCCTCCACGAGGGCAAGCTGCGGCTGGTCGATGCTGTCTCTACCTACGGGTTGCAGCTTTGCGCCACGCGAACTTCGCAGACAGTCTCCTTTGCCGGCACAGCGGAGAAACAGGCAACACCCTACTACGCGATTGTCGTGACCATCGACGACCGACGGGAAACGACCGGCGAACCGTGCGACGACCAGCCGGTACCGGAACCATTCGATAATAAGGTATCCACGACCTATCACTGGGACGCAGGTGCAAGCGCCTTCGTTGCCGGTGACGACGCGATAAAAACGCTGCAGGACGCGACCGGCGAACAATGACACGGCGCGCGCGGGCCATCGCCCGGAAACAGTCCGGGAAATCTTGAGGCGTTCTTAACTTGTTCCGGCGATGGTGGATTGCTAAACTCCGTTGACGCCGTTAATTGTGCCCTTGGGATTCGACTTGGGGCTGCACGGCCGGAATTGAGAATCTCCCCGCTTCGGCAATGTTTGGCTTGCGCCAACGGTCGCTCGTAAGCGGAATTACATTGACCTGACTGTGGAGCATGGTGCCAATGCCTGCAAAGATTTATCGTCCTGCAAAAACTGCAATGCAGTCCGGCAAGGCCAAGACGCATCTCTGGGTGCTGGAATTCGATCAGGACCAGCCGCGGAAGATCGATCCGATCATGGGCTACACCTCTTCCGGCGACATGCGCCAGCAGGTGAAGCTGACATTCGAATCGCAGGAACAGGCGGAAGCCTATGCCCAGCGCAACGGCATTGAATATCGCGTGATCCTCCCCAAGGACGCAACGCGCAAGGCCGTTTCCTACTCGGACAACTTCAAGTTCAACCGCACGCAGCCCTGGACTCACTGAGGCCGCCGACGCACAACGCGGAAGATGATGTTTTGGTCATCCTCCGCGACTACGATCAGACTGCCGAAAGCCGATTCGGCCCCTTAGCTCAGCTGGATAGAGCACCTGCCTTCTAAGCAGGTTGTCGCAGGTTCGAGTCCTGCAGGGGTCGCCACTCCCCAAGCGATCAATCAGTTGACGTTGCCAATCTGGCGGCTGGAGACCCGGTCTCCTTCGTGGATGCCCAGTGCAGCAGCAGTGCCGCCGTTCAACTCCAGCACATACATCACGGAACCGTTGGAGGAGATGATGTCCTCCGAATAAGGCACGGCATTGCGATGGATACGGTGGATTGCGCCGTTCTTGCCAATGAACAGCATATCGAGCGCCAGGTCGGTGTTCTTCATCCACATCATGACCGGCCGGCTTTCGCCGAAATCAAAGAGCATGCCGGCATCCCGCCCCATGCTCTTGCGAAACATCAGGCCCTGCTCACGCTGGGCCGGCGTCACCGCGAGATCCACGGTGAACTGATGCTTGCTGCCGCCGGTCGAGGTAATCGTCAGAAGTTCCGACGAAAACTTGACCTCCTCGGCAAAAGACGAGGCGAAGGCGGTGAACAACAAAAAAAGCGCCAGCGCGGCGCTTTTCAGATATCCGGAAAAACTGGCCATCGGCTTCAGTGCGAGCGCGTGGAGGGATTGGGCATATCGGGATGGATTTCCGCCGCCATCAAGCCCTTGTCGCCATCGCCGAACCGCACAAGAACCGTCTGTCCGGGACGAAGCTCCGTCAAGCCAAAACGACGCAGGGTTTCCATGTGGACGAAAATGTCCTCGGTGCCCTCGCCGCGCGTCAGGAAGCCAAAACCCTTGGTGCGGTTGAACCACTTCACCAGCGCCCGTTCGAGGCCGCTCGTCGGCGTTACCTGCACATGCGTGCGCACCGGCGGCATCTGCGACGGATGCACCGCCGTCGACTGATCCATCGAAAGGATCCGGAATGCCTGGAAACCGCGGTCGCGCTTCTGAACCAGAGCAACGATGCGGGTACCCTCCAAAATCGTCTGATAACCGTCCCGGCGCAGGCAGGTCACATGCAGGAGAACGTCCTGCATGCCGTTGTCGGGAATGATGAAGCCAAACCCTTTGGCAACGTCAAACCACTTCACGACTCCCGTCACTTCGATCAGCTCAACAGGTTCGCTCGAAAGCTCTTCGAAAAATGCGATGCCTTTCGACGAAATCTTGTCCACCATATTCTGCCAGCCCCTCGAACACGCGTCACTTCGTTACGGTTAACTGATTCTTGACGAACAGATTAACATCGTGGCGATGCATCAGCGCAAGTCCTAGTTTTGATTTTACCCAAATCGATTTATAGCGGCGAAGGCTTGCTTGAAGCTGATTTCAAGCCAAATATCTGGCCGCAATGACAAAAGGAGAATAGTCGGATGCGCTACCTTCACACGATGGTACGAGTGAAAGATCTCGAAGCCTCGCTGCATTTCTATACCAAGCTCTTCGGCCTTACGGAAATCCGCCGTATCGAGAACGAAAAGGGCCGATTCACCCTGGTTTTCCTGGCCGCCAGCGACGATCTGGAAGCCGCCCGCGCCAATCTCGCCCCCTGTGTCGAACTCACCTATAACTGGGACACGGAGGACTACACCGGCGGCCGCAATTTCGGTCATCTGGCCTATGAAGTCGACGATATCTACGGTTTCTGCCAGCATCTCATGGACAATGGCGTGACGATTAACCGCCCGCCGCGCGATGGCCATATGGCCTTTGTCCGCTCGCCGGACGGCATTTCCATCGAAATCCTGCAGAAGGGCGCGAACCTGGCGCCGGCGGAGCCCTGGGCTTCGATGCAGAACACCGGCAGCTGGTAAGAAAAGCATCCACGCGGCAGGCATCCGCTTGCCGCGTGAAAGCTTAGCGCAAGTCACGCATGCTTTAAGTCCTTCGATTTTGGCAATACCGGGTGCCGGCAAGTTTCTGCGCCATTCCGGTACGGTCGCATCCACATGATTGTGGGCCGACCGCGCGAACGAAGGAAATATGTCTTGTTTTTGCGCATGAAGCAGGAATTGCCGCGGAAACGCCTTGGCTTCGGCCCGGCGCTGATGGTCTCCGTATTCGCTTTGTCGCTGGCGGGCTGTGTTTCATCTCCCTCCGGCTCGCTGAAGGCCGATAGCGACGATCTGGTCACCAACAGCACCAAGACAAACGGGCAGACGCTGAGAAAGCAGAAGCCGCGTACGACGCAACCGACCGAAACCGCGACCACGGAGACGGCACTGCCGCCGATCGATTCCGATGCCGCCGCAGTCGCCCTCGATTCGCCCTCCGCGGACATGCAGGCCGATCAGGCAACGCAAACGCCCGCCGATATCGGCGGCCTGACGATGCAATCGACGGGAATCAACGCCAGCCGCTCCAGCATTTTCTCGACGCGCACGGCACAGCCTGTAGATACCACCGAAACAATGTCTGACGTGCCCGCCTACGCGCCGACATCCGGATTGAATCCCGCCTTCAACAGCGTCTACAGCCGCTCTACGACACCGGAAACGGATACGCAGCCGACGGCCGAAACCTCGGACAAGGTTTCCGATGCCCGCAACAAGGGCAAGAAGGAAAAAATGGCTGCCGGCGACAAGCCGATCAACGCGCTTGCCTTCCGCAACAACGACTATATCGGCGCCGACGACCTGCCGCTGTCCATGGCTGCCAGCTTCTACGCCTCCAAGGATCTTTATACGCCGGGCGACGACAACGACGACAAGCCGGCCGGCCTGATGAAGCTTGCCTCGCTCTCCGGCCTGGCGCGTGCGGCGGCCCACGGGCTGAAGATCCAGAATGCCGGCGTCAAGGTCGGCTGCTTCAAGCCTGAACTTGTGGGAATCATCAAGGCCGCGGAACGGCATTTCGGCCGCAAGGCCGTGGTGACCTCCGGCTACCGCGATGTCGCCCACAATCGCCGCGTCGGCGGCGTGGAAGGCTCCATGCATCTGAGCTGCAATGCCGCCGACATGCAGATCGACGGCGTGTCGAAGTGGGATCTTGCCGCCTTCCTGCGCTCGCAGCCCGGTCGCGGCGGCGTCGGCACCTACTGCCACACCGCATCCGTCCATATCGACACTGGCAGGACCCGCGACTGGAACTGGCGCTGCGGCCGGCGGGAAGCCTGACGCCAGCAGGCAATCCTTACTCCCTTTCCGAAAACGGCCTGCACATAGCGGGCCGTTTTGCCATGAAGACCTCACGTACCAATTGCCGAGGGTCGACACATCTCGACCCGCAATCGCCGTCGGAAAATGTATCGGCCCGTCAATTTCTCCCGTGGATAAGCCCTTGTTTTTAAGCCTTTATCAACAGATTTTTCAAATGCGCCCGCGACTGTCATTTTTTTGAAAAAAATCGATTTTCCCGCTTGCGCGTTTTTTATGTCCTGACTATAAGGGCGCCACAGCACGCGCCCTTCGTCTATCGGTTAGGACGTCAGATTTTCATTCTGAAAAGAGGGGTTCGACTCCCCTAGGGCGTGCCACTGTCCTCCCCCATTTGAAATGTCGATGACCACCGGGATTGATCCCTTCGCGTGGAACTTTTCGCATGTCAGGGAATCGGCTCGATGTTCTGGTTGAGGCGAAACAGGTTTTCCGGATCGACTCGCCCCTTCAGACGGGCAAGACGCTGGTATTTTTCGGCACCATAGGCATCGAATGACACCTGCCGGCCGATATCACCCTGCTCGTTGACGTAATTGCCCTCTTGCGACAGGGCGGCCAGGCGTTTTGCCCAATGCCGCGCCCACGCCAGGCACCGTTCGTCATCGGCGGGCAGATCCCAGACCGGCTCGACGAGCCAGTAGAAATTTGCCTTTCGCCCGGAATAGGCGGTGGCGTCTTCGGCAATGTCGGCGATCGCGCCGCCGAGCTGCATCACATAGAATTCGCAATCGGCTGTCGGCGCGCAGGCTACGCCTTCCAGCATGCAGTCGATCACCGCCCCATCGATGGCATCGAGAAATCCGCCTTTGGCGCAGTAGCGCCTGCCCCAGGCAAAATGCGTGTCGTTGCGGCTCTGGAGATCGAGATAGGTGTCACTGCCGAACACTTCCGATTCGGCTCGCGCCAGCCTGCCGTAACGCCGGAGCACCGGCTCCGCCGCACCGACATCACCGGACCACAAGGCCGCGACCGAAAGCGTATCCGCGGTCACGGTGAAGGTGGCCGTCAGCTGGCGCGGCGCTTCGAGGGCAATCTCATTGTAGGCTTGCAAGGCGGTGGCCGCGGAATAAGAGGGATAACTCCACCGCCCGATCAGGACATCCCCGAGGGAATGCATGCGAAACCGGAATTTCGTCACCACGCCGAAATTACCGCCGCCGCCTCGAATTCCCCAGAAAAGCTCCGGGTCGGCCTCCGGGTTGGCATGCACGAGGCGCGAATCGGCCGTCACCATCTCGGCGGAAAGCAGGTTGTCGATCGTCAATCCGAACCGGCGGCTGAGCCAGCCCATCCCGCCGCCCAAGGTCAGTCCGCCGACACCGGTGTGCGAAATCACGCCCGCCGGTGTCACCAGCCCGAAATCGGCACCGGCCCTGTCGAGATCGCCCAGCAAGGCGCCACCGTCCACCTCGGCAATACACTGCACCGGATCTACACTGACCCGCTTCATGCCCGAGAGATCGAGAACGATTCCGCCATCGCAGGTCGAAAGACCCGGCAGGCTGTGACCGCCACAACGCACCGCCAGCGGCAGCGCGCGTTCGGCCGCCAGGGCGACGGTGCGGGCGACATCGTCCGCATTCCTGGCACGGACGATCGCCGCCGGCCGGCGATCGGCAATGCCGTTCCACACCCGCCGCAACCGGTCATAATCGGCATGATCCGGCCCGGCGACAACATCGTCGAGGCCGACCCCGAGGAAATGGTTTCGTGATTCGCCCGGCGTCATGACGCCCCCCCGCGCCGTTGTCGCAGTGTTACACGATGGAAAAGCTGCAATGAAACGAAAACTCACGGCTTCCAATGCGCCGGAAGCCCAACCAAGCAATTCCGCAAAACATAGCGGAAAACCCTTTGGGCGTGAAGCATTGCAAGAAACGGCATCGCGTTTTCAGCCGACAATTGCCGGACGCCGGCTTTCGGACATGCCGGCCGATCAAGGGCCGTTTCCGCCTTCATCCACAAGCTGCGAAAAAATCTGCCGAATTTGCATTTTTTCCGTTTACCCCGCTTGCGGCTCAGCCCGGTCCTGACTATAAGGGCGCCACAGCAGCACGCGCCCTTCGTCTATCGGTTAGGACGTCAGATTTTCATTCTGAAAAGAGGGGTTCGACTCCCCTAGGGCGTGCCACTTTCCCCTTCGAAAACAAGACCCTCGAAAGAACACTTCAAGTGTTTTGCGATGTCGTTTGCGCCGGCCTCAGATGGCGAGCGCGGCATCGAGAACGCGGATCTGCACCCGTCTCGTTCCCTGCCAGAAATCGGCGCTGAGCGTACCGGCAACATGGATCTGCCGGCCGCGGGAATTTAAGAGCATGTCGCCCAGGGCGGTTCCCGCTGCCCGGAATGCGATGCCTTCCAGCCGTGCCCGATCCGCCGCTTCCAGCGTCACCTTGATATGCGACGCTCCGACCATCCGGGCGTCCTGCAGCCTGTGCATGGGGACGGCAAAAATCGGCTGCGGGTGACCGGAGCCGTAGGGACCGGCGGTTTCCAGCTGGTCGATCAAATCCAATGTGGCGCCCGAGGCACCCAGCGCGCCGTCGATCTTCAGCGACTGGTTGGAGACGAGCGAGGCCACGCCTTTCTGCGCCCGCTCATCGAAATAGGTCCGCAGCCGGCCGAGATTGCCGCGCTCGACCGTCAATCCGGCCGCCATGGCGTGGCCGCCGCCCTTGACCAGCAATCCCTCGTCCAGCGCCCCGCGCACCATCTTGCCGAGATCGAATCCGCTGATCGAGCGGCCGGAACCCGTGCCCTTACCCGACGGGTCGAAGGCGATGGCGAAGGCCGGACGGCGGAATTTCTCCTTCAGCCGCGCCGCCAAAAGGCCGACGATACCGGGATGCCAACCTTCGCGCGCAGTGACGATGACCGAGGCGGCGGAACCGTCACAATATTCGGCAGCGGCTTCGGCTTCCGCCTCTGCCAGCATTGCCGCCTCCATCGCCTGGCGCTCGCGGTTGAGTTCGTCCAGCTGCGCGGCAATGGTTTCCGCCTCGGAATTGTCGTCGAGCGTCAGCAACCGGCTGCCGAGCGCGGCATTGCCGATTCGCCCGCCGGCATTGATGCGCGGGCCAATGAGGAAACCGAGGTGATACGGCGTCACCGGCCCACCCAGCCCCGCCTTGCGGAACAGCGCGGCCAGGCCGGCATTGCCCATATGCCGCGCCGCCAGCAGGCCCTTGACGACATAGGCGCGGTTCAGTTCCTTCAGCGGCACGACGTCGCAGATGGTCGCCAATGCCACCAGGTCGAGCCAGGCGAGCAAGTCCAGGGTGCGGGCCCGCGGATCGCCGCTTTCGCGCAAAAGCTTCGCGGTGGCGACGAGAACGAGGAAGACGACGCCCGCAGCGCAGAGATGTCCCTGCCCGGACAAATCGTCCTCGCGATTCGGATTGACCAGCGCATGGCAGGCCGGCATGTCGTGCGCCATCTGGTGATGATCGATGACGACGACATCGATGCTGCGTCTGGCCGCGGCGGCCAGCGCCTCGTTGCTGGTGGAACCGCAATCGACGGTGACGATCAGTTCGGCGCCCTCGTCGATCAGGTGATCGATGGCGGCGGGATTGGGACCGTAGCCTTCGAAAATTCGGTCGGGAATATAGATGGTCGCGTCGACGCCGAAATGGCTGAGGAAACGCCACATCAGCGCGGATGAGGCCGCCCCGTCGACGTCGTAATCGCCGAAGATTGCCACCTTTTCGGCAGACCTGACTGCTCGCGCCAAACGCTCCGCGGCCTTGGCGCAATCCGTCAGCTTCATCGGGTCGGGCATCAGGGTGCGGATGGTCGGGTCGAGGAAGGCCATGGCCTCATCGACACCGACGCCGCGGCCGGCAAGCACCCGCGCCGTCAGGTCCGGCAATCCATGCACCTGCGCGATCGCCAGCGCCCGGTTCTGCCCCGCCTGGTCGAGGCGGGACACCCAGCGCTGGCCGGAGACCGAGCGTTCGACGCCGAGAAAGGCGCGTGGGACGGGATCGGGCGAAAGATCGGCCATCATGGCTCCTCGTTTGGTGTCATCCCGCCGTCATCAGGCGTTACCCGAATGAACCGTCCTTGCCGGCAGGCATTCAGGCCGTCTTCGGCCGCTCGATGCGGATGACCTGCGGTTCGCCGATCAGATACCCCTCTCCCTTGATGGCGGCGACGGCCTTGCGGACCGCATCCTCCATCGTCGCATGGGTGACGAGGATGATCGTCTTCGGCTCGGCGGCCTCGACATGGTGCTTCGGCCGCTGCACGATCGATTCCAGCGAGATGCGGTTTTCGGCCATGCGGGCGGCGATGCTGGCGAAAACGCCGGCGCGGTCTTCCACCGTCATGCGGATGAAATAGCCGCCTTCGTGGCTCTGGATCTGGGCTCGCTGGTAAGGCGCGAGTTTTGCGGCAGGACGGCCGAGCGCCGGCACCTGCTGGGCGCCCGGGCGGCTCTTGGCGATGTCGGCGATGTCGCCGAGCACGGCAGACGCCGTGGCATTGCCGCCGGCGCCGGGGCCGACCATCAAGAGTTCGCCGAGGATATCGGCCTCGATCGCCACCGCATTGGTGACGCCGTCGACCTGGGCGATGACCGAATCGAGCGGTACCATCGTCGGATGGACACGCTGCTCGATGCCGCTTTCGGTGCGCTGGGCAACGCCGAGCAGCTTGATGCGGTAACCGAGGTCGGCAGCCGCATGGATGTCCTCGATGGAGATATTGGTGATGCCTTCGAGATAGATGTCATCGGCGGCAATCTCGTTGCCGAAGGCGAGCGTCGTCAGGATGGCGAGCTTGTGGGCGGTGTCGTTGCCCTCGATATCGAAGGCCGGGTCGGCTTCGGCATACCCCAGGCGCTGCGCTTCCTTGAGGCAATCGGCAAAGGACAGGCCTTCCTTTTCCATCTTGGTGAGGATGTAATTGCAGGTGCCGTTCATGATGCCGTAGATGCGCGAGACGGTGTTGCCCGTCAGCGATTCACGCAGCGCCTTGATGACCGGAATGCCACCGGCGACGGCCGCTTCGAAATTCAAAAGCGCGCCTTTTTCTTCGGCAATCTTCGCAAGCGCCACGCCATGGCGGGCAAGCAGTGCCTTGTTGGCGGTCACCACGTGCAAGCCGCGCGAAAGGGCCGCGCGGACCGCGCTGTCGGCCGGGTCGCCGGCGCCGCCCATCAGTTCGACGAAGACATCGATATCGGCCTTGGCGGCCAGTTCGATCGGGTCCTCGTACCAGGTAATGCCTGTCAGATCGATGCCTCGGTCCCGCGTGCGGTCACGGGCGCTGACGGCCGTGATCGTAATCGGCCGGCCGCAGGTAACAGCCAGCTTTTCGCTGCGATCCTGAAGGATGCGCGCCAGAGAAGCACCAACGGTGCCCAGGCCCGCAATGCCGATTTTAAGGGCATCTGACATAAATTTTTTCCTGATTTGCTTGGATGGAAGAAGCGGCCGCGCCTGCGGCCGCCTTGGTCAACGATGCGCGTTCAGCGAAATGACGTTGTGCATCGTATTCTCGGCCGTCGAGAGGAAGCGCTTGAGATTGCGCGCCGCCTGGCGGATGCGGTGTTCGTTCTCGACCAGCGCGATCCGAACATATTCGTCGCCCTGCTCGCCGAAGCCGATGCCCGGTGCCACCGCGATGTCTGCCTTCTCGACTAACAGCTTGGAGAACTCCAGCGAACCGAGATGGCGGAATTTTTCCGGGATCTTTGCCCAGGCGAACATGGTCGCAGCCGGCGGCGGCACGTCGAAGCCAGCCTTGCCGAAGGCATCGACAAGCACGTCGCGGCGGCGGCGATAAACGCTACGAACCTCGGCGATATCGGAACCGTCACCATTGAGAGCGTGGGTCGCGGCCACCTGGATCGGCGTGAAGGCGCCGTAGTCGAGATAGGATTTCACCCGCGTCAGCGCGGCGATCAGCCGTTCGTTGCCCACGGCAAAACCCATGCGCCAGCCCGGCATCGAGAAGGTCTTCGACATCGAGGTGAACTCGACGGCGACATCCATGGCTCCAGGCACTTCCAGCACCGACGGCGGCGGCGCGTCGTCGTCGAAATAGATTTCGGAGTAAGCAAGGTCGGAGAGCACGATGATGTCGTGCTTCTTTGCGAAGGCGATGACGTCCTTGTAAAAATCCACACTGGCCACGAAGGCCGTCGGGTTGGACGGGTAGTTGAGGATCAGCGCCAGCGGCTTCGGGATCGAGTGTTTTACGGCGCGTTCGAGCGGCGGGAAGAAGCTCTCGTCCGGCTCGACCGACATGGAACGGATGACGCCGCCCGCCATCAGGAAGCCGAAGGCGTGGATCGGATAGGTCGGGTTCGGGCAGAGGATGACGTCGCCGGGCGCGGTGATCGCCTGCGCCATGTTGGCGAAACCTTCCTTCGAGCCGAGCGTGGCGACGACCTGGGTCTCCGGGTTGAGCTTTACGCCGAAACGACGGGCATAATAGGCCGCCTGCGCGCGGCGCAGGCCGGGAATGCCCTTGGAGGACGAATAGCGGTGGGTGCGCGGATCCTGCACCACTTCGCACAGCTTGTCGACGATCGCCTTGGGGGTCGGAAGATCCGGATTACCCATGCCGAGATCGATGATATCGGCCCCGCCCGCTCGCGCGCTCGCCTTCAAACGGTTGACCTGTTCGAAGACGTATGGCGGCAGACGCCGGACTTTATGGAATTCTTCCATCTTTCACCCCATGGAAAGCGCAGTTTTTGCCCTGCGCGCGAGTTCATCCTGTTACGAAGCTCCGGCCACGAACTCCAGTGTGCCGGCAAGACATGAATGCTATGAAGTTGCGGTATTTCTTTGGCGTCTGGCGGCGGTTTTCTGCCGCCAATCGACCGGTGAAACCGACCCGCCCCTTGCGAAAAGGCTTTGCGTCCAAAACGGCCGAAAGGCAAGCGTTAATTGGTGATTTCGGCCTGTGCCTCGGCACCGTGTTCCGCTGCAAGCTTGCGCATTTCGGCAACGCGGCGCTGGTACTCGGCTTCGCTGATGGCGCCCGAGCGCCGTGCATGCGCCAGAGACGCCAGCCTGCCCTGCATCTTCGTCGCCTCGTCGTCGCTCATCTGCGCATTCGCGGCCGTGAGCGGGTCGGAAAAGCTCGGATAGACACCGGTGTTGCGCGGGGCGGTCTCGCGCTGCAACGAGGCGCCATCCGCGGTGACGGTCACGACCGGCTGGGCCTGGGTCGGCGGCAGCGGCTGTGTCGAGCAACCGGCCGCCGTGGCGGCAGCCGCGATGATCGCGCCAAGAATCGCCGTTCGTGCCGTTTGCCGGATAATCACCATGTGCTCGCCTCGAAAATCACCAAATGCTGCCGCATCGACGCGGACAGTTAATTTTACTGCCGCTCCAATGCAAGCCACATGAATTCGCTTCGCTGGCTCTTGTATTGAATTTCATGCAGAATGTACAAAAGAAAACAATAAAGAGTGCGCCGGAGGAAAATGCGTGACCGACGACACCCAGCAGTCCAAAGACAACGGCGCCTTTGCGGGCTTCGATCCGGAAACCGTAAAACCCTACATCGTCAAGGATCCCGAGGCGATGGCGTTGAATTTCGCCCGGACGCTGGAAAACCTCGGCAAGGCCGCCTCCGCCTGGCTTGAGCCGCGCGAACGCGGCGAGATCCAGGACCCGGCGAGCGATCCGATGGCCGACATGGTCAAGACCATGTCGAAGGTGACGGAATACTGGCTTTCCGACCCGCGCCGGACATTCGAGGCGCAGACCCAGCTTCTCTCCAGCTATTTCGGCATCTGGTCGCGCACGCTGAGCAAGATGAATGGCGAGGCCGTGCCGCCGGAGGATGAAGCGATCAAGAAGGAAAGACGCTTCGCCGACCAGGACTGGCAGCGCAATCCCTTCTTCGATTTCCTGCGGCAGGCCTATTTCGTCACCGCCGGCTGGGCCGAAAAGATGGTGGCGGAGGCCGAGGGTCTCGATCCGCACACCCGCCACAAGGCGGCCTTCTATACGAAACAGATCACGGCGGCGCTGTCGCCGGCCAATTTCATCGCCACCAATCCGGAACTCTACCGTGAAACCGTGGCAAGCAGCGGCGCCAATCTCGTCAAGGGCATGGCGATGCTGGCGGAAGACATCAAGGCCGGCGGCGGCGACCTGAAGCTGCGCCAGACCGACGCGACGAAATTTGCCGTCGGCACCAACATGGCGCTGACGCCGGGCAAGGTGATCGCCCAGGACGATGTCTGCCAGATCATCCAGTACGATGCCACCACCGACACGGTGCTGAAGCGGCCGCTTTTGATCTGCCCGCCGTGGATCAACAAGTTCTACATCCTCGACCTCAACCCGCAAAAATCCTTCATCAAGTGGTGCGTCGAGCAGGGCCATACGGTGTTCGTGATTTCCTGGGTCAATCCCGACGAGCGCCACCGCGACAAGGACTGGTCGTCCTATGCCCGCGAAGGCATCGATTTCGCCCTCGACACGATCGAGAAGGCGACCGGCGAGAAGGAGGTCAACGCCATCGGCTATTGCGTCGGCGGTACGCTGCTTGCCGCAACGCTGGCCTTGCATGCCAAGGAAAAGAACAAACGCATCAAGACGGCGACGCTGTTCACCACCCAGGTGGATTTTACCCATGCCGGCGACCTGAAGGTCTTCGTCGACGAGGAACAGTTGGCAGCGCTCGAAGAGCAGATGCAGGCGACCGGCTATCTCAAGGGCTCGAAGATGGCGACGGCCTTCAACATGCTGCGCGCCTCGGAGCTGATCTGGCCCTACATGGTCAACAACTATCTCAAGGGCCAGGCGCCGATGCCCTTCGACCTGCTCTACTGGAACTCCGATTCCACCCGCATGGCGGCCGCAAACCACTCTTTCTATCTGCGCAACTGCTATCTCAACAATGCGCTCGCCAAGGGCGAGATGGTTCTCGACGGCGAGGCCCTGTCGCTGAAGGACGTCAAGATCCCGATCTACAACCTCGCCACCCGCGAGGACCATATCGCTCCGCCGAAATCGGTATTTTTGGGCAGCCAGCTGTTCGGCGGGCCGGTGGATTTCGTGCTGTCCGGCTCCGGCCACATCGCTGGCGTCGTCAATCCGCCCGACAAGCACAAATACCAGTTCTGGACGGGCGCCAAGCCGAAGGGCGAATACGAGGACTGGACGAAGGACGCCGAGGAAACCTCCGGCTCCTGGTGGCCACACTGGCACGGCTGGATCGAGGCGCACAACGACAAGCGCGTGCCGGCTCGCAAGCCGGGCGGAACAGCGCTCAACGCCATCGAAAGCGCGCCCGGCTCTTTCGTGCTGGAACGGTCCTGATCGTTCCACCCCATGATCTTCGATCCTCCTCTCCTCCCCGCCACGCTGGTGCAGCGCTACAAGCGTTTTCTCTTCGACGCCATCCTCGACACCGGCGAGGCGATCACCGGCTCCTGCCCGAACACCGGCTCGATGCGCGGGCTGACGACGCCCGGCTCGCGGATCTGGATGTCGGAGCACGAGAGCAAGACACGCAAATACCGCCACATGTTCGAGATGATCGAGGTCGGTGACGTGCCCGTCGGCATCAATACCGGCCTGCCGAACCGGCTGGCGGAAGAAGCCATCCGCGCCGGCCTGGTGGGAGATCTCGGCAGCTATGACGAGATCGCGCGCGAAAAGAATTATGGCCGTGGCTCCCGCATCGACCTCCTTCTGTCTTCGCCAGGACGCCCTTTGGCCTATGTGGAGGTCAAGAATGTCCATTTTTCCCGCACGCCAAAACTTGCCGAATTTCCTGACACGGCCACCAAGCGCGGCACCAAACATCTGGAAGAACTGGGCGACATGGTGGAGGCCGGCCATCGGGCGGTGATGCTCTATCTGGTGCAGCGACAGGATTGCGAGCGGTTCCGCATCTGCGCCGATCTCGACCCCGTCTATGCGCTTGCCTTCCGCCGTGCCGTCGAGCGTGGCGTCGAGGCCTTTGCGGTCAGATGCGAGGTGACGCGCTTCGAAATTCGCCCATCCGGATTGATCCCGATAGACGAACCCGGCATAGCTGCATTATGAACGACGGGTAACAGGATTTCCGAAAGCAGTATGATGGTAACCTATATCGAGGCGTTTTCCGCGCCGATGAAAAATACCGGCGCGATCCGCCTCTACGGGCAGGATGGCTTCGACGGCATGCGCAAGGCGAGCCAGCTGACGGCGCGTTGCCTCGATGCACTGGTGGATATCGTCAGGCCAGGAGTGACGACCGATGCCATCGATCGCTTCGTGCTGCAGTTCGGCCTCGACCATGGCGCCCTGCCCGCGACGCTGAATTATCGCGGTTACACGAAATCCTCCTGCACCTCGATCAACCATGTCGTCTGTCATGGCATTCCCGACAACAAGCCGCTCAAAGAAGGCGACATCGTCAACATCGACGTCACCTTCGTGGTCGATGGCTGGCATGGTGATTCCAGCCGCATGTATCCGGTCGGCGAAATCAAGCGTTCGGCCGAGCGCCTGCTCGAAGTCACCCACGAATGCCTGATGCGCGGCATTGCCGCCGTCAGGCCCGGCGCCCGCACCGGCGCCATCGGCGAGGCGATCCAGGCTTATGCCGAGGCCGAGCGCTGCTCGGTGGTGCGCGACTTCTGCGGCCACGGCATCGGCCGGCTGTTTCACGATTCGCCGAACATCCTGCATTACGGCCGCGCCAACGAAGGCCCGGAATTGCGCGAAGGCATGATCTTCACCATCGAACCGATGATAAATCTCGGCCGCCCGCACGTCAAAGTGCTTTCGGACGGCTGGACGGCGGTCACCCGCGACCGGTCGCTTTCGGCGCAATACGAACACGCTGTCGGCGTTACCGCGACGGGCTGCGAGATCTTCACCCTGTCGCCCGCCGGCCTTGACCGGCCCGGCCTGCCACCACGGTAAACCCATGACAAAGCGCCCGGCCGGTTCGACAGAAGAAAACTCCGCTTTTGCCACCGACCTTTTCAAAGGCGCGACCGACGACGGCAGCAGCATGGATGAACGTGCCTTCTTCGCAGAGCAGGCGGCCAAGCCGCCGATGCTCGGCAAGGCGTCGAAGCTGCCGGATACCGACAAGGAGGCCCACTATCATGGCCACCGGGAACGACTGCGCACCCGTTTCCGCGAACAGGGCGATACCGCCCTTGCCGATTACGAAGTGCTCGAACTCCTGCTCTTCCGGCTCATCCCCCGGCGCGACACCAAGCCGATAGCCAAGGCGCTGATCGACCGGTTCGGCACGCTTGCCGGCGTTTTTGGCGCACCGGCAACGTTGCTGCAGGAAGTCAAAGGCGTCGGGGAAGCCGTGGCGCTCGACCTGAAGCTCGTTTCCGCCGTCGCCCACCGCACGCTGAAGAGCGACCTGCGCGGGCGGCAGGTGCTGTCCTCCTGGTCATCGGTCATCGACTATTGCCACGCGGCGATGGCGCACGAGCCGCGCGAACAATTCCGCATCCTGTTCCTCGACAAGCGCAACACCCTGATCGCCGATGAAATCCAGGGCAAGGGTACCGTCGACCACACGCCGGTCTATCCGCGCGAGGTGGTGAAGCGCGCGCTGGAACTCTCGGCTACGGCCTTGATTTTAGTGCACAATCACCCTTCCGGGGACCCGACTCCCTCGCGGGCCGACATCGACATGACCCAGTTGATCATCTCGACGGCCAAGCCGCTCGGCATCACCGTGCACGACCACATCATCATCGGCAAGGACGGCCATGCCAGCCTCAAGGGGCTGAGGCTGATCTGATCCGGCGGCAGGCGCCTGCAAGTTTTTGCCCGCAAACGCCGGAAACGGTCGCTAACGAAACAGTTATATTGATCTGTTAAGCATGTTCGGCGCACGCTTGGTGCAGTGCAATATGATTCCTTTTCCGGGGCTTTTCATGATTCAATACGATCTCATCGTCGTCGGCAGCGGACCGGCAGGGCGCCGGGCCGCGATCCAGGCAGCAAAACTGGGCAAGAAGGTGCTTGTCGTTGAGCAGGGCAAGCGGGTTGGCGGCGTATCCGTCCACACCGGCACGATCCCGTCCAAGACGCTGCGTGAAACCGCACTCAACCTTTCCGGCTGGCGCGAACGCGGCTTTTACGGCCGCGCCTATCGCGTCAAGCAGGAGATCAGCGCCGAAGACCTGCGCCGTCGCCTGCTGATCACCCTGGATCATGAAGTCGAGGTGCTGGAGCACCAGTTCGCCCGCAACCGGGTGCAGAGCATCCGCGGCAAGGCCAAGTTCGTCACCCCGGACACGCTGTCGATCGAGAAGGATGATGGCGAAGTCGTGCACGTCCTCGGCACGAGCATCCTGCTCGCCGTCGGCACGAAACCTTTCCGGCCGGACTACATGCCGTTCGACGGCAAGACCGTTCTCGACAGCGACGAACTGCTGGAAATCGAAGAACTGCCACGCTCGATGGTGGTCATCGGCGCCGGCGTCATCGGCATCGAATATGCGACGATCTTCAGCGCCCTCGATACGCAAGTGACGCTGATCGACCCGAAATCGACGATGCTCGATTTCATCGACAAGGAAATCGTTGAAGACTTCGCCTATCAGTTGCGCGATCGCAACATGAAGCTGCATCTCGGCCAGAAAGCCGAAAAGGTCGAGCGGCTGCCCGACGGCAAGGTGTCGGTGACGCTCGACAGCGGCCGGAAGATCGTCAGCGACATGCTGCTTTTCGCCGCCGGACGCATGGGCGCCACCGATACGCTGAACCTCGCAGCCGCCGGCCTGGAAGCCGACAGCCGCGGACGCCTTTCCGTCAATCCGGAAACGTTCCAGACCTCCGTGCCGCACATCTTTGCTGCCGGCGACGTCGTCGGTTTCCCGAGCCTCGCCTCGACCTCGATGGAACAGGGCCGTATCGCCGCCCGCGTCGCCGTCGGCGCCATCGCCAAGGAGCCGCAGAAATATTTCCCCTACGGCATCTATGCCGTGCCGGAAATCTCCACCTGCGGCCTGACCGAAGAAGAGGTCAAGCAGCGTGGCATCGGCTACGAATGCGGCGTCGCCCGCTTCCGCGAAACCTCGCGCGGCCACATCATGGGTCTCGATACCGGCCTCTTGAAGCTGATCTTCTCGCTCAAGACCCGCCGTCTTCTGGGCGTGCATATCGTCGGCGAAGGTGCGACGGAGCTGGTGCATATCGGCCAGGCTGTGCTGAACCTCAAAGGCACGGTCGAATATTTCGTCGAGAACACCTTCAACTATCCGACGCTGGCCGAGGCCTACAAGATCGCCGGCCTCGATGCGTGGAACCGCATGGGCGAGATCAAGCACGAGGAATGACCGGTTTAGCCGGGCCAGGTTCTTGCCCGGCTTTTGCAAAGATTGCCGAACCATTCCCATTTTACCGTGCCGGATTTTCCGGCACGGCTCGGCTCTACGGCCACGAACCACGTGTCGTTGTTTATAATAAGGTTGACGAAGTAGTTTTGACCGTTCACTTTTATTGAACGGTTTGTCAACTGCGCTTCTCACGCACTCGTTACGCCATGTTATCGGCGGCCGATTGTTTCGGTCATACTCCTTCGTTAGCGTCCGGTCCAAAGCAACCCGGCCGAGCGAACGAAAACCATGCTGCAACAGATACTTCTGACGACCATCGTCCTTCCCCTCGTTCTCGGTGTCCTGATTTCGATTGCCGGCAACGGCAGTTCCTCGGCCCGCCTTGCCATCGCGGCCTTTGCTATACCGGTGGCTGCGGCCGTCGTCAGCATGGCGATAGAAGGCCTGCCGCCGCTGCCGCCCGTGGCCGCAAAACAAAAATTTCCGCTGCTTTTGATCGGCGCCGGCCTCGTCTTCGCAATCCTTTCCTTCGTGCTGAAGCAAGGCCTGGGCAGGCTGTCGGCAATCATCCTTGCCGCTATTTCGCTTGCCATCCCGGCCTGGTGGCTTGGCCGCAACGTGCTTGCCGCCAATCCCACCAAGGCGACGACGCTGGCGATTGTGCTGGTGATCCTGGCAGTGCTGCTGGCGCTGTTTTCTGCAAACCGCGACGGCCAGACGCGGCAATCCGCTCCTGCCGCTCTTCCGGCAGCACTCCTGTGGACGGCGATCGCCTCGGCACTGGCGGCCATTTTCGGCGGTTACATCGGCATGGCCCAGATGAACGGCGGCCTAGCGGCCCTCTTCGGCGGCTGGCTGCTGGTGCGCTACGTCTCTTACATGCGCGGTTCCGACGATGCCTTCGCTCTTACCGGTATCGCGGCCTTCGCAGCGATCTGGACGGCGGCAGTATCGCTGGCGATGACAGTGCTTTTTGCCCCGAGCGCCGCACCGGCCGCGCTCATTCTTGCAGCCCTGCCGTTGGCCGTTGCTTATGCGCTACAGGCCCGGGGCATCGGTTTTGTCGGCCAGCCCCGCTTCCTTCGGCCGCTGGCTTCCGGCGTCATCACAGCTATTCCGGCCATTTGCGCCATTCTGATCGCGGCCATGCTCCAGGCATGAGGCCGCCCCTCGTCCGGGTTTTCCCGGCAACCACAGCCCCAACGGGCATATAATAGGAGAGACTGATGAAACTTTCGGGCTTTTTTGCCGCTCTCGCGGGCGTTCTCATGGCTGGTTCGGCTCTGGCCGCCGATGCTTATGACATCGACCCGACCCATGCCTGGGTTGGCTTCAAGACCAACCATGCCGGCTGGTCGTTGGCGCATGGCGCCTTCAACACCGTCTCCGGCAGCATTTCCTTCGACAAGGACGACGTGACGAAGAGCAGCGTCGAGATCACCATCGATGCCGCCAGCGTCGACACCAACGACGAAAAGCGCGACACGCACCTCAAGAGCCCGGACTTCCTCAACGCCGAAGAATTCCCGCAGATCACCTTCAAGAGCACGGCCATCGAAAAGACCGGCGACAAGACCGGCAAGGTTACCGGCGACCTGACGCTGCTGGGCACCACCAAACCGGTGACGCTGGACGTGACCTGGCACAACGAATCGCCGCTGCCGTGGGATGCCAACACCATCAAGACCGGATTCTCCGCTACCGGCTCGTTCAGCGGCGTCGATTTTGGCATCACTAAGATGGCCGATTTCGGCCTCGGCCCGGACATCACCCTCGATATCGACGTCGAAGCCGTCAAGAAATAAGCATTCCGCAAAGTTGATAAAGAGACGGCCGGATCTTGCGATCCGGCCGTTTTCTTTTGCGCACAAAAAACCCCGCCAGTGGCGGGGTTGATCGTTGGAACGGAGACGCCACCAAACGATGGCGCTCCAAACCCGATTATTCAGCGCTGTCGTCGGCCTTCTTCTTGGAAGCGGCCTTCTTCTTCGGAGCAGCGGCTTCTTCGCCTTCTGCAGCCTCGGCCTTGGCAGCCTTCTTCTTCGGCGCGGCCTTCTTCTCGTCGGCCTTTTCTGCGCCTTCGGCTTCGTCGTCGGCCAGCAGCTCTTCCTTCGTTACCTTCTTGTCGGTGACGTCGATTTCGGAGAGCAGGTGGTCAACAACCTTCTCTTCGAACAGCGGCGCACGCAGCGAAGCGGAAGCACCCGGCGTCTTGCGGAAGAAGTCGAGGATTTCCTTTTCCTGGCCAGGGAACTGGCGGAGCTGCTCATAGAGAGCGCGCTGCATTTCTTCGTCGCTCACCTGGATGCCGGCCTTTTCGCCGATTTCCGAGAGAACGAGACCGAGGCGAACGCGGCGTTCGGCCAGCTTGCGATATTCTTCGCGTGCCTTTTCTTCGGTCGTGTCTTCGTCTTCGAAGGTCTTGCCGGACTGGGCGAGATCGGTGTTGATCTGGCGCCAGATGTTGTCGAACTCGGCGTCAACCAGACGGCCGGGGGTTTCGAACTGATAGACGGCATCGAGCTGGTCGAGGATCTGACGCTTCACCTTCTGGCGGGCGACGGACGAATACTGGCTTTCGATCTGGCCGCGAACGACTTCCTTCAGGCGGTCGGCGGATTCGATGCCAAGCTTGGAAGCCAGTTCGTCGTTGATCTCGACGGCGCCGGGAGCAGCAACTTCCTTGACGGTGATGTCAAAGGTGGCTTCCTTGCCGGCAAGGTTTGCAGCCGGGTATTCAGCCGGGAAGGTAACGGTGATGACCTTCTCATCGCCAGCCTTGAGGCCGACGAGCTGCTCTTCGAAGCCGGGGATGAAACGGCCCGAGCCGAGAACCAACTGTGCGTCTTCGTCCTTGCCGCCGTCGAACGGAACGCCGTCGACCTTGCCGAGGTAATCCATGGTGACGCGGTCGCCATCGGCGGCCTTGCCCTTCTTCTCTTCGTAGGAGCGGGCGCTCTCGGCGATCTTCAGGATCTGCTCGTTGACTTCTTCATCGGCGATCTCGACGACTTCGCGCGTGACCTTGATGCCGGAGGTCGACTGGATCTCGATCGGCGGGATGACTTCGTAGGAGAGCGTGAATTCGAAATCAACCTCGGCGGCGAGGATCTTGTCGGCTTCGGCTTCGTCCTCGGTCATCTTGATGTCGGGCTGCGTCGCGGACTTTTCGCCGCGCTCGGACAGGATCGACGTTGGCTGGTCGCGGACGATCTCGTTGACGAGTTCGGCCATGATCGACTTGCCGTACATCTTCTTGAGATGCGAAACCGGCACCTTGCCCGGACGGAAACCGTTGATACGGATCTTGTCCTTGGCTTCCGCCAGGCGCTCGTTCATGCGAGCCTGCATGTCCTTGGCCGGAATGACCACCTTGAGTTCGCGCTTCAGCCCTTCAGCGAGCGTTTCGATAACCTGCATCTTCTTACCTTCATTTCATGGCGGCCGTGCCCAGACAGCCGTTGGTTTCGACGAGCACGACGCCGGAATTCAATTCCCGGACGTGGCTTTAAAATGCAATCCCTTGTCATTTTGACGAGCAAAATGGCGCAGTGGTCCCAAGCAAACGTGAGGTAGCCTCTCCCCCGCCGCTGCGGCAGTCTTGGTGCGGGTAGAGAGACTTGAACTCCCACGCCTTGCGGCACCAGAACCTAAATCTGGCGTGTCTACCAATTTCACCATACCCGCGTTCCTGAACCGCATGACACTGCTGGCGCATGAGGCCGTCCGGAGCGCGGCGTCTCTATATCACCCGTTCGCCCCGGCGCAAAGGAAAAATGAAGCTTGAATGACGGTCAAAAAACCTCTTTTTTGGGCTGCGACGTCAATAAAGCGGCTCATCATAGACCGGCTTGCCATCCATCAGCAGGCTGCGGATCTGCGCTTTGCCGCTAGAGGAGACGCGGGCGGCGATCGTCAGTGCCTGCTCATTGCGGGCTTCTTCAAGCACCTTGCCCTCGCCTTCCGGCACATAGAAACGCTCGATACCATACTGAATCTGCAGGCCGGCCTCGGAGTACGACGGATAGAACTGGAACGGCAAGGTCTTCAGCACGACGTTTCCGTCCGTTGGTTCCAAATGTTCGAAGGATGCTTCCTTGACGATCCAAAACTCGTCCTCTCCCTTGGCAAGCCTTACCCAAAGCACGGCCCTCTCCGCCTCCTTCGGCTGCGGTCCGACGATGGCAGAAGCAGGAATCGTGGAGGCTTCATAGTTGAGGACGACATAATCGCCGCGCAGCAGGTCTCGCGGATCGACCGGCGCCGTCTTCAGGAGAATTTCGGTGCCGGATCGCAGGATCGCCGCGCGGCTGCCGATGATATAGCCGAGAATACCCGTCTGCAGCACGCAGACGGCAAGTGCGGCGAGAAGAATGCGGGAAAACCGGGTCATGCCTTCACCTCCGCCGGCTTGCCGGAAAGACGCTTTTCAAGCTGGATCACCGCCCAGGCCGTGAAGCCGACCACGAGGCCCGAGACGAGGAAGAGGCCCGAGGTGCCGATGATCGAACCGACAGTCACCGACGAGAGATAAAGAAGCTCGCCGGCAAACACGAGGTAGCCGAGGTAGCGGACGACGCCGTTATCCCGCCCGCAGACGACGATCGAGGTGACGGCGGCAATCATCGTCATCACGCCAACCACCAGGCGGCCCAGCGATTCGTCATATTCGGCGTGCAGCAGGCCGAGACCGATCATGCAGAGCAGGCAGGTATAAAAGGCGGGCGCGGCACCGGCGCGCTTCGCCGCCGGATAGAGCGGAGACAGGGGAAGGCCGGCGAGAAGGAAACCGATCGCGCCAATGACGGCAAGCAGAATGGCGGTCGGCACGCTGTCATGGCTGAGATAATACCAGACAAGCCAGGCCATCATCAGCAAATAGGCAAGATGGCGTACCCGATCAGCCTTCGTGTAGTAGACCAGCGCCATGACCACCAGCGCCATGGCCGGCACGACGAGCGCCGGCAGCAGATCCCACTCGAAATCGAAATCGGCGCCGAGAGAGGCGAAATAGCCCCAGGCGAGGAAGCCGGTTATCGCCGCCAGGGCGCCGGAACGGAAGACTGCCGCCGAAAATGCCGAAGCCGCAAACCAGGCCACCATCATATCGGAGGCATCGCCGGAAAGGTGGTACATCTGGCCGATCAGCGACATTGCGCCGCCGAAGGTCATCGTGCCCATGATCAGGCTGGCCGCCGCCAGCCCCTTTCGCCCGCGGGCAAGACACAGCGCCGCGACCCCATGAAAGACCCAGATCAGGCCGACCAGCGTACCGACGCGCACAAGGCGCGGAATAGCCTCCCAGTTCGAAGCAACCAGGAGGAGGATGGCTGCCGATATCAGCACTGCCGCAACGATGATCAAAAACTGGCCGACGCTGAAACTCGACTCGCGTGAATCCAGTTCCTTCAAGAGACTGTCGGCGACCGGACGCGCGATCAATCCCTTCTCGACCCAAAGCCCGAGATCCCTCTCCAACCTGCCGCGATACATTCCAGCCCCTCCGCACGCACGCCGCATCGGCGCCGTCTCAAGAACGCGCCATGCAGGCTTTATATTCGCAGATCGTCGTGCTGTCGCCTGGATCGGCAATGGAAAGCGCCACAACCAGCTGAGCCATGCATTTAACGCAGGACTTCCATGTGTATATTGCGCTGCACAATGCGGGGTAAAATGGCCTATAGTTCTTGTGTCGAACGGCAGCGGAAAGAGCCATGATGGCTCTGCGATCTGCACCTCCGGACAGGGTTCCGGAACGGCAGGCACGTTGCTTCGACAAGCAAGACTTTGACAGCGACAATCGTCGCGAAACGGTTTCGGAGCAGCGCACTCCTCCTCCCAGCGCTTCTCCGATTGGACTGACGGCACTCCTCCTCCCAGTCGTCAGTCAAACAAAACACGCCCACCGGACCTCCTCCCCCGGTGGGCGTTGTTGTTTCTGCCCTCCCATTTCCACACGATGGATCCTGCTCGACAGCATCGCGCCGCCGGACCTTAACGCCGCCTTAACCAGTGTGGCGAACTCCGTCACGAATGCTCATAAAATGGTCAGCAAAAAGGCGAAACACCCGCCATGAAATGCGCGAAACGCATAGGTGACATGTTGCATTGGCTCTTTTTGTTTTTTGCACCGCACCATATATTCCTCTCATCGAATTGAACGGCACCGAAGGGCAGCCGGACACACTGAGGAAAAGGGGTAAGACCATGAACATTGCACGCAGCTTCAATTCTTGGCGCAAGTATCGTCAGACCGTTACCGAACTCGACCGCATGAGCAACCGCGAACTGCACGACCTCGGTATCGACCGTTCCGACATCCGCCGCGTTGCCCGTCAGGCCGTCGGCTTCTGATTATCGCTCCTCCGGCCCTGCCGGAATGGAGTTCGAAAAACGCCCCTGGCACCCGCCTGGGGCGTTTTCGTTTGTGCATCTATTAATCGGCATTAACGGCTGCGGCCGAAATAAGATGCCCAGTTTGCGGCCTCTGGCGATTTTTTGGACATTGCAGTGCACAAACGCATAGCAGTCGCTCGTTTTTTGCACTGCACATTTTTGTTTTACAAGCGTATAAAGTGGTCACTCGCTGATGCGGACAACACCGCAAGCTCAGCAACCCAACAAGTCTGAAAGATTAGAGGAAACCACCATGAACCCGCTTCGTATCGCCAAGAACTGGATCTCCTACCGCCGTACGCTCGCCGAACTCGGCAACCTGTCCAACCAGGCCCTGACCGACATCGGCATCACCCGCTACGATATCCGCAATATCGCTTCCCGTTCGTTTCGCTAATCGCGAAGCTTGAATTCGGGAATGCCCAAAACGGCGCCATGTTGGCGCCGTTTTCGTTTTTTGCCTTCTCGAATTGCAGGTCGGCAGTCTCGAGCGCTCTCCTACCAGACCTCATTTTACCCGGAACAATTCCCTCGCATCGGTGTTTTGCCCCCGTTCTCTCGACAAAATGAAAAGAGTGAAACGAGGAGAAAGACGATGAAGAAGGTAATTTTGGCAAGCGCCGTTGTCGCGCTTGGTGCATTTGCAACCGCAGCCCACGCAGATGATGGCGCCGTGAACGGTGCCGCAGGCGGGGCTGTCACCGGCGCCATTGTCGGCGGCCCTGTCGGTGCGGCCGTTGGCGGCGTCGCTGGTGCCGTGATCGGTTCGGCCATTGACCCGCCGCCGGAACGTGTCGTCACCTATGTCGAAAAACAACCGGCGCAGCGATCCATCGTTGTTGAGCAACCCGTCGTGGTCGGCCATGTCATTCCGCAGGATGTGGTACTGACACCCGTGCCCGAGGATCCGCGTTACGCCTATACGATCGTCAACGAACAACGGGTCATCGTTGATCCGCAGACCTACACCGTCGTGCAGGTCTTGCAATAAATGACGTTGCATCCTGGAAGGCGCCATGCGTGGCGCCTTCCTTGTCACCGGCAGCCAGCTGGGCAGCCGTTTTCACCGGGTGGTGATTGGAACCGGCGGGCCGGCGTGATAAGCAGCCGCCATGACAAACGCATCCTCCTATTCCCCCATCCACATCATCGGCGGCGGCCTCGCCGGCTCGGAAGCAGCCTGGCAGATCGCCGAAGCCGGCATTCCCGTCATCCTGCATGAGATGCGCGGCGTGCGCGGCACCGATGCGCACAAGACTGACGATCTCGCCGAACTCGTCTGCTCGAATTCCTTCCGTTCCGACGATGCCACCAGCAATGCGGTCGGTGTCATCCACGCGGAAATGCGGTTGGCGAACTCGCTGATCATGGCCTGCGCCGATAAGCATCAGGTTCCGGCTGGCGGCGCGCTGGCGGTGGATCGCGACGGGTTTTCGGCTGCCGTGACGGCAGCGATCGGAAACCATCCGCTGATCGAGGTCAGCCGCGAAGAAATCCGCGGCCTGCCGCCGAAGGAATGGGACCTGGCTATCGTCGCCACCGGCCCCCTGACCTCGCCGGATCTGGCTGCGGCCATCCAGGCGGAAACCGGCGCCGATGCCTTGGCATTCTTCGACGCCATTGCGCCGATCGTGTACCGCGACAGCATCAACATGGATATCTGCTGGTATCAGTCGCGCTACGACAAGGTCGGCCCTGGCGGAACGGGACGGGACTATATCAACTGCCCGATGGATGAAACGCAGTATCACGCCTTCATTGATGCGCTGATCGCCGGCGATACCGTCGGCTTCAAGGAGTGGGAAGGCACCCCCTATTTCGACGGCTGCCTGCCGATCGAGGTGATGGCGGAACGCGGCCGCGAAACCCTGCGCCACGGGCCGATGAAGCCGATGGGCCTGACCAACGCGCACAATCCGACAGTCAAGGCCTATGCCGTCGTCCAGCTTCGCCAGGACAATGCGCTTGGCACGCTCTACAACATGGTCGGTTTCCAGACGAAGCTCAAATACGGCGCCCAGGCAGACATCTTCCGAATGATCCCTGGCCTGGAAAACGCCGAATTCGCCCGCCTCGGCGGCCTGCACCGCAATACCTACATCAACTCCCCGACCCTGCTCGACCACTCGCTGACGCTGAAGACGCGGCCCGGCCTGCGGTTTGCCGGCCAGATCACCGGTTGCGAAGGGTATGTGGAAAGTGCCAGCATCGGCCTGCTCGCGGGCCGTTTCGCGGCTGCGGAACGCAAAGGCGAAAGCCTGGCTCTGCCGCCGGCCACCACCGCTCTCGGCTCCCTGCTCGGCCACATCACCGGCGGACACCTGGTTAACGACGAAGAGCCTGGAAAACGCTCGTTCCAGCCGATGAACATCAATTTCGGATTGTTTCCCGAGCTGGAACCCGGTTCGATCGTCAAGCCGGAAGGCGTCAAGCGGTTCCGCGGCAAGGACAAGACGATCATGAAGCGACAGTTGATCTCAAAGCGGGCGCTTGCCGATTGCGCCCGCTGGCTTGGAAAAGCCTGACGCCCGTCAGGATTGGGCGGATGGCCGGGCAAGATCGATCTTGTCGGCCATCGCCACCAGATTGCCGAGCAACCACAGCGAAACCTCGGCAGCATCCTCGGCGGAAGAAAATTCGAACTGGCCGCTATGAACGGGCGTTTCCGTGAACTCGACAATCAGGCCCTTGCCGCTTGCCGTGGGCCGAACGCGCGCCATTCCGGGCTCGATCAGATGGCAGGAATAATGGCCGCGCATGTTGCGCATGAAACCGGCCTTGTTGTCGTGCAGGCGCACGAAAACGGTGTTGCCGTCCTTTGTCGCATGCAGGTCGCGGATCGCTTCGTTCGGGAAAGCACGCCCGAACTCCATGATCGCCAGCCCCATGTCATGCAAATTGTCCTCGGAGGTCTGCTTTGTCATTCGTGTGGTCACGAAAGCAAAGACTACGACGAGAACAACGACCACGCCCCAAGCCACCAGACCCAAATCGCATCTCCTTACAGCCGGCGGCACCTGCGCCGCTCTCGGCGGTCTGATAGCTGCTGAAGCTTGCGCGGATGTGATGGACGCGTCCGCCGGGCCGCCAATGGGCGGCAAGCCGACGGGCGAGCCATGGTTTCATCGCGGAAGGACGAAAATATCTGCAGCTAAACCAAGCGGTTACACATTTTACGGGGAACCGGCGCGCCCTAAAGCAATTCCAGCAAAAGTGCTTCGCGATTTTGCGTCCGGAAATTCTTTAGAATCGCTGGCGGAAGGCAGCTCGCATCAACCGCAATTGCCTCAGCCATTGCGGGGACTGCAGCGAGCGGTCGAATAAGGATGCGCCTGCGCGTTGAGCCTTTCGCAACACCGGTTCCGCCAGTGCGACAGGCAGGAAGGCCGGAAATGTCGAGCGCAAAAGGCTTGCAGCCCGGCGGGCCTTGGCGAGATGATCGAGACCAAGTCCGGCGAAGGCATCGATCGCCGCGGCGATGCGCGCCTTGTCTTCGCCGGCCAGGAATGTGTCGCGGTCAAGCCCCGTGGCAGCCAGCAGATCGAGGGGAACGTAGGTCTGGCCGCGCCGCCGGTGCAGCGGCATGAGCAGCAGCAGGCCGGCGATGGCCTGCGCCACGCCCGCATGTCCGGCCGCCTCGGCCGATTTTGCCGCAGTTTCGGCATCGAGCACCAGGCTCGCCAGCTGGATCAGCGCCGAGGCCGTCTCGCCGGCATAACCTTCGAGCGCGGTGCGATCCTCCATGGGATCGTCGTAGAGGTCGAAGATGCGTGCTTCCGTCATCGCCACGAAGGTTGCGCGCGGCAGGCGATAGCGATCGATCGTCGTCAGAAGGGCTGCGGCGAGCGGATTGGCCTCGCTGGAGCCATGCGCCTGCCCTTCGAGCAGATCTCGCCAATATTGCAGCCGCACCTCGCCGGGCAACGGCTCGCGCACCAGATCACGGATACGGGCAAGTTCGGCACCAAAAGCATAAATCGCGGCGAGCGGGCCGCGCTTGTCCTCCGGCGATAACAGGCAGGCGAGATAACGGTCGCGATCCGTGTCGCGCAACGTCGCCAGGCAGATATCGAAATTGGCTTTCTCGGTGTCGCTCAAGCGATTGCCTTGCCGGATGATCAGACAGCGATCAGCGCGGCGGCGACGGCACGCGCTTCGGACAGCATGATGTTGAATGTCCGCACGGCGGCCCCGGTGCTCATCGGATCGGAAGCGATGCCGCGCGCCTTGAGCGCCGCTTTTAGCGCCGGAGGCAAAATCCGCAGATTGGCACCGGTGCCGACCAACAGCACCTCGATGTCCCCTGCCTCGTCGAGAACACGTTCGAAATGCTCGGTCGTCAACGGCGTGTCGGCGGCCATATCCCAGCCATGGATGCCGGAAGGAAGGCAAAGGATGGAGCCGCGATGCGACATGTCTGCGAAACGGAAACCACCGTTGCCGTAGCTGTCGATCGGCGCGCGGCCGGGAAAATGCGCCGCGCGGATTTCTATGCCCTTTGCCATGAGACCTTACCTGCCCGCTGGAAACTCAGCGGTCCTTATTCCTTGCCGCCCTCGGTCTTGACCGGCTCGCCCTTGACGCGGACTTCACCGATGAAGGCGCGGACGACGCGGATGCGCACGCCTTCGGCGACTTCGACTTCCACTTCCTTGTCGTCGACGACCTTGGTGACCTTGCCGACAATACCGCCAGCCACGACCTGGTCGCCGCGACGAATATTCTTGAGCGTCTCTTCACGCTTCTTGGCCTGGGCACGCTGCGGACGGATCAGCAGGAAGTACCAGACGACCATCAGCGGTACGAAAAGGAACAGCATTTCCAGGCCCGAGCCGAAAGCGGAAGGCGCTGCGCCGGTTGTCGATTGGGCGAATGCCTCGGTGATGAACATGAAAAACTCCTTGAAACTTCTGGAACGACCGGGCTCTGGGCCATCTTTCGTCGGGTGGCCGGAATATAGTTGCGCACAGGGCGAATGCAACAAAAACAGCCGGAGACAGTACCGATTTCCCGCCTCTTAACCTTTTCGACCCCCAAACGCCATGCTACCCGGCTGCAAATTGCCGGGATAAGCCCCGGGGAAACGGTAAATATCGAAGGGAGAGCACCATGGGCCACAAGAGATACGACGCTCTGATCGCTGAAATCCGCCGTCTCACCGATGCCGTCGAGCACCTTGCGGGACCGGCACCAGCGGCAAACGACTGGGCCGTCGCCGATTGTTTCGTCTGGGCGCCGGCGCGCCAACAATTGCAGCCGATCGCCCGCCCCAACCGCGTGGCGCTGTCGCTGATCCGTGGTGTCGACCACGTCCGCGATATCCTGCACGAAAACACCAGCCGTTTCGCAGAAGGTTTCCCGGCCAACAACGTGCTGCTCTGGGGCGCCCGCGGCATGGGCAAGTCCTCGCTGGTCAAGGCGGTGCATGAAGATGTCAGGCGTGAAAGCGGCGTGTCGCTGAAGCTGGTCGAGGTGCATCGCGAGGATATTTCCAGCCTGCCGGTGCTGCTCGACATGCTGAAGACCGTCGATCACCGCGTCATCGTCTTCTGCGACGACCTGTCCTTCGACCATGACGATACCGCCTACAAGTCGCTGAAGGCGGCACTGGACGGCGGCGTCGAGGGCCGGCCGGACAACGTGCTGTTTTATGCCACCTCCAACCGGCGCCACCTGCTGCCGCGCCACATGATGGAAAACGAGCAATCGACCGCCATCAATCCGTCGGAAGCGGTGGAGGAAAAGGTCTCGCTGTCGGATCGCTTCGGCCTCTGGCTCGGCTTCCACAAATGCAGCCAGGACGATTACCTGAAGATGATCGACGGCTACGCCGCCCACTTCAATCTCGGCATCGATCCGGATAAGCTAAAGGCCGAGGCGCTGGAATGGGCAACAACCCGCGGCGGTCGGTCCGGCCGTGTGGCATGGCAATACATCCAGGATCTGGCCGGCCGCCTTCGCGTGCGGATCGGCTGAAACGCCGAAACCCCGCCATCATGACGGGGTTTCGGCATCTTGCGATATGCGGGCCTGAAACCGGTCCTATTCGAGGAACGTCATCGGGTTGACCGGGGTGGCGTTCTTGCGGACCTCGAAGTGCACCTTCGGCGACTTGGCGTTGCCGCTCATGCCGGAGGTCGCCAGTTCCTGGCCACGCGTCACCTTCTGACCACGGGCGACGTTCAGCGCGTCCGCATGGCCGTAGACGGTGACCGTACCGTCGTCGTGGCGCACCAGAACGGTGTTGCCGAGTTCCTTCAACCCGTTGCCGGCATAGATGACCACGCCGTTTTCGGCGGCCTTGATCGGCGTGCCCTCGGGAACCGAGATATCGATACCGTCGTTGCGGTTGCCCTCGACGTTGGCGCCGTAACCGGCAACCACCGCGCCGCGCACCGGCCAGCGGTATTTGCCGATGCCGGTGGTTTCCGGCGCATCCTCGGTAACGTCGCTCTTTTTCTCGACGTCTGCGACGGTCTGCTTGGAAATCGGCGCCTTGTATTCTTCGGGCTGCTTGCCGGTCGAGGCGGTCTCGACCTTCTTGGTGTCGCCCTTCTTGGTTTCCTTGCCGGTCGGGATCGACGCGGTCTTGACGTCGTCGGCGTTGCCGGCGCCAGCCGGAACCTTCAGCGTCTGGCCGATACGCAGCGAAGCCGTGTTCATGCCGTTCGCAGTTTTTAGTTCCTGCACCGAAACACCCGTTGCCTTGGCGATCTTGGCAAGCGAATCGCCAGGCTTGACGACATAAGTGCCGGTGGCTGCCGTCTCTGCTTTGTCGCCCTTCTTCTTGCCGCCATCGGCCGGCGTCAGCTTGCCGTTTGCGGCGTCAGCGGTCGCCTGGGACTTGTCGCGGCTCGACGAGGTGGTCGGCAGCACAGCGACCTGATCCGGGGTCTTTTCCGGAATCGGGATCTTCTTGTCGGTGGGGATATCACCCGCCTCAGCCGTTTCCTTGGCAATGCTGCGCGGCTTGCCATAGGTCGGGATGACGATCTTCTGACCGGGCACGACAGCGGACGCGCTCTTCAGGCCGTTCGCCTGCAGGATTTCCTTCTCCGGCACGCCATACCGCTTCGACAGGGTGGCAACCGACTCGCCCGGCTTCAGCTTGACGCTAGGCGCGTTGAAGGTCGTCCAGCCGCCCTTCGAGGTGGTGCCAGTCGTCAACGGATCGGGCGTGGCCTTTTCCGTCGTCTCCTTCTTGGAGGTCGGGAACGGCTGCGCCAGCGCCACGTCGCGTTCGGACTTGGAGGAATTGCCCTCGGTCGGATCGGCAAGCTCGGAACGCTGGACCTCGACCGGCGTGGTCGCCATGCGCGCTCCGGAGCCATTTGCCGTGGCCGTGCTGATCGGATCGTAGGAGACCTGCCGCTCTTCGGGGAACGGCTGATTCAGCGCCTCATCGCGATTCGACAACGTTTCGCGGCGCGTATTGACGCCTTGCGCAACGTCCTGCGATGGAATGGGGGCTTCACCGTTCAAACCGGTGATGGGACGACGCGGAATGGAGTTCGTCGTGATGTTATCGGACTTGGAAAACAGCCCACCGAAGCGCGAAACATCGGAGCTGCAACCACTTACCGCGCTGGCCAGCAATGCCGCAGCAAGAACACGTACGGCAGACTTTCCGATACCCGGCGATACACTGTTACGCATGAAAACGACCTACTCAATACGCGACTGATACAGGTCTTATTAAAGCGCGTTAGTGTTACCACGCGGTTAAGAGCGCCGGCCCAAACGCCCTATTTTGACAAATTGATAACCATGCGGAATGTGGGAAACCGCTAAAACGCCCCGAAATACCGCTGGTTGCGGGAGAATGCTCACAAGATCGCGGCGAGTTTCGGGACGATCGGCATATAGGGCACCTCGAACAGATCGTCGCGCTCGAAACGGCTGCCGACACGCGTCAGCCGTACCATCCGACAGCTGTCCTCCGACGCCATCAGCGGTGCAATCATCGAGCCGCCGGAAACGAGCTGCTCGACGTAGAAGCGCGGCATGGCCGGAAAGGCGGTGGTGACCAAAATACGGTCGAAGGTCCCCTCGCCCTGCAAACCGACGCTGCCATCGGCGTGCCGGACAATGACATTGCGCAGCGACAGCGCGTCCATGCGCTGCTGTGCATCATTGGTCAGCGTCTTATAGCGATCGATGGTCAGCACGCGTTCGACGATTCGGCCCATGACGGCGGCGGTGAAACCGCTGCCCGTTCCCACCTCCAGGACGCGATGGCCCGGCTTCAGCTTGAGCCGGTCGAGCAGGCGCACCGCCATATCGGCACCTTCCATGAACGCGCCGCAAGGGATCGGCAACGTCCGGCTGGAATAGGCGCTATCGACAAATTCCGGCGGCACGAACTGCGAACGCGGCGTCTGCTCGACCGCCGTCAGCAGGTCGAGATCGGAAATGCCTTCGGCACGCAGCCGCAGCACAAGGGCGGCAAAACCCTCACGTTCTGCGACTCGCGCCGTCAACCCGCAACTCCGGAGCCGAGCGCTTCGGCAAGCCGGTCCTGAACGGCGTAGTCCGTCAGGTCGAGCTTCAGCGGCGTGACCGAGATCTTGTTGTTCTTTATTGCGGCGACGTCCGTGCCGTCGCGGAAATTGCCGACACGCTCGCCGAAACGCAGCCAATAATAGGGGAAACCGCGGCCATCCGCACGCTCTTCGACGGTCAGGGCGAAGTCGGTCTTGCCCTGCGATGTCACGGCAATGCCCTGGATCTCTTCCGGCTTGCAGTTGGGGAAGTTCAGGTTGAGGAAGGTGCCGTCGGGCAGTTCCGTATCCATCACCTGCCGCAGAAGTTTGGGGCCAAAGGTCTCGGCAATCTCCCACGGCACAACACGGCGGCCATCGGCATAGATTGCCGCCTGGCTCAGCGCAATCGAACGAACGCCCTGCAGCGTGCCTTCGATCGCCGCGGCGATGGTCCCGGAATAAGTGACGTCGTCGGCGAGGTTGGAGCCGGAATTCACACCCGAAAGGATGAGGTCCGGCTTGCCGCCCAGGACCTCACGCAGCGCCATGATGACGCAATCGGTCGGCGTGCCCCGCAGCGCATAATGCTTGTCGGAAATCTTCCGGAGCCGCAGCGGTTCGGAGAGCGTCAGCGAGTGAGCAAGCCCGCTCTGGTCGGTTTCCGGCGCGACGATCCAGACATCGTCGGAAATGGTCCGGGCGATGCGCTCCAGCACCGCCAGGCCTTCGGCATGAATGCCGTCGTCATTCGTCAGCAGAATCCGCATCTTGTCCTCGCCGGCGCGTTCAGGCCCGTTCGATTTTCGTCAGTCCGCCCATGTAGGGCAGCAGCACATCCGGCACCGAGACGGAGCCGTCTTCGTTCTGATAGTTTTCCAGGACCGCGATCAGCGCCCGGCCGACGGCGATGCCGGAGCCGTTCAGCGTGTGCACGAACTTCGTCGCCTTGTCGTCCTTGCCGCGATAGCGGGCATTCATGCGCCGCGCCTGGAAATCGCCGCAGACCGAGCAGGACGAGATTTCGCGATAGGTGTCCTGCCCCGGCAGCCACACCTCGATATCGTAGGTCTTGCGGGCGCCAAAACCCATGTCGCCGGTACACAGCGTCATGGTGCGGAAATGCAGGCCGAGCAGTTTCAGCACCTTCTCGGCGCATTCCGTCATGCGTTCGTGTTCTGCTATCGAGCTTTCCGCGTCGGTGATCGACACGAGTTCGCATTTCCAGAACTGGTGCTGGCGCAGCATGCCGCGCGTATCGCGCCCGGCCGAACCGGCTTCCGAACGGAAGGACGGCGTCAGCGCCGTAAAGCGCAGCGGCAGCTTGTCCTGTTCGAGGATTTCGCCGGAGACCAGATTGGTGAGCGTCACTTCCGCAGTCGGGATCAACCAGCGACCATCGGTGGTCTTGAAGAGATCTTCGGAGAATTTCGGCAGCTGGCCGGTGCCGTACATCGCTTCGTCGCGCACCATCAGCGGCGAGCTGACCTCGGTATAACCATGCTCGCGCGTGTGAAGGTCGAGCATGAACTGGCCGAGTGCACGCTCGAGCCGGGCCAATCCACCGGTCAGAACCGTGAAACGGGCTCCCGACAGCTTTGCCGCCCGGTCGAAATCCATCAAGCCCAGGGCTTCGCCGATTTCGTAATGTTCCTTCGCCGGATGGTTCCAGCCGGGCTTCTGGCCGACAACATGCTTGACGACATTGTCGTGCTCGTCCTTGCCGACAGGCACGTCGTCCAGCGGGATGTTGGGAAGGCGCGACAGGACGTCGGTCAATTCGGCATTGATCAGCCGCTCTTCTTCTTCAGCCGCCGGCAGGGAGGTCTTCATCTCGGCCACTTCGGCCTTGAGCTTTTCGGCCAGTTCCGAATTCTTCTGCGCCATGGCGGCGCCGATTTCCTTGGAGGCCGAATTGCGGCGGGACTGAATGTCCTGCAGCCGCTGGATCACCGCGCGACGCTTCTCGTCCAGCGCGATCAGGCTTTCCGACTGTGCGTCCGCACCGCGCTTCTTCAGCGCGGCGTCGAAGGCCTCGGCATTGTCGCGGATCCATTTGATATCGTGCATCGTCGTCCCCGGTCGTTGAATTCACGCAAACCGACCGAGGTGTGACCAGACCCTGTGCCGGCGAAGTCCGCCGTCATCAGGAGCACGAAAGTGCGACAACGGCATGAGCCGGCGTCAGGCGTCGCCGGCATTTACGACGTCGGAAGATCGTTCGTCACCGGCGACCTGACGGGCCCGGTTGCGTTCGATGACTCGCGCCGCATAGATGGAAATCTCGTAGAGAAGGATCGCCGGCAGTGCAAGGCCGATCTGGGACATCGGATCGGGCGGCGTCAAAACGGCCGCGACGACGAAGGCGATGACGATCGCATACTTGCGTTTCCCCGCCAGCCCGTCGGCCGTGACAAAACCGACCCGCGCCAGAAGCGTGGTCACCACCGGCAGCTGGAACACCAGGCCGAAGGAGAAGACCAGCGTCATGATCAGGCTCAGATATTCGGAGACCTTCGGCATCAGCGAGATCGCCACCTCGCCTTCCGCCGGCGCCTGCTGCATGGCGAGGAAGAACCACATCACCATCGGCGTGAAGAAGAAGTAGACGAGCGCGCCGCCCAGCAGGAACAGCAGCGGCGAAGCGATCAGGAACGGCAGGAATGCCGCCCGTTCGTTCTTGTAGAGGCCGGGTGCCACGAACTTGTAGATCTGCGCCGCGATCACCGGGAAGGCGATGACCATGGCGCCGAACATCGCCACCTTCACCTGGGTGAAGAAGAATTCCTGCGGCGCGGTGTAGATCAGTTCCGATTTTGCAACATCGAGCCCCGCCCAGAGCACCGCCCACTTATAGGGGATGACCAGGTAGTTGAAGAGCTGCTTGGCAAAAGCAAAACAGAGAATGAAGGCGAGGAAGAATGCTGCCAGCGCCCAGATCAGCCGGCGGCGCAGCTCGATAAGGTGCTCGATCAGCGGCTGCGGCTTGTCGTCGATATCGTTGGTCATGCCGCGCCGTCCTTCTTGTCAGTCGCAACGGCCGGCTCGGATACCGGCGAAGATCCTGCCGAAACAGGCTTTTCGGCCGAAGCCACGGCAGATGATGCTGCCGTCGCCGAGCCATTCTCCGCGGCAGCAACCGATGCGGAAGCGGCTGCGGTTTCCACAGTGGTTGCCGGAGAAACGACGGGAGGTTGCGCCAGCGCCGTATCGATTTCCGGCAGGGTAACGGACCCGGACGAAGCCTCGGCCGTCGCCTTGGTTTCCGAAACGGCCGGCGTTTCCACGGTCGCGGCCCGCTGAAGGTCGGCCTTGATCTCGTTTGCTGTCTGGCGCAGAGGATTGATAGCATCACGAATGCTATTCATCGGGTTGAGCTTCTGCGCATCCCCGATGGTCTTGCGGACATCGTCGAGCTCCGCCTCTTTCAAGGCTTCGTCGAACTGCGAGCGGAATTCGCCCGCCATCGCCCGCAATCGTGTCGTCATCTTGCCGAACGCGCGCAGCATCGGCGGCAAATCTTTGGGACCGACCACAACGATCAGAACGACCGCTATGACCAAAAGCTCGGTCCAGCCAACATCCAACATCACTCAGGCTCCAGAAGTCATCGCGGCTGGTGATCAGCCGCGCCAGACCGGGCGTTACGACTTGCTTTCATCAGCCTTGTGATCGACCGTCTTCGCTTGATCGCGAGCTTCTTCGTCGGTCATGCCTTTCTTGAAGTTCTTGATGCCCTTGGCGACATCACCCATCAGCTCCGGAATTTTGCCGCGGCCGAACAACAGCAGGACGATCGCCAAAACGATCAGCCAGTGCCACATGCTGAAAGAACCCATAACTCGTTACTCCCTGTTTTCACGTCGTATCGATGTAAGACGTTTACACATTTTTTTCAAACACCAAATGCCCGCAGCCTTAATGCGCCAACGGGAATGCGTAAACGCGGTGGATATCTCTCCACGGATACGGTCCACGGCCAACGTCTTTACGGTAACGGTACTTCATGCCGCTTCATAGCAGCGCTATCCGCCGGTATTATGGCCAAGAAAACGTCGGCTATTCGTCGCCCGGTCCGCCTGGCGGCAGCAGGCCAAGCTCCTCGAGATCCATCTGCGTGATCGGATCCTCATCCTCGGCAAAATCGTCCTGCGTCAACGGCACGGGGATGTTGAACCCCGGCGGGATACGGCCGGACAACAATCCGGCGCCCTTGAGTTCTTCCAGGCCCGGCAGGTCACGGACATCCTCGAGGCCGAAATGATCGAGGAAATCGCGGGTCGTACCGAGAGTGACCGGCCGTCCCGGCGTGCGCCGCCGCCCGCGAAACCGCACCCAGCCCGCCTCCATCAGAACGTCAAGCGTACCCCGCGACGTCTGAACGCCACGAATATCCTCGATCTCCGCCCGCGTCACCGGCTGGTGATAGGCAACGATCGCCAGAACCTCCAGCGCCGCCCGCGAAAGCTTGCGGAACTCGGTATCGTCGGCCCGAATAAAGAAGGACAGGTCCGGGGCAGTGCGAAACGCCCAATGATCGCCCACCTGAACGAGATTGACGCCCCGGAGGGCATAAAACGCCTTCAGACGGAGCAGGATCGCCCTGACATCGACACCCTTGGCGACCCTTTCGGCAATGAAACTTTCAGAAACCGGTTGCGCCGAAGCAAAGATCAGGGCTTCGGCGATGCGTTCCGCCTCGGCCGCATTGCGTTCCGCGGCCTCGTCCTTTTCCGGACCGGTCGACGCAAGGTCGCCAGTCTCCTCACCCAGATCGCTCACGCCTTACTCCCGTTCCGCACTGGTATCGCGCTTCTGGCCGCGGCGCATGTAGAGCGGCTCGAATGCGCCGTCCTGGCGGATCTCCAGTTGCCCTTCGCGTACCATCTCCAGCGATGCCGCAAAAGCCGACGCAATCGCCGTGGCGCGCTCGCGTGGCGAGGAAAGATAACGCAGCAGATAACGGTCGAGCGCCATCCAGTCGTCCGTCTCGCCGAGCATCCGCGACAAGATATCGCGGGCTTCCGCCAGCGACCAGACCTGCCGCTTCTCGATGGTCACCGCCGTCACGGCGTGACGCTGGCGCAGGGCGGCATAGGCCGTCAGCAGATCGTAGAGATTGGCCTCGTAGGCCGATTGCCGCGTGTCGGGAATATGTTCCGGCGCACCGCGCGGGAAAACGTCGCGACCGAGCCGGCTGCGGTTGACCAGTTGCGTCGCGGCGTTGCGCATCGCCTCCAAACGCTTCAGGCGGAAGGCGAGCGTCGCCGCCATCTCTTCACCGGACGGGCCGTCATCCTTTGCCTGCTGCGGGATCAGCAGCCGCGACTTGAGATAGGCGAGCCAGGCGGCCATGACCAGATAGTCGGCGGCAAGCTCGATGCGGATGCGCCGGGCGCTTTCGACGAACTGCAGATATTGCTCGGCGAGCGCCAGCACGGAAATCCGCGACAGGTCGACCCGCTGGTTGCGGGCAAGGTGAAGCAGCAGGTCGAGCGGGCCTTCGAAACCGGCGACATCGATCACCAGTCCCTGTTCGCCGGTGGCGCGTTCGGCAGCCCCTTCCTGCCAGAGGCTGTCCATCGGCGCGCCGGCTGCCCGTTCCTTGCCTCTCTTCTTACTCACGCCGCAGAACTCCCGAACATCCGACCGTTCAAACTATCGCAAAGAGCGCCTCGAATTCGGCCCGGACTGCCGTCTCGTCCAGCCCGTCGGCCTTGCCGAATGCCGCTTCCACTGCCTTGGCCCGCGCAAGCGACGCACCCGCCAGCGGCGGGACGTTGGCGACGACCTGTTTCATTTCATCCATCGCACCGTTGCAATGCAAGACAATATCACAGCCGCCGGCGACAATATTGGCGGCCCGCTCGCCGATCGTGCCTTTCAGCGCGTTCATCGAGGTGTCGTCCGACATCAGCAGCCCCTGGAAGCCGATATGGCCACGGATGATCTCATCGATGACGATCCTGGACGTCGTCGCCGGATTGTCGGGATCGATGGCGGTGTAGACGACGTGGCAGGTCATCGCCATCAGTTCGTCCTTCAGCGCCACGAAGGGCGCAAAATCATGCGCCTCCAGCTCTGCGCGGCTTGCGCCGACCACCGGCAGTTCATGATGCGAATCGGCCATGCCGCGGCCATGGCCCGGCATGTGTTTCATCACCGGCAGCACGCCGCCAGCCTTCAGCCCTTCCGAAGCCGCCTGCCCCATCTCCGTCACCGTCACCGGCTCGAAACCGTAGGCGCGGTTGCCGATGACGTTGCTGCTACCCTCGACGGGCACGTCGAGCACCGGCAGACAATCGACGTTGATGCCGAACCGCAGGAGATCGAAGGCGTGCAGGCGCGACATCAGCCATGCGGCCCGCAGGCCCGCCTCTCTGTTCTGCCGGTAGAGGTCACCCAGCGCCTGCCCCGACGGATAGTGCGGCAGGACCGGCGGGCGGATGCGCTGTACGCGACCGCCCTCCTGGTCGATCAGCACCGGCGCATCACGGCCGACGCTGTTGCGCAGCGCGGAAACAAGATCGGCGATCTGCGCCGGTTCGGAAACGTTGCGTCCGAAAAGGATGAACCCCCAGGGCTGCTCGTCGCGATAGAAGGCGATTTCGTCCGGCGTCAGCGTCAGGCCGCTGCAGCCCAGGATCATGGCTTTCGATTGGCTCATTGTTCTACTCTGCGGAATGGAAGTTGGGGCAGTTTGTGAACGACGACGGCGTCCCCGTCTGCCGCCGTTTTTTGGACGAACCGCCTCTCCCACCCACGTCATCCTCGGGCTCGTCCCGAGGATCCGCCCACGCCTTCCAAGCAATCGACCATCGAGGATTTATCTGATGTGCTTGGATCCTCGGGCCAAGCCCGAGGATGACGCTGGAGAGTTTTTCGGATGCTGTCGGCAGTGCGAACGGCAGACCGACGGTTACTTCGAGATCAGGCAGGTACCGCCGGCGCTGCGATACTTGACGCAAAGTGCTGCCGCATCGTCCTTCGAGCCGACAGGGATGCGGACGCGGTAGAACGTACCCTTGCCCGCAACCTCGACCTTCTTGATATCGACACCCCGGCCGCCGATCACGCCGCCGAACTTCGACGACAGGCTGGCATAGGATTTCTTCGCTTCCGCTTCAGACGGCAGCGAGGCGATCTGCATCACATAGGAACCAGGCTGCACGGCGGCGACCTGCGTCTGCTGCGAGGTATCCGCCGCCGTCGCCGTCTCGTTGCTCGACTCACGCACATTCCCCTGATCGGTCACCGTGCCGACGATGTTCACCGGCTGGTCAACCGGACGGCTTTCCGGGATCGGCGCCTTGTCGTCGACCTTGGTGTTATCGACCTGGGTCTCGTCGATCTTGGTGGTCTTGACGACCCGCACCGGCGGATCCGCAAGACCATCGGTCGTCGTCTCGGCCGTCACCGGAGTGGCGGCGTCCTGTCCGGTTGCCGCGGCATCCTGTGCCGTTTCGACCGGCGTCTGCGTGACCGGCTTCATGTTGTCGAGATTGAGGTTGGCGCTGCGGGTGGTTCCGGTCGGCTCAGCCAGAACGGAACGTTCCGTCGTGTCGGTCGCAGCCGCGGTTTCTTCCACAACCGTCTCGCGCGGCACCAGCGTGCCATCCGACTTGACGATCATGGTGCGCACCTTGCGCGGCGAGACGCCGGCAGTCGCGTCCGTCTCGGCGGTCGTATCCGTGGCAGTCTCGTTGCCAAGAAGCCGGGCATCCTCGGTCTCGCCGACAGGCGTCGGGCTGACGTCATCGCTGTCTTCGGCTCCTTCGAGCGGCAGCGTTTCCGGGATAAGGGTCCGCTGCACCACGTCGATCGGCTCTTCCTTGGAGGAGAGCAGCGAATCCTGCTTCGGGTCTTCGACCACATTGCCAGCGACGCGGTCGTAAACCGCCTTGTCCTGGTTGGGAACGGTGACGCCGCCGCGGTTTTCCGGAACAACCTTGATCGGATCCTTGTCGGCGACGATGACACGCGGCCCGGTCAGGGCCGTCGTTGTTTCGCTTCCGCCTGACAGGTAGAGATAGGCGCCGGCACCGACTGCGGTACCGCAGACGAGGAGCAGCGCGAGGCTGAGAACCAGCCCGCGGGAAAGGCCGCGGCGCGGACCACGCTCGACATAACCGCCATTCGGCCCGAGCGTCATCTTGGCAACGCTGGAATCCTCTTCGGCCGGCTGCGTCAACGTGCGGCGGAAATCCTCCTCCAGCGCCCGTTCGAATTCATCGAACTCGTCAAACGACGCCTTGACCGGATCCGGGTTTGCATCGGCGGGGGCCGCTGCCCAGGCCGGATTGGCAAAACCGCCCTCGCTGACCGGAACGGTCTTTGCCGCTGCCGCCGGGGCATGACCGATGGGCTGGAACAGATTGGCCATTTCGGCATCGATATCGATGTCGTATTCCGGCGTATGAACGACCTTCTCCTCCGGTTCGACGACCGGCAGCGAAGGCACTTCCATGTCGGCAATCGCTTCGGGAATATCTTCCGCATCCGCAATCTGCGAGGGATCGAACGGCAGGACGGCCTCGCTGTCCGGTTCGACACGCGGCTCGGCATGGCGGGCCACGGGTTGCCGCATCGGCGTCTCGGAGAGATCGGTAATCTTGGTCGTCACCCGGAATGGCACAACCGGCTCTGCCGCACGGCCGCGGGTTTCCGCCTGCCTGATCTCGGCGACCGGCTTGACCTCTTCGGCGGGCTTCTGCACTGCCGGCGCAAGCGTCTCGGGATCGTCGAAACTCAGGTCAGCCAGATCGAACTCGATGTCGTCAAAATCGAAATCGAAATTCTGGTCGGCGAATGGATCATCGAAAGCCGGCTCTGCCCGCTTGTCCGCAACCGACACCTGTTGCGTATCCGGGGCACGCAGGGTGGCAACCGGCTCGGATCGACGCTCTTCGGAGCGGTCCAGCTTTTCGGTATGTTTCGCCTCGGCCTTGTCCTCGTCGCCGAACAGCGGTGAAAGGCGTTGATTGGGAACCGGATAACGGGCGACATCGGCCAGCAGGTCGTCGGCATCGAAGGGATCGGCACGCTTGGCCGAAGCCGTTTCCCGAACCTCGACCGCCTCCGCGCCGAGTGACTCGGGCCAGCTGTCCTGCGGCGCACGCTCCGCCGTCAGATCGGCATCGATGGCGAAATCGAACATCGGGTCGGCAAGAGAACCGGGCTCTTCAAACGTCGGCTCGATCGAACCGGCAAAACTCGACTCTGCAACGGCGCGTGCCGGGGCCTCGTCGGCAAGCCTGTCGAATTCGACGGCCGGCATCTCCGCCGCCATCATGTCCAAGGCATCGCCAGCAACGACCTCGTCGACTGCCGGCGCGCGCGGCTCGGCACGATAGTTGCTGCGTTGAACGCTGAAATTGGTCACCGGAAGATGGGGGCGCAGTTGCGCCTTCACCTGGAAGGAGGGCTCGGGTTCAATAGCCGGGATCGGCGCCAAAGCGGCACTTTCGATCGCCATTTCCAGTTCCTGGGCGAGATCGAAATGCTCTTCCGCATGCTCGAAAACCGGCTCGGCCCGCGAAAAAGTCGGCTCGACGGCCGACGTGACCGGCTCCTCGGCCGCAAAAACCTGCGGGGCATCACTGACAGGCCACGAAAAGTCCGTGTCCTGCACATTGTCTTCGCGCGCTTCGGAAACGACGGCAGGCTGCTCGAAAGCCTCAACCTGTTCGGCGGCGACAGCGATGCCAGACTCTACGGCAGCAATCGGTTCGGCGGAAAAGGCCACCGGCTCCGGCGCATCGAACGGCTCGGCGTCGGCAAACATCGACGCGAACTCGCTGTCGTCGATCAGGTCGCCGTCGGTGATTTCGTCCTGAGAATGGGGCTGCGGCGTTTCGAAAACGGGTTCCGTCCGCTCAACAGCCTCGAAAGTGACGGGCGATGCGTTTTCGACCGCCGCCACTGCAGTGTCGGCAAAGGCCGGCTCCGGCAGAACCTCGTCGGCCGGCGCCAGGGCCTCGTCCACGGCAACATAGGGCTCTTCGACAACGACAGAGGTCTCCCGGCGGGGCGCCTCGTATCGTTCGAATTCGCGCGTGAGTTCGTCTTCGAGATTGAAGAGCGGGTGCTGGGGTTGCTCAACCGCCCGCTCCGGCGCCACTTCAACCACCGCCGCTACCGGCGGTGGGACAACGGCGACGCGCGAATCGCGCTTCTGGTCGTTTGCAGCAACCGGCTTCGGCTCGAAACCAACGATACGGGCGAGTTCTGCAAGCGGATCATCCTCCGCAAAGAACTCCAGGCTATTGCCCCCGCTACGCGCGAATTGTTTTTCTGCCATACGCTCCACTCACCACCGACAAGGACTGACTGCCAGCGCATTGTGGGGAAATGGTGACGTCTATCGCATTTCTTCCGGAGCAGCAGTCCCGGTTATACCAAGACCGGACTTCAAAACCGAAGCGACGGCACTCACCAACCCAAGTCTGGCAATGCTTAATTCTCTGTTCTTATCGTTAACAAATCGTAATTCCGGAGAATCCTTACCTTTATTCCAGTGCGCATGGAAGGAGCTTGCCAGATCGTAGAGGTAAAATGCGATCCGATGCGGCTCCTGGGCGTTGGCCGCCGCCTCGACGACACGCGGATATTCGGCCAGCTTGGCGACCAGCTGCAGCTCGTTGGCATCGGTGATGTGGCCTGAGACAGCCGCGGCAAAATCGATCGCACCCAGGTCGAGGCCGGGGAAAGCTTCCTTCGCCTGGCGGAAGATCGACGAGCAGCGCGCATGCGCATACTGCACGTAGAACACCGGGTTGTCCTTCGACTGCTCCGTCACCTTGGCGAAATCGAAATCGAGCGGCTCCGAGCTCTTGCGATAGAGCATCATGAACCGCACGGCGTCACGGCCGACCTCGTCGACCACCTCACGCAGCGTGACGAAGTCACCCGAACGTTTGGACATCTTCACCGGCTCGCCGTTGCGGTAGAGCTTGACGAGCTGGCACAGCAGGACGGTGAGCTTCGACTTGCCTTCGGAAATCGCCCGGGCGACGGCTTCCAGCCGCTTGACGTAACCGCCGTGGTCGGCGCCGAGCACATAGATCATCTCGCTGAAGCCGCGGTCGTACTTGTCCTTGAAGTAGGCAACATCGGCGGCGAAATAGGTGTAGCTGCCGTCCGACTTGATCAGCGGCCGATCGATGTCGTCACCGACCTCGGTGGAGCGGAACAGCGTCTGCTCACGGTCTTCCCAATCCTCCGGCAACTGACCCTTCGGCGGCGGCAGCGCGCCCTTGTAGACGTAACCCTTGTAGGTCAGGTCATTGATCGCGGTGCGGATCGGCGTCGCGCCGTTGGCGTGCAGCGTGCGTTCGGAAAAGAAGACGTCGTGCTCGACGTTCAGAGCCTTCAGGTCCTCGCGGATCATCACCATCATCGCGGCGATGGTCCGCTCCTTGACGAGCGGCATCCAGTCGTCCTCGGCCATGCCGCGCAGCTTCGTACCGAACTCTTCGGCCAGCGCCTTGCCGACCGGCACCAGATAGTCGCCGGGATAAAGACCGGACGGGATCTCGCCGATATCCTCGCCGAGCGCCTCGCGATACCGCAGAAACACCGAACGTGCGAGCACATCGACCTGCGAGCCCGCATCGTTGATGTAGTATTCCTTAATGACGCCGTAGCCGGCGAAGGCGAGCAGGTTCGCCAGCGCATCGCCGACGACAGCGCCGCGGCAATGGCCGACATGCATCGGCCCGGTCGGGTTGGCAGAGACGTATTCGACGTTGACCTTATGGCCGTTGCCGACCGTCGAGCGGCCGTAGTCGAGGCCGCTGGCGATCATCGCCGACAACACACGCTGCCAGTAACCGACGCCAAGCCGGATGTTGATGAAACCAGGGCCAGCCACCGAAACCTCGGAGACATCGCTGTCTTCCCTCAACTTTTCGGCGATGATTTCGGCAAGCGCCCGCGGGTTGGTGCCAAGCGGCTTGGCCAAGACCATCGCCGCATTGGTGGCGACATCGCCGTGGCTTGCATCGCGCGGCGCTTCGACCGTGATGCGTCCAAAATCGAGATCCGATCGCTTTTCCTTGACGATATCAATCGCTTCAAGGGCGTTTTTAATTCTGTTCTCGAAATCGGTGAAAAGGTTCATAGCGTCATCCACGGGAAAAAAGAACGCAGGCCGCCGAAAACCGGCGCGCCTGTCGCGCCCGCTGACTAGCGCAAATCGGGTGTATGGTCAAACAACCGGCCATGGGTCTTCAGCGCATAGGTGTCGGTCATGCCGGCCAGGTAATCGCCGACATGGCGCGCACGCGCCGCTTCGCCGAGCTGCGGGATGCAGTCGACCCAATAGTGCCCCTGCATCAAGCCGGGGTCGGCCATGTAGGCATGGAACAGGTCCGTGACGATGGCGGCGGCGCTGGCGCGGATGCGCATGATCTCCGGATGACGGTAGATGCGCTTGAACAGCATCGCCTTTATCAGCTTATCGGTTTCGGCCATGCTTTCGGAAAAAGTCGCGACGACACGGTCGGCCTGGCGGATGTCGGTGGCGCTCTGCGGCCGTATCTCGCGCAGCCGCTCCTGCGAGACGCTGATGACGTCCTCAACCATGCGGGTGATCTGGCGACGCATGATTTCGTGGGTAAAGCGGCTTGCCTCCAGATGTGGGTAGCGGTCACGCACCTCGCGCATCAGACCGGCCAGGAAAGGGATATCCTCCAGCATGTCGAAGGTGAGGTAGCCGGAGCGCAAGCCGTCGTCGATATCGTGGGTGTTGTAGGCGATATCGTCGGCAATTGCCGCGACCTGCGCCTCCAGGCTGGCGAAGCTGCGCAGTTCCAGGTCGTGGATTTCGCAATAGTCGAGGATCGGCTGCGGCACTGGGCCGCGAGTGCCCTCGCCGTCCGGGGTCAACAACGGGCCGTTGTGCTTGACCAGGCCCTCCAGCGTCTCCCAGGTCAGGTTCAGGCCGTCGAATTCGGCGTAGCGACGCTCGAGCTTTGTGACGATGCGCAGCGACTGGGCATTGTGGTCGAAGCCGCCGAACGGCTCGAGAACCTCGTGCAGCGCGTCTTCGCCGGTATGGCCGAAGGGCGTGTGGCCGAAATCATGGACGAGCGCCACGCCTTCTGCCAGATCCTCGTCCAGCTTCAGGGCACGCGCCAGGGCGCGGGCGATCTGCGCCACCTCGATCGTATGCGTCAACCGCGTACGATAGTGATCGCCATCCGGGCCGATGAAAACTTGCGTCTTATGTTTCAGTCGCCGGAACGCCGTGGTGTGGACGATACGGTCGCGGTCGCGCTGGAATTCCGACCGTGTCGGGCTGGACGATTCGGGATAAAGCCGTCCTCGCGTCGTCCAGGGATCGGCGGCATAGATCGCCCTTTCGCCACTTCCGAAGCCCAGTGCATGCCTGTCGATCGTCATCGTTTATCCTGTCCCCGGCGCCAAGCCATTGACGTCCGCATTGCGCATTCATACCTATAGCTGGCTATGCCAGCAAACCACGGCATCCGCACGACAGGGCACAAACGGGCCGATACCGGTGTCTTTCGACGCGGAATCATTATAGTTCAGTGGTTTAAGCATACCATAGTGAAGTTGGATCTATTATCTCTCCGGATCTTGACCCCGGCAGGAGGCAGAAAATGAACCCAGACACCGTCACGCTTTCCGATTCCGCGGCAAAACGAATCGCCAAGATCCTCAGCTCCGAAGCCGGCAAGACCGCCATGCGCGTCTCCGTCGAAGGCGGCGGCTGTTCCGGATTTTCCTACAAGTTCGATCTGGTCGACGCCCAGGAGGACGACGACGTCGTCGTGGAAAAAGGGGAAGCGACCGTTCTGATCGACAAGCTGTCGCTGATCTATATGCTCGGCTCGGAAATCGACTTCGTCGACAATCTTCTCGGCCAGTCGTTCCAGATCAACAATCCGAACGCCGTCGCCAGTTGCGGATGCGGCACGAGCTTCTCCATCTGACGCAGATCACCGATCGATTTCATGAGGCCGGGCCGTTTGTCCCGGCCCTTTTGTTTTGTGCATGCTGGCAAATGCCGCGTCATCGGCTAAAAGGATCTTCACCCTAAGTGAAGAGGCCCGCATGAAAATCGCCACCTGGAACATCAACGGCGTCAAAGCCCGTATCGACAATCTCCGGGACTGGTTGAAAGCCTCCAATCCCGACATCGCCTGCCTGCAGGAAATCAAATCCGTGGACGAATCCTTTCCACGCCTGGAGATCGAGGAGCTTGGCTATCATGTCGAGACCCACGGCCAGAAGGGTTTCAACGGCGTCGCGCTGCTCTCGAAGATCCGCCCCGACGAGGTCAACCGCGGCCTGCCGGGCGATGACCTCGACGAACAGTCGCGTTTCATCGAAGGCGTCTTTTCCGTCAACGGCGGCGTCATCCGCGTCGTCTCGCTCTACCTGCCGAACGGCAATCCGCCGGACGATCCGGTGAAATACCCCTACAAGCTCGCCTGGATGGAGCGGCTGCAGCGGTTTGCCGAGCAGCGCCTAACGCTGGAAGAGCCGCTGATTCTCGCCGGCGACTACAATGTCATTCCCGAGCCGCATGATTGCCACGACCCGCGTGTCTGGGCCGGCGATGCGCTTTTTCTGCCGCAGACCCGGCAGGCGTTCCGGCGCTTCGAAAACCTGGGACTGACCGACGCCGTCAGGGCAACGACGGATGCGACCAAGCTTTATACGTTCTGGGATTATCAGGCCGGCGCCTGGCAGAAGAACAACGGCATCCGCATCGACCACCTGATGCTGTCGCCGGAAGCCGCCATCAAGCTGCGCTCGACGGCGATCGAAAAACATGTTCGGGCCTGGGAAAAGCCGTCCGACCACGTGCCGGTGATCGGTATCTTCGATTTCTGAGGCTGAAGACCAGCCTCAGTCGCCCATCTCGACGCTCTGGGCGCGGGCAATCGCGACGCGCCGGTCTTCTTCGTTGGCGATGGAGAAGGCTTCTTCCTGCAGGGATTGCATCCAGGCGCAATCCTGCGGATGACACTTGTCGAGCGCCGCCGTCATGAAGGCGAGGCCACGGGCCGACTGGCCTTCCTGGAAGAGAATGTTGCCGAAGACGGCCATGGCACCGGCATGGCCGTTCTTGCGCGCCGCATTCAGCCATTTCTTCGCCTGCTGGACGTTGGCCTTGCCGCCCTCGCCGTTCAGGATCATTTTCGCAAGCTGGAACTGCGCCTCGGCAACGCCGAACGCGGATGCAGCCTGGAAATAGAGTTGTCGCGCCTGCGACAGGTCGACCTTCACCGGGCTGCCCGGAATGCCGTTCTGATAATAACCTGCCAGCGACAGCAGCGCATTGACGAAGAAACCGGTATCCTCGGAGCCCGGCTCGACGCCCTGGCTGGCGATCTCGCTGTAGATCTTGAAGGCTTCGAAATCGTTCTGGGTAACCCCGTCGCCATCGGCATACATGTTGGCGAGCGCCCAGCGCGATCCGGTGTGCCCCTTTTCGGCGGCGTAGCGGTAAGCCTCGACAGCTTCTTCCTTCTGGCCGTTCTTGTAGGCCTTGAAGCCGAACTTGAACAGGTCGAAAGGACCCGAGTCCTTGGTGACGCCCGCCTTGATGTCAAAGGCGAAGGCCTGTCCGCCAACGCCGCTGGCGAGCGTCAGCGAAAGACCAAGAAGAAATGCTTTTACGGATCGATACTCAGAAGTCAGCATAGCGGTGCAGTTTCTTTCGCTTCCCGCAACGAGCCGATGATGCCGATACACGCATCATTTGACCGTCGGGTGTATATCCGCAAGGCCGAAAGCGAAAAGCCCACGCCACGGCGCGCCAAAGGACGGCCGGCGGCGACGAGATTTCCTCCCACCTTGGTTGTCGTTCTTTCGCCAGCCGCAGCAGGGCTGCGCGCTGTCGTTTCGTTGTTTTGATGACGATAACGCGCATTTCCGGCGAGACTGGGGCCGGCAAACCGGCCTTTCGTGCCGGCGGCGAACAAACCGCGCCGCTGCTGCGTCATGTCTGCATCCGAAAGGGCGGCACTACGCGCGAAAAGGCTCGAAGAAACTGCAACAAATGCCGGAACGGCGAAGAATTCGCCTCCGTCATTTCCCCAGCGCTGGTCGAAACCATATTCGTTCATCTGTTCTGATATGCGCCCATTCCGGTTGATCTGCCGTTTACCGCTGCGCCCAGTTTGTGGCGGGAAATGGACAGATTTGGCCTGCAACCACCATAGCGAAACTCTTCAAAAAAAGTGTTGCTGAATCATCACAATTGAAAAAAGGGCCACGCCGTTCAACTCCGGCCTCTTGAAGATCCAAGCCGGGAAACCATTGAGGCGCCAAACGGCGCCTCTTTCAGGAATATCATCAGAACTTGATCAGATAGGACGTTGAAAGCCCGACCGCCCAATCGCCATTCGACGTCGCGTCGAACGAGCCGCCCTTGGCGAGACTCTGGGTGCCGGCAGTCATATAGGAAAGGCCGGCGCCGACACGGAAGGCGCCAGGACCTGCCTTGATCTGCGTGCCTGTGCTGATCGTCCAGGTGTCGTTTATCAGGTCGGCGCCGGTGCCGACGCCACGATCCCAGGTCAGGCCGATGGTGCCGGCGACCTTGTCGGTGAAGGCGTGGGCGACGCCGCCCTCGATGGTCCAGCCGTCGCGGAAGTTGAAGTTCTTCTGCTGCGGACCGATGCCGGCAATGTTGTAGTTCAGCTGCGGCAGCACGCTCCAGTCCGTCCACTTGACGGAGCCATAAGCGAGCCAGCCCTCGGCAATGCCGGTTTCGAGGCTGACTTCCAGAGATTTCGGCAAGCGGCCGCCGCCGGTGACCGGCGCCGAGAAGCCGGCAGGCAGGCGGAAAAAGGCAGCGCCGACATTCGAAAGCGCAAAATACCCATCGCCCTTGTGCTCCACCTCGGACCGATAGAGCACCTGCGCCCGCAATGCATATTCGGGAATTTCGTAGGCTGCACCCAAACGGTAGCCGAAAGCGCTGTCGTCTTCGAGATGCAGCTTGCCGAGCGTGGTCGGCTCGTCATAATCGAAGGTCTGCAGGAACACGCCGCCGATGAGATAGGCATTGCCCATGCCGGCCGCGAATTTACCGGCACAGGTCGCGCCATATTCATGCGTCAGGAATTTCGAGTTGATCGTCGCATTGCGCGTTGCGGCGAAATCTGCCGCCTGCGCCTGGTCGCCAAAGGTCGCGGAAGCGCCGAAGGGCTGCGCATAGGTCGCGGCGCAGGAGAAGGAATCGTGCAGCCGGATCTTCGCGGCAAAGCTCGGCACGAAATAATTGTTGGAGAATGCGTCGTCGTGGGCCCGAGCACCGGCAATGGTGCTGTAGGTGCTCGAGGGAACGACATACGTCACACCAGTGCGCACAGCCGCCGCCGCGTCCTCATACAAAATATCCGTGTCTGCGGTGCCACGTGAAAAACCACCGGCGAAAGCCGGCGCGGAGGCTCCAGCCACCAGCACCACGAGAGCGCCTCTCAGAAAAGCGATCGATGCCATATTTAACCCCCAATTCATGCAGATGCGTATTGACCGCGACCCTAAAGAGATCGTTGGTCCGTGCAACCGGCCGCCGGTCGCGCCGTCCCCACGGCACACCGAACCCTCCGGCATGTCTCAGAGTTTCCTCCCAAAAAACCTGCCGGCCGTGGATTTCTATTCGCGGATTTCAAGAAGTGTGCCGCAGAATCGGTAAAAAATTCCCTACCGATGTTTGCATGTCACTTTCCGGGCACAGTTGGCTTTTCTCTCCGCCGTCCCCGTCATCAACAGGGCGAAACGGGATTTGGGAGCAAATTTCCCGTCATCCGGCCGCCCTTTGCCCAAGCCCCTGTTTATATTTGCGAATCACGGCAAAGAAAAACCGCGGGGCGTGACGACCCGCGGTCTTGTGTATTCCATTACTTACCATTGGCCGGGAAAGGCCAGCAGAATTTCCAGGTCGCTTCGAACTGCGGAAACTCTCCGCTATTTTGCCTTTCCGCAATTCCGGCAAAACCGCAGCGCAGTTTTGCCGAAGTCGATTCAGCTCGCTTCCGCCACACGCTGGGCGGCAATGACCAGGCTTGCCTTCTGGGCCTCCAGTTCCACCAGCCGTTCGCGTTCAGCCTCGACAACGGCCGGATCCGCATTGGCGACGAATTTTTCGTTCGAAAGCTTGCCCTTGATGCGGCCGATCTCTTGATCCACCTTGGCGGTCGCCTTGTCGAGCCGCGCCTTTTCGGCCGTCAGGTCGATCAGACTGCCGAGCGGCAGGCAGGCGGTCGCTTCGCCGACGACGATCTGCGCAGATCCCTTCGGAGCCGCATCCGCCGTCGAAATGGTTTCGACACGCGAGAGACGCTTGATGGCGGCATCGTGCCGTTCCAGCCGGGCGCGGGTGATTTCGTTGGCGGCGACAACCACCAGCGGAGCGGTTGCCGATGGCGGAACGTTCATTTCCGAACGAACCGAACGGATGCCGGACACCAGATCGATGAGCCAGTTGATCTCGTCGGCCGCCGTGTCGTCGGCATAGGAAGGCGCCGGCCACTCTGCATGGCAGAGCAACGACGGACGTTCCACGCCTTCACCCGCCGTATGCGCCCACAATTCTTCCGTCATGAACGGCATGAACGGGTGCAGGAGTTTGTAGATCTCATCGAGAACATAGGCGACGCAGGACTGCGCCTCTTCCTTGGCGCCAGCATCTTCGCCGCCGAAGACCGGCTTCAGCAGTTCGAGATACCAGTCACAGAACTGGTTCCAGACGAAACGGTACAGGCCGCCGGCTGCTTCGTTGAAACGATAGCTTTCGATCGCCTCGGTGACGTCCCGCTGCGTGCGCGCCAGTTCGGTCAGGATCCAGCGATTGATGGTCAGCGAGGCAGCTTCCGGCACGAAACGCGGGTTGCGCTTGACGCCGTTCATCTCGGCAAACCGCGTCGCGTTCCAAAGCTTGGTGCCGAAATTGCGGTAACCAGCGATGCGGGCCGGATCGAGCTTCACGTCACGTCCCTGCGCCGCCATGACGGCAAGCGTGAAACGCAGCGCGTCGGCACCGTATTCGTCGATCAGTTCCAGCGGGTCGATGACGTTGCCCTTCGACTTCGACATCTTCTGGCCGGCCTTGTCGCGGACCAGCGCATGAACATAGACCGTGTGGAACGGTTCGACCGGATTGCCGTCCTCGTCCTTCATGAAGTGCAGGCCCATCATCATCATCCGGGCGACCCAGAAGAAGATGATGTCGAAGCCGGTAACGAGCACGCTTGTCGGGTAGTAGCGCGCCAGTTCCGGTGTCTGCTCCGGCCAGCCGAGCGTCGAGAACGGCCACAAAGCCGACGAGAACCAGGTGTCGAGAACATCCTCGTCGCGGGTCAGGATGTCGCCCGGCTCGAAATTCTCAAGCTTTTCCTGCACCCAGGCCTTCCACGGGCCTTCGTGGGCAAGATAATGCTGGACAGCGGCGTCGAGCGCCTCTTCCTCGGTCTTCTCCACGAAGCATTGGCCATCCGGACCATACCATGCCGGGATCTGGTGACCCCACCAGAGCTGGCGTGAGATGCACCAAGGCTCGATGTTCTCCATCCATTCGAAGTAGGTCTTGTCCCAATTCTTCGGGACGAAGTTGGTGCGCCCCTCGCGAACGCTTTCGATCGCGGGCTGCGCCAGTGTCTTGGCATCGGCGAACCACTGGTCGGTCAGCATCGGCTCGATGACAACGCCGGAGCGGTCGCCGAACGGCTGCATGATCTTCTTCTTCTCGACGTAAGGCACGACATTGCCTTCGGCATCGACGGTGGTGACGGCGAGTCCCTCGGCGTTGATCGCATCGACGATAAGCTTGCGCGCTTCATACCGGTCGAGACCGCGATATTCGTCGGGAACGAGGTTGATGTCGTCGACTTCCGACTCGCTTGGCAGCGTGCCGGTCTTGGCGATCTCCAGCGCCTGCGCGGCGTAGAAGGCATAAGGCTCGCCGTCGTCACGCATCTGCGCCTTGGTGTCCATCAGGCGATACAGCGGAATGTTGTTGCGCTTGGCGACCTGGTAGTCGTTGAAGTCGTGCGCACCGGTGATCTTCACCGCGCCGGAACCGAAGGTCGGGTCCGGATATTCGTCGGTGACGATCGGGATCAGGCGGCGATGCTCCTTCGGGCCGACCGGGATTTCGCAAAGCTTGCCGACGATTGCAGTATAACGCTCGTCCGAGGGGTGGACGGCGACCGCGCCGTCGCCCAGCATCGTCTCGGGACGGGTCGTGGCGATGGAGATGTAATTGCGCTCCTCCTGGAGAACGACGTTACCGTCCGCATCCTTCTCGACATAGGTATAGGTCTCGCCGCCGGCCAGCGGATACTTGAAGTGCCACATATGGCCGTCGGCTTCCTTGTTCTCCACCTCGAGGTCGGAGATCGCGGTTTCGAACTTCGGGTCCCAGTTGACCAGCCGCTTGCCGCGGTAGATCAGGCCTTCCTTGTAGAGCGTGACAAACACTTCCAGAACAGCCTGCGACAGGCCCTCGTCCATGGTGAAGCGCTCGCGAGACCAATCGCAGGAGGCGCCAAGGCGCTTCAGCTGGTTGAAGATCAAGCCGCCGGATTCGCCTTTCCACTCCCAGATCTTTTCGACGAAGGCCTCACGGCCCATCTCGCGTCGGCCGGGCAATTTTTCTGCGGCGAGCTTGCGCTCGACGACCATCTGCGTGGCAATGCCGGCATGGTCCATGCCCGGCTGCCACAGCACATCCTTGCCGCGCATGCGCTCGAAACGGACCATGACGTCCTGCAGCGTATTGTTGAGCGCATGGCCCATGTGAAGCGAACCCGTCACGTTCGGCGGCGGGATGACGATGGTAAAACTCTCCGCACCCGGCCTGGCATTGGCGCCGGCGCGAAATGCATCAGCTTCATCCCATTTCTGCGCGATCTTGGGTTCGACGGCGGCGGAATCGTAGGTTTTGTCGAGCATTTTCTGGCCAACTTCGATATTTGATGATGTCAGGTTCTAAATAGGATGGCTCTCGCGGAGTCAATGACAAAGCCGCCCCGGATGCCGGAGCGGCTCTTCAAGCAAACGAGCGTCGCGGTTCGGTTCAGCGGCGATGGCCGCGCGCCACGCGCTCGATTTCTTCCCGCACCAGACGCTCGACCAGCGTCGGCAGGTTGTCGTCGAGCCATTCCTGCAGCATCGGCCGCAGCATGTCCTCGGCAATTTCGTCGAAGGAGCGGCGGGAACTGCTGTCGAATGCCGCGGCAAGCTCACCGAACGAGCGAGCGACCATATCGCCGGCAACGCTGGAAAGAAGTGCCTTGCTTTCCGTGTCGGACTGTTCAGGCAGGTCGGCTTCGACCTGTTCCCGAACCGGCCGGGCCTCGGGCACGGACCGGATGGAGGCCGTTTCATTGTCCGCGGCTTCCGCCGACGGCGCGCGCGAAACCGGCTGGATGACGCGGCTCAAAGCTGCAATCGGCTCTTCGTCGGAAAAATTCTGTTCGCTGCTATAGGCGGTGACCGGCTTCGGCATGCTGATCCGCGGTTCGTTTGCCGCCGTCAACTGCGGCGGCTGCCGCAGTTCCACCGGACGGGTCGCGACAACGGCGCGGGGCGCCGGGGCAGCTTCCGGCTGCGGTTCCTGCGCGTCGCTGCGCTGAACACCGCCCCGTTCGGAGGCGGCGCGCACGCGCGCTGCCACGTCGGCCAGCGACATCGCCTTCCGTTCCTCGATGACCCGCAGATTGTCCCTTTCGACAGGGCGCACCTGCGGCACATCTTCGCGCGCGAATGCGGGTTGGGAAACCACATCCTCGTCAGCACGAATATCGTTCTCGAAGGCGGAAATCATGCCGTTGTCATTGTCGATGGTCAGCTGGATCTCTTCTTCCGTTTCATCTTCCTCGGCATAGACGGGAGGAAGGGAACTCGAGATCGTCTTGCCGGCACCCGGCTCGTTGCTTTCGATGATCCGGCGAATGGACGCCAGAATTTCTTCCATGGACGGTTCACGCGCTACATTTGGCTGAGCCATTTTCATCCCCGTATAAGGTAAGACAGCAACGGAACCGATGACATCGCTTCCGAATCATCGCCAGTCTAGGATACTCGAAAGGGGAAAAAAATCACCGCGAATCAACATTCGCGGATGATACACAGTTTTGTTAAGGCTTTCGAAACGATAGATCCGCCGGCCGTCCGGCAAAAAGACCTCCGGCCTGAAAACCTCAGCGGCCATCCACCGTGCGCAATCCGAACCACTTGTCCTTGACTGCCTCGTAATGCTCTTCCGAGCGATATTCGGCAACCTGCAGACCCTGGTCGCGAATTGTCAGGCGGCCCGTTGCGGCGATGACCGAGTAGCTGGCAACCACACTGTTATACTGCGAAGCCACCAGGCTTTCGCGGGCATTGAGCACGTTCTGCTGCGAGGTCAGCACATCGAGGGTCGTCGAGGTTCCGACATTGCGTTCCTCGATCACACCGTTCAAGGCGAGCTGTGCCGCGGCAAGCTGCTTCTTGTTGGCCGCAATCGCCGCCTTGGCGGCCTCCATCTGCGCGTAGGCGGCTACCACCGACTGCCGGACGTCGGCGCGGGCAGAATCGACGAGGATGCGACGTTGGCCGAGCTGTTCCTTGGCCTGGCGGATCTGGCCGTATTCGGCGCCGCCCTGATAGATCGGCACGGTGATCTGTGCCGTCACGGAACCGGTATTGTAATCGGGATTGAGCGCCGAAGGCGCTTCGCTGGTGGTCAGGCGCTGCACAGATCCGCGGATGACGACGCCGGGCAACAAAGCGCCTTCGGCGGTCTTGACCTGATAACCCGCAGCATCCACGGCATGCAGCGCCGCCAGGACCGTCGGGTTTTCCCGGATTGCGATGGCAACAGCGTTGTCCAGACCACCCGGCATCGCCTTAGACGCAGGCGACGGCTGCTTGATCCCTTCCGGCATGTCGCCGACGATCTGCACATAGGTCGCTTCGGCGATCTTCAATTGCGAAATTGCCTGCGCCAGAATGGCTTCCGAAGCCGCAAGCTGGGCTTCCGCCTGCGCCACATCCGTGGTTGTGCCCTCACCTACTTCAAGGCGTGCATTGGCTGCCTTCACTTGCTCGCGCAGAAACGACAGGTTCTGCTGTCGGATCACCACGATCTGCTGGTCGCGCGCGACGTTCGAATAGGCCTGGGCGGCAGCCAGCAAGGTCTGGATCTCGTTGGCCTTCACCGTTTCTCGTGAGGACAGGACCGAGGATTCGGCCTGACGAACGCGGTTCAGCGTCTGGAACCCGTCGAAGATTCGCTGCGTGATGGAGATGCCGACCGAGGCCGTATTATATTGATAGCCGTCGTCGCCATTGCTGATGTCTCGGACACCGATGGCGGTAAGGCTGGAAGTTGCCTCGATCTGCGGCCGAAACCCGGCCTTGGCGATCGTGACATTTTCGTCGGTCGCCCGCAGCGCGGCGCGTGCAGCATTGAGATCGGGATTGTTGGCATAGGCCTTGGCCATGGCACCAAAAATCGTTTCGGCCAACGTAACTTGCGGCGCCAGCAACACGGCGGCGACAGCAGAAGCGAGAATGGCTTTGCGAATAATGGGCACGAACTTACTCCGATTACATATAGATTCCGCGCTTGCAACCAGCGCTCAGCTTCCAGCCCGATCAATTGCGCAAACCGATATGCGCAATATTCCAGGCTTTAGTACAGCCAATTCCTTAAAGGTGTCCCCTTGACCGTCCCGAACCGAGCCATGTTGGCACGTAGATCCGCTGACGCAATCGCGTTCGCGACAGTTCTCCCCGACTTACCGCCAGAAACACCCCGGTCGTTGCGCAGGGGCAACAAACAATCGACATTGTGGCTAAATCGTGATCGAAGAAGGATCAAAAATGGGTGCTATGACCACGTCTTTAGAAAACGAATTCAGCGGCCTTGCGGAAACCCGGCAGCGGCTTGACTGAAAGATTGAAGAAAACGGACTCGGCGTAGGCGCCTCTTTCGCGGGCGATGACCTTGGCATGCGACGCATTGCCATACCCCTCGACCAATACAAGACGGCCGCCATCGCGAACCTGCGACAGCAATGCTTCCGGAACGCGCTCCACAGCGCCGTTGATGAAGATCAGGTCGTAAGGCGCTTCATTGATATAGCCAGCCTCGAGATCGCCGGTCACCACAGCGACATTGTCGCAGCCGAGCGTCGAAAGCCGCGTCGCTGCTTCGGCCGCAAGCGCTGCATCGCTTTCCAGCGAAACCACCGAACCAGCAACCTGCGACAGGATCGCCGAAGCATAGCCGGTGCCACAGCCGACTTCGAGCACGAGATCGTTCTTGGTGATCGCCGCAAGCTGCAGCAACTTCGCCATTGGCGACGCTTCCATCAGATAACGGCCGGGGGCGATTTCGATGTCCGTGTCAATATAAGCGAGCGGCTTGAGCTTTTCCGGAACGAAGGCTTCCCGCGGGACGGTGAGGAAGGCCGACAGAATCGAGTGCGAGGTGACATCCGTGGTTCGGATCTGGTTGTCGACCATTTTTGTGCGTGCTGCTTCGAAGTCCATCATTGTCCTGTCACCCCTCGGAAAGCCGGGTTGCCTCGTCATATCCGTCTCTTACTTCCCGGCGGAGAAGCTTTCAAGACGCAGGCGCAAACCGACGGCTTTATTCTCCCATCGGCAATTTGGCGGTGGTCGTGTCGAAAACAGATGAGGCGGGGGTTAAAAAAGAAAACGCCCGTTATTGGAATTATCAACAATAACAGGCGTTTATCTTTTGAATTGGCTCCCCGGGCCGGATTCGAACCGGCGACCTGTCGATTAACAGTCGAATGCTCTACCGCTGAGCTACCAGGGAATGTACCGCTTGCCGCGGTGTGAGTGGGCTTCTACAAATGCTTTTCCGATTTGCCAAGCGGTTTTTTCAAAAAAATGACGGATGGCTTGTTTATTTTTGCTTCGGCCCCCATGTCCCTGTGGAGAACTCAGGCCGGCAGAAGGGTAGACAATGGGTCGATCGACCGAGGAAACAAGCCATTTCGGCATTGATCACAAGACGGGCAAGCTGGCCATCGGGCGCTGGCGCATTGCCATGCCGCAATCACGGGCCGCACGTATCGGCATCGGCGCAGGATTGATTTTGGGCGGCTGTCTCGGTTTTCTGCCGATTCTCGGTTTCTGGATGATCCCGCTCGGCGGCCTCGTGCTGTCGCACGACCTTCCTTTCGCGCGCCGGCTGCGTCGTCGGTGGTCCGTCAAATGGGCGAAGCGCAGACAGAAGCGGGATGCGCCGGCAAAACGGGGCACCGAAGCGGAAGCCGGAAATTCCGACGTACATTTGCAAAATCGCCTCTTGCGCTAAACCTCGATTCGTTCTAAACGCCCGTCACCACACGCTTTTAATACTTCGGATGGCCTCGTGGCGGAGTGGTGACGCAGAGGACTGCAAATCCTTGCACCCGAGTTCGATTCTCGGCGAGGCCTCCACCGACCTTCCAGACATTTCAAATACATACAGGAATCAGCGCCGAAAACGCTGAGCGCTGTGTTGTTGCGTGCCAATCGCCCTTTATGTCAGGCACCTCCAAGCTGCCGCAGCAAATCCTGACAACACCCCGCATCGGTCCGGAGCAGCAATCAACTGCCGGCAACACGCCGTGAGGCAATAGCGACAATCGCAGCGTCAGCCTCCTTCATCGACCAACCCTCGTCGCTTGCGCGATTGCTCAATGCAATCATCACATCGGACAATTCGCCAGCAGAGAGCTTGCGCTCATCTTCGGTGCCAGCATCGATGTGGTCCATATAAGATGGCTCGATCGCGTTTCGGCAATCCATGCCACGCTCCGGATAAGCGCCATGGTGGCGAGGCCCGGGAATTTTTCTCAACTCGGTCATCGTCACCTCCTCTTACAGGAGATAGCGCAGCCTGGCGGACGGGCTAGACCCGCGCCGGGCTTCGAACACAGCGAACTGTTTCTCAAGGAACACGATCCGACGATCGAGGCTGCTACGACATCTTCATGAACGGCTTGTCGCCGCATCACTATGGAGAGCGCAATGTACACGAAGCCGATACTCGTCGAAGTTACCGTCAACGATCACCGTGGCCGCCGGCCGCTGGGGATCATGAGCGCAAAGCAGGCGCTCGAATTGCCGGACCTGCCAACATTTGCATTCTCGCTTCCCCTGGATGGCGACCGAGTGGTGACCAGAGGCTATATCCGCGCATTTGCCTGATATGGCCGGCAGCCAAAACGATCGCTGGTGGACGCGCCGCAGGGCTGGCGTGCCCATCATCCGTCATGACGCTTCTAGGTGTGCTTGCTGGCCTGAGCCTCGGCGGAAGGCCGTGGCCGGCCCTCCGAATCGTTCAAATTGATCACATCACGCGCATAGACCGCTAACTTCGAAATGCAAATCAGCACAATCACGGCTTAATGTTTGTTAAGAAAGGCAAATTTCAAGCGCGTAGGCCTCTGGAGGAAGCTGTCATGAGAAATGAGTTCGACGCATATCGGAACACGCAAGCCACGGTACACAGCTGGTCTGAAAGCATAGGGAACAAAAAATTCGACTCACTCGAACTTGCTCTCGGCTACTGTCGACATCATCTGGCCCATCTGTCTTCGATCGAGCTTTTCATCCATGCCGGAAGCCTACCGGAGCCCATCATTTGCGGGACGGACCTGGAAGCGCTCGTAGCCGAGAGTTCATCCCCACATCAGGCAGGATAAGCGGCCTCGTTACCAATTCTGGCTACGTTCGGTGATTTCGCCAACATGCTCTTCGCTGGTCCAGTTCGCGCATTCATTCAATGCACGCTCTCCCGCGCCTCCTTCATCGCCGTATTCATAGCTGTATCCATTGCCGCCCTGATCGGATGTGGCTTGTGAGCTGAAGTCACAGCTTTTCACCCGCAGAAACGCTCTATCCCTCTGCTTTCAAAGGAGATTCGCAGCGATATTTGTGCTTCGACAATTTCCCATTTACATTAGTATTATAATATGATTTTTTCTCCTCGCTGCACAGTGCAGCTCTGTGGGAGGAAATCATGAAATTTGTAAACGCACTCGCGAGTGCCACGGTTCTGGCTGCCTGCTTTCTGTCGCCGGTCAACGCGGCGGATCTGACGGTCGGCTTTTCGCAGATCGGTTCGGAATCCGGCTGGCGCGCCGCGGAAACGACGCTGACCAAGCAGCAGGCCGAAAAGCGCGGCATCGACCTGAAGTTCGCCGACGCCCAGCAGAAGCAGGAAAACCAGATCAAGGCGCTCCGCTCCTTCATCGCCCAGGGCGTCGATGCCATTCTCGTCGCGCCGGTCGTCGCCACCGGCTGGGATGAAGTGCTACAGGAAGCCAAGGATGCGGAAATCCCCGTCATCCTGCTCGACCGCACCGTCGATTCGAAAGACGACCTCTACATGACCGCCGTCACCTCCGACCTGGTTCATGAAGGCAATGTCGCCGGCAAGTGGCTGGTCGATACCGTTGCCGGCAAGCCGTGCAACGTCGTCGAACTGCAGGGCACGACCGGCTCTTCGCCGGCGATCGACCGCAAGAAGGGTTTTGAAGCCGCACTTGCCGGCAAGGACAACCTGAAGATCATCCGCAGCCAGACCGGCGACTTCACCCGCACCAAGGGCAAGGAAGTCATGGAAAGCTTCCTGAAGGCGGAAGACGGCGGCAAGAACATCTGCGCCCTCTATGCACATAACGACGACATGGCCGTCGGCGCCATCCAGGCAATCAAGGAAGCCGGCCTGAAGCCGGGCACCGATATCCTCGTCGTCTCGATCGACGCTGTTCCGGATATCTTCCAGGCGATGGCTGCCGGTGAAGCCAATGCCACCGTCGAGCTGACGCCGAACATGGCCGGCCCGGCCTTCGATGCGCTGGAAGCCTTCCTCAAGGACGGTACCGTTCCGAAGAAGTGGATCCAGACGGAATCCAAGCTCTACACCCAGGCAGACGACCCGAAGAAGGTCTACGAGGAAAAGAAGGGTCTCGGCTACTAGGACCAGAGCCGCACTTGCGGGACCGTGCCGCTTGAGGCACGGTCTTCATTCCCGAAAAGACGGCGGGACGAACGGCGCTGCCCAGAAACGGCTGTCGCCCGCCGGCTGATGCCACCTTCTTGAAGAGACGACATCGCATGCAGGCGGAGCCGGACATCATCCTTGCCGCCACCGGGATCTGCAAAAGCTTCCCGGGCGCAAGGGCACTCGACACCATCGATTTTACATTGCGGCGCGGCGAGGTGCATGCGCTCCTCGGCGAAAACGGCGCCGGCAAATCCACCCTGATCAAATGCCTGACCGGCGCCTATCACCGCGACGAAGGCACGATCCTGCTCGACAGCCACGCGGTCGATCCGCGCAACACGCTGGACGCCCAGAACATGGGCATCGGCACGGTCTACCAGGAGGTCAACCTCCTTCCCAATCTGAGCATTGCGGAAAATATCTATCTCAACCGCCAGCCCCGGCGCTTCGGTTTTACTGCGACCGGCGTCATGAACCGGATGGCGACGGATCTCCTGTCGCAATACGGGCTGGATCTGGACGTTACGGCAGCGCTCGGCAGCTGTTCGGTCGCCGTGCAGCAGGTTGTCGCCATCGCCCGCGCCGTCGATCTTTCCGGCAAGGTATTGATCCTCGACGAACCGACCGCCAGCCTCGACGCCCAGGAAGTCGAGATGTTGTTCCGCATCGTGCGCCAGTTGAAGGCGCGCGGTCTCGGCATCGTCTTCATCACCCACTTCCTCGAACAGGTCTATGCCGTATCGGACCGCATCACCGTGCTGCGCAACGGCCGCCTCGTCGGCGTGCGCGACACGGCGGCGCTGCCGCGCAAGGACCTGGTGGCGATGATGCTTGGCCGCGAACTCGAAACCGAGGTCGAATCCGGCGCCAAACGCCACAACGCCGCCGGCAAGGTGCGCTATCGTTTCTCCGGATATGGCAAGCGCGGCAAGATCGAACCCTTCGACATGGAGGTGCGCGAAGGCGAGGTCATCGGCATTGCCGGCCTGCTCGGCTCGGGCCGCACGGAAACGGCGGAAGTGCTCTTTGGCGCCGTACGCGCCGACAAGGGCACGGCCGAAATCGACGGCCAGACCGTAGCGCTGAACTCGCCGCGCGCTGCGATCCGGCACGGCTTCGGCTTCTGCCCGGAAGACCGCAAGATCGACGGCATCGTCGGCGATCTCTCGGTGCGGGAAAACATCGTGCTGGCGCTGCAGGCCCGGCGCGGCTGGTCCCGCCCCCTCTCCCGTGCCGAACAGGACCGGCTGGCCGACCGCTACATCAAGGCGCTCGACATCCGCACCAGCGACCGGGAAAAACCGATCCGGCTGCTTTCCGGCGGCAATCAGCAGAAGGCGATTCTCGGCCGCTGGCTGGCCACCGATCCGAGCTTCATGATCCTCGACGAGCCGACCCGCGGCATCGACGTCGGGGCGCATGCCGAAATCATCCGGCTGATCGAGGAGCTGTGTGCCAAGGGCATGTCGCTCGTCGTCATTTCCTCGGAGCTGGAGGAACTGGTGGTCTACAGCAGTCGCGTCGTCGTCTTGCGCGACCACCGCCACGTCGCCGAACTGTCGGGAGACGAGATCACCACCAGCCATATCGTCAACGCCATCGCCTCGACCGAAAGCCCCGCACCATGATCCGCACCGTCCAACAGCTCGCCTTGCGGCTGCTGCCGCAGGTCATCGCCCTTGCCATCGTGCTGGTCATGATCGCCGCCGTCTTTCCGGGCTTCTTCTCCTTCTCGCTGCAGAACGGCCGGCTCTATGGCAGCGTCATCGATATCCTCAATCGCGGCGCGCCCGTGGCGCTGCTCGCCATCGGCATGACGGTGGTGATCGCCACCAAGGGCATCGACCTGTCGGTCGGCGCCGTCATGGCGATCTGCGGCGCTGTTGCCGCCGCTTCCGCCACGCATGGCAATCCGCTGATCGTCACCCTGGCGCTGGCGCTGGCCACCGGCATCGTCTGCGGCATCTGGAACGGCTTTCTCGTCGCCGTGCTCGACATCCAGCCGATCATCGCGACGCTGGTGCTGATGGTCGCCGGACGCGGCATCGCCCAGCTGGTAACGGAAGGCGCCATCCTGACATTCAACGACGAAGGCCTGATCTTCATCGGCGGCGGTGCCTTCGGCGGCCTGCCGATGCCGGTGGTGATCTGGATCGTCTTCGGCATCGCCATCACCGCGCTGGTCCGCCGCACGGCGCTTGGCATGCTGATCGAGGCGATCGGCATCAACAGGCGCGCCAGCACCCTCTCCGGCATCCAGACGCCGGTGCTGCTGATCGCCGCCTACACCTTGTCCGGCCTCTGCGCCGCCATCGCCGGCGTCATCGCTGCCGCGGATATCCGTGGCGCCGATGCCAACAATGCCGGCCTGTGGCTGGAACTCGACGCCATCCTTGCCGTGGTCGTCGGCGGAACCTCGCTGCTCGGCGGCCGGTTCAGCATCGCCGCCTCGCTGCTCGGCGCCATGATCATCCAGGCAATCAACACCGGCATCCTGCTGTCCGGCTTCCCGCCGGAATTCAACCTGATCATCAAGGCGGTGATCATCGTCGTCATCCTGGTCGTCCAGTCGCCGAAAATCCGGACGATCTCGTCCTTTTTCGCCCGGCCGGCCCGGCAAAACGGCGGGGAGCGCTGAAATCCATGAAACCGAAATACCTACCGCTCGCCGCCACAATCGCGATCTTCATCATCGCCTACGCCGTGTGCGCCCTGCAATATCCGGCCATGCTGTCGACCCGCGTCGTCGGCAACCTTTTGACCGACAACGCCTTTCTCGGCATTGCCGCTGTCGGCATGACCTTCGTCATCCTGTCCGGCGGCATCGATCTGTCGATCGGCTCGGTGATCGCCTTCACCGGCGTCTTCCTTGCCGTCGTGCTCGAACATACCAGCATCCACCCGCTCGCCGCGTTCGTGCTGGTGCTGGCGATCACCACGGTGTTCGGCATGATCATGGGCGCGATCATCCACTATCTCGAAATGCCGCCGTTCATCGTCACGCTGGCCGGCATGTTTCTGGCGCGCGGCATGGCGTTCGTGCTGTCGATCGACAGCATTCCGATCAAGCATCCGTTCTACGCCACGATGAAGACCTTTTATTACAAGCTTCCCGGCGGCGGACGCATAACGCTCATCGGCGGCCTGATGCTGCTGGTGTTCATCGCCGGCATGGTGATTGCCCACCGCACGCGCTTCGGCACTAACGTCTATGCACTCGGCGGCGGCACGCAGACATCGCGACTGATGGGCGTGCCGGTTGCCCGCACGACGATTTTGATCTATGCCCTCTCCGGTTTTCTGGCAGGACTCTCCGGAATTGTTTTTTCGCTCTACACATCGGCAGGCTATTCGCTTGCGGCGGTGGGGGTGGAACTTGATGCCATCGCAGCCGTGGTGATCGGCGGAACGCTGCTGACCGGCGGCGCCGGTTTCGTTGGCGGAACGCTGGTGGGATTGCTGATCCAGGGACTGATACAGACCTACATCACCTTCGACGGATCGCTGTCGAGCTGGTGGACGAAGATACTGATTGGCCTGCTGCTTTTTGTTTTCATCCTGATGCAGAAACTCATTCTGTATCTGTCGCGGAAAAAGGCGGGGTAACACGAAGGGGGCGTGCATTGCAGAGGGGGATTCTCGACACCGTGATCAGCGGCGCCAGGGCGCGCAACAGTCATGCCCAGGTGGTGCAGGCGCTTGGCCGCTCGATCATCGCCGGCCGCTATCCGGTCGGATCGACGCTCCCCGGTGACGCCGAACTTGCCGCCCTGTTCGGCGTCTCGCGCACCGTGCTGCGCGAGACCATGAAGACGCTGGCCGCCAAGGGGCTGATCGTCGCCCGCGCCCGCATCGGCACGCGCGTCACGCCGCTGCAGCAATGGAACCTCTTCGACAAGGATGTACTCAACTGGTACTTCGATGTCGGCGTGACCGAAGAATTCATGCTGCACATCAGCGAGATCCGCATGGCCTTCGAGCCGCATGCGGCGGCGCTGACGGCGCGCCAGGCCTCATCGCAGGACATTGCCCGGATCATGACGCTGGCGCAGGCGATGGACGATCCGCAGCACGATGCCGAAACGCTGGCCTTCGCCGACCTGAAATTCCACCTCGCCATCCTCGATGCCTGCGGCAATCCGTTCATGCGCAGCGTCGGCAGCCTGATCGAGGCAGCGCTGACCGGCGTCTTCAAGCTCAGCTCGCCGGCCGCCGATCAATCCCGCATCCATGATGTCGCCCAGGCGCATATCCGGATCGTCGACGCCATCGCCGCGCATGACGAGCAAGGCGCCCGCGAAGCGATGGAAAACGTCATCCGGGTCGGCCGTGACCGGGTGGTCGCGGCGCTGGAAGAGAAGCAAGGCAACCCGAAATCCTGACACAGTCCAGGATCCGCTTCGGCGGTGCGCACAGGCGCAACAGCACCCCTGTCAATCGTCGCCGTCGTCCAGAACGCGCCAGGCTGCCCCTTCCAGGTCTTCGTACTGGCCGCTGAGCAACGACCAGACGAAGGCCGCCAGGCCAAGCCCGCCCAGGAAAAGCGCAATCGGGATGAGATAGATGAGCATGTTCATGCCGTTCTCCTTGTCCCGGCCGCGACCGGACGCATTTGCCTCTGCGGCGCTTCCGGTTCACTGAGCCGGTTGAGGCGCAGCGCATTGGCGACGACGATCAGCGAAGAGGTGGACATGGCGACCGCGGCAATCAGCGGCGTCGCATAACCGGCAATGGCGATTGGCACGGCAATGATGTTGTAGCCGATGGCAAGCGCAAAATTCTGCCGGATCAGCCGCCCTGCCCGCCGCGAAATATCGATTGCCATCGGCACGGCATCCAGTCCCTCATGCATGAAGACCAGATCCGCGGCCTGGCGCCCGACATCGGCCGCCGTCGCCGGCGCCATCGAGACATAGGCCGCCGAGAGCGCCGGGGCGTCGTTGATGCCGTCGCCGACCATCAGCACCCGCCGTCCGGCAGACTGCAGCTTTTCGCACGCCTCCACCTTGTCCTTCGGGTTCAGCCCGGCAAACCATAGCGGGATAGCGAGCCGGCGCGCCGTTTCCTCGACCACGGCGACACGGTCGCCCGAAAGCACGGCGGTGGCAAAGCCCTGCTTCTGCAGTGCACGAACCGCCGCCGACGCGTTCGGCCGCAGCATGTCCTCGAAGTAGAACCGGGCGAGCATGGCGCCATCCCGCGACAGCACCACTTCCGAAGCGGCACGTCCGGCCTGGTCTTCGACCGTCTCTCCCGGGCAGGCAAAGCCGTGCCGGCCGAGCCGATAAACGCCTTCCGACGTTGCCGCTTCCAATCCTTCGCCGGGTTTTTCCGTGACATTTTCGAAGTGGCGTGTCGGCGCGGTGGCATGCTCGGCCAGCGTCCGCGACAAGGGATGCAGCGAGTGTGACGCCAGCGCCGTGGCGATCGCCCAGTCGCGGTCGTCGGCATCCACCGCCTCGGTGAGCCGTGGCCGTCCCATCGTCAGGGTGCCGGTCTTGTCGAAGGCGACGCTGTCGATTTCTCCCAGCCGCTCGATTGCCGATCCATCCTTGACCATGATGCCGTGCTTGAACAGCCGGCCGGATGCCACGACCTGCACCACCGGTACGGCCAGTCCCAGCGCGCAGGGGCAGGTGATGATCAGCACGGCGACGGCGACCAGCATCGCATGTTTCCAGTCTCCGCCCAGAAATCCCCAGCCGAGGAAGCATGCAAGCGCCAGAACGTGCACGACCGGCGAATAATAGCCGGCGGCGCGGTCGGCGATGCGGCGGTATCTCGCCCGGCTGCCTTCCGCCGCCTCCATCATGCCGATGATCTCGGAAAGCAGCGAGTCCTTCGCCGTCGCCTTTGCGGCAATCACCAGGGAGCCGGTGAGGTTGAGGCTGCCGGACTTCAGTTCGTCGCCGGTTCCGACCGGCAGAGGCACGCTTTCGCCGGTAACGATCGACAGGTCGACATCGCTGACGCCGCTAACGATCTCCGCATCGACCGGAATGCGCTCGCCGGCGGCCAGCGCGATACGGTCGCCGACGCGGATTTCGTCCACAGGCACGTAACGCCGCGAACCGTCTCCATCGATGACGAGCGCGCCGCGCGGCGCCAGGCGGGCAAGGCCGGTGATTGCCGCCCGCGCCCGGTCACGCATGATATGATCCAGCGTGCGGCCGATCAGCAGGAAGAAGAGCAGCGAAACGGTGGCATCGAACCAGGCGTGTTCGCCGTGATTGATCGTTTCCCAGAGCGAAATCGTATAGGACAGGATCACCGCAAGCGAGATCGGCACATCCATGTTGGTGCGGCCGTGCTTCAGGGCATTCCAGGCCGACAGGAAGAAGAAACGTCCGGCATAGATCAGCGCCGGAGCGGCGATCAGCGCCGAGATCCAATGGAACATGTCGCGCGTCGCGGCATCGGCGCCCGACCAGACGGAAACCGACAGCAGCATGATGTTGGCGGCCGCAAAGCCGGAGATACCGACGGCGACCAGCAGCTTGTTGCGCAACGTATCGCTTTCGTCCAGCGCCCCGGCGGTGAAAAGATGGGTGCGGTAACCGGTCGCGGAAATTGCCTTGAGGATATCGACGGGATCGGCGGGCTTGCCACCGATTTCTTCCGCCCAGACGCAGCTCACCCGTTTGGTGGTGAGATTGACGCGGGCGCTGCGAACCAACGGCAGGCGCAGCACCGCCGCCTCGACGGTCGAGATGCAGGCGCCGCAAAACATGTCGGGCACGCTGAGATCCAGTTGGCGCAAGCCGTTCCCCAACGGCTTGCTTGCCAGCCAGACCTCCTCCCCGGAAGGAACGCGGTCCGGGCCGAGCGCCAGGACGCCTTCGGTATCGACGGCGCAGCAGGTCACAACGCGCCCTCCCCGACATGAAAGCGGAACGCCTCGTGCATGATGGTCTCTTCGCCGCGCTTCGAGACGATTTCGGCGATCCATTCGCCGGCAGGAACGTCGTACGCCTTCTCGAAACGGCCCTCGCCCGCCTTGGTGAGCTCCGTTGCAAAATCCTGATGGTCGCCGACCGGCCGCTTGAAATGCACGGTCACCGAATCGGCTGCCGCCGGCGAACCATCGCGGTTGCGCAGATCATATTCGATCATGCCGTCGTGGACGGAGATCTTTCCAGCAATGCCGCTGGCCGCCATCGCCCGCATCGCCGCCGCCTTGCCGTTGAACTGCTGGCTGGCGACATAGGTGTTTTCGACGATCAGGCCGCTCCAGCTGGTGGCGGCATACCAGGCCATCAGGACGTTGACGCTGATGATCACGCCGAAGAAGGCGAGCATGATCGCCAGCATGTGACGCCCGGTAAAACCCTTGCCGGCCGGATTGTTTGGAATGGCGCTCATTTCGTCTCTCCCGGCGCGTTGAAGGCTGCCGTGTAGGTTACGTGTTCTTTTTCCTGCAGATCGTCGGCAATGAAGAGGAATTCATTGACCGGCTGGTCGGTGTCCTTCCAGGTGACGAACACTTTGAGGGTTTTTGCGCTGTCGGGGTCGGCTGGGATGTCAAAACTCCGGCCCTCGGCATCGGCGAGCTCCGGTATCTTCATCGTCGCACCGGAAAGCCCTTCGAGGGTCAGGCGGATGGTGCGTGGACGCGGCACCATGTTGAGGATGCGCACGGTGTAGCCGTTGCGGATCGAGCCGTCCGATTCCATGACGAATTGCGGATTGCGGTCGTGCAGCACGTTGAGTTCCAGCCGCTGGCGCATGCCAAGATGCACGACCATGGCGATACCCACCGCCGCCCAGACCACGGCGTAGAATACGACACGCGGGCGCAGGATGATGCGCCAATCGAAATGCCGGATTTCGGGCACGAAGGCGCCGTCTGCATCGCGCACGGCCTGCGGGCGGATCTCCGTCTTGCCGCCATCGGTAGCCAGCGCCATGTTGGAGGCATATTCGCTGAGTGTCGCATAGGCGATGAGGCCGCGCGGCTTGCCGATCTTGTCCATGACGCCGTCGCAGGCATCGATGCAGAGCGCACAGGTGATACACTCCATCTGCTGGCCCTCGCGGATGTCGATGCCCATGGGACAGACGGCAACGCAGGCATTGCAATCGACGCAATCGCCGACCGGCCGGCCTTCGGCGGCGGCCTTCTTGGCATGACGCGAGCGCGGCTCGCCACGCCAGTCGTTGTAGGTGACGACCAGCGAGTTTTCATCCAGCATGGCCGCCTGGATGCGCGGCCAGGGACACATGTAGGTACAGACCTGTTCGCGCATCAGCCCGCCGAGCACGTAGGTCGTTGCCGTCAACGTCGCGACAGTCGCATAAGCGACCGGCAGGGCATCGCCGCGGAGGAACGAGGCCGCGAGTGTCGGCGCGTCGGCAAAATAGAAGATCCAGGCACCGCCGGTGGCGACACCGATCAGCAGCCAGGTCGCATGCTTTGCAACACGCTTGCCGAATTTGGAAAGGCTCATGGGCGCGGCGTCGAGCTTGATGCGCGCATTACGGTCACCTTCGATCGCCCGCTCGACCACCAGAAAGAGATCGACCCAGACGGTCTGCGGACAGGTGTAGCCGCACCACGCGCGGCCGACGGCGGTCGTCACCAGGAACAGCCCGAAGCCCGCCATTACCAGCAACCCGGCAACGTAGAAGAATTCCTGCGGCCAGATCTCGATGAAGAAGAAATAGAAGCGGCGACCGCCCAGATCGAGGAGGATCGCCTGATCAGGCGCATGCGGGCCGCGGTCCCATCGCACCCAGGGCAGCAGGTAATAGATGCCGAGCGTGATCGCCATGATGATCCACTTGAAGCGGCGGAACCGCCCTTCCGCCCGCTTCGGATGGATCTTCTTGCGCGGGGCGTACAGCGGTTGGCGCGGTTGCTTCGGCGAATTGACGGGCTTGACGTCGATCTGTTCGACGGACGGCTCGTTCTGGTCGATGCCGGGGGCGGTATAGAGATTCATGGGACCCATCCTTTGTCCCCTATTTCGCACTCCCTGCGGTTCCTGCCCTTGACTTAAATCAAGTGCGGCGCCATGCCGCGCACATCCTCCGGCGCAGCCAGTCTACCGGATGTCGCGCGGGCTGGCGCTTGCGGGGCGTCGTTCCCTTGGTGCTGTCCGCACTTGCGCCGTTTTGCTGGCGAAAATCCGGAAAGAGCATTATCTTGATGCCAAACAGGAGATCGCCATGGGCCTGCACAAGCTGGAAATCGAATTGACGGACGACCTTTTGTCGCGGATCGACTCCATTTCGGCGCGCACCCACAATTCCCGTGCCGAAGTGGTGGTGGAAACACTGAAGGATCACCTGCCCGCCGAGCCGGCCACCGAATATGCGACTGACCGCGCTGCCATCGAGAGACGAATGGCCTTCCTGAACGAGATGTTCGAGCGGGCTTCCCGCTATTCGTCCAACCTGTCCGATGCTGAAATCATGCAACAGGTCCGAGAGTCACGTGGTGACGAATGACACGCCGTTGCGCGTCTACCTCGACAGCAATGTCTTCATATACATTGTAGACGGAGAGCCAGGCTACCAAACTCAGGCGCGGTATGCGATCGCCTCGCTTCCTGCGCACGCCACATTCTGCACCAGTGAAATGACCGTTGGCGAGTGCCTTCGCGGTGCTCTGCGCCTCGGCAATCGCGGCAGCGCGGAAAGCTATCTGGATCTGTTGCAGGATCAGGCATTTGTTTCACTGCATCCCGTCACCCTCCAGCTTATCAAGCGGGCCGCGGAGATCGGCGTCTCCATGGGGATGAAGCTGCTGGACGCACTCCACGTCGCCACCGCCGAAGCCCTGGGATGCGCTATCTTCCTGACAAACGACCGGGGCATTCGCGCCCCGGCCGGTATGGAGATTCGTCGGCTGTCGGAAGAGGGTTGAGCCTACTCGCCACCGCCGAGCGAGTGGACGAAGATCGCCAACTGCTTCACCGTCGTATCGCCCAGACGCGCCGTCCAGGCCGGCATGACGCCGTGCTTCGGAGCGGAGATCTGGCGGATGATCGCCTCCTCGCTTTTTCCCTTCAGCCAGATGGCGTCGGCAAGGTTGGGGGCGCCCATCTCGCGGTTGCCCTTGGCGTCTTCACCGTGGCAGCTGGCGCAGTTGTCGATGAACAGCTGCTTGCCGGCCTCCGCCAGTGCCGGATTGGAAGGCGTACCCGTCAGACTGACGACATAGGCCGCCGTCTGGCGGATCTGCTCCGGTTCCAGCACGCCGGCAAAGGCCGGCATTTCCGAAAAATGCGTATCGGCATCGGAATCGTCGCGGATACCATGGGCAATGGTGTGGTAGATCGCGTCGAGATTGCCACCCCAGAGCCAGTCGTCGTCGTTGAGGTTCGGGAAGCCGGGACCGCCGGCCGCACCCGAGCCGTGACAGGTGCTGCAATTCACCTTGAAGGCGGATGCGCCGCCGGCAATGGCAAACGTCCGAAGCGTCGGATCGGCATCGATCTCCGTCACCGGCTTGGCGGCGATCTGCTCCAGGAACTTGGTCTGCGTCACCGCGGCGCTATCGACCTCGGCGGTGAACTCCGCGCGGCTCGAATAACCGAGCCAGCCCTTCGTCGTGTCGGTGATCAGCGGGATCGAGGGATAGGCGATCGCGTAACCGACCGCCCAGAGGATGGTGGCGTAGAAGGTCCACACCCACCAGCGCGGCATCGGATTGTTCAGCTCGCGGATGCCGTCCCATTCGTGGCCGGTCGTCTCGACGCCGCTGAGTTCGTCAACATGTTTGTCAGCCATTCTCAGTCATCCTTCAAAGGTATGTCGGCGGCTTCCTGGGCGCCCTTGCGGGCACCCGGACGGAGCGTGAAAAGCACCGTGCAGACAAAAAACAGCGCCATGGCGAGCAGGCCCCAGCTGTCGGCGAAGTGGCGCATCGCTGTATAGGTTTCCATCGGACGTCCTCCTCAGCGGTAACCGGTTGCGTCGTCATAGGTGGAGAAGTCGACCAGCGTGCCGAGCATCTGCAGATAGGCGACGAGCGCATCCATCTCCGTCAGCTTCTTCGGATCGCCGTCGAAATCGCCGATCTTGGCCTTGGGATAACGCTCCAGCAGTCCGGCGGTATCGGCTTCCGGATCGGCCTGCGCCCTCATATCGGCATCGGCACTGGCGAGCATGTCGTCGGAATAAGGCACGCCGACCGCCCGATTGGCCTTGAGATTAGCGGACGCGTCGTTGATCTCGAGTTCCGTCTCCTTGAGGAAGGCATAAGCCGGCATCATCGATTCCGGCACCACGTCGCGCGGCCGCACCAGGTGCTGCACATGCCATTCGTTGGAGTAACGGCCGCCGACGCGGGCGAGATCCGGGCCGGTGCGCTTCGATCCCCACTGGAACGGATGGTCGTACATCGACTCCGCCGCCAGCGAGTAGTGGCCGTAACGCTCCACTTCGTCGCGGAACGGCCGGATCATCTGGCTATGGCAGGCGTAGCAGCCTTCGCGGATGTAGATGTCGCGTCCGGCAAGCTCCAGCGGCGAATAGGGCCGCATGCCCTCCACCTTTTCGATGGTGTTCTGGAGGTAGAAGAGCGGCGCGATTTCGACGATGCCGCCAATGGACACCACGAGCAGCGAGCCCACCAGGAGAAGCGTCGCGTTGCGCTCGAGGATTTTGTGTTTGTCGAGGATGGACATGGATGTCTCCTTATTCGGCAGGCTGTGCGAGGACGGTGCCCGGCATCGGCGCTTCGTCGCGCTGGTAGCCGAGGATCGTCATGGCGACGTTCCAGGCCATGACCAGACCACCCGCGAGGAACAGGGCACCGCCGACGGCGCGCAGCAGGTAGTAGGGGAACATGGCGGCGACGGTTTCAGCGAAGGAATAGACCAGGAATCCCTGGCTATCGTATTCGCGCCACATCAGGCCCTGCTGGATGCCGGCAACCCACATGACGGCGGCGTAGACGACGATGCCGAGCGTGGCGAGCCAGAAGTGCCAGTTGACCATGCGCAGGCTGTAGAGCCGTTCGCGGCCCCAGAGTTTTGGCACCAGATGGTAGACAGCACCAAAGGTGATCATGCCGACCCAGCCGAGCGCGCCGGAATGCACGTGGCCGATGGTCCAGTCGGTGTAATGGCTGAGCGAGTTGACCGCCTTGATCGACATGACCGGGCCTTCGAAGGTCGACATGCCGTAGAAGGCGATGGCCATGATCATCATGCGGATGATCGGGTCGGTGCGGACCTTGTCCCAAGCGCCCGAAAGCGTCATCAGGCCGTTGATCATGCCGCCCCACGAGGGCATCCACAACATCACCGAGAACACCATGCCGAGCGTCTGGGCCCAGTCGGGCAGCGCGGTATAGTGCAGGTGGTGCGGGCCGGCCCAAATGTACATGAAGATCAGCGCCCAGAAGTGGATGATCGACAGGCGGTAGGAATAGACCGGGCGATTGGCCTGCTTGGGCACGAAATAATACATCATGCCGAGGAAGCCGGCGGTGAGGAAGAAGCCGACGGCGTTATGGCCGTACCACCACTGCGTCAGCGCATCCTGCACGCCCGAAAACAACGAATAGCTGCGCGAACCGAGGAACGACACCGGTACCGCCAGGTTGTTGACGACGTGCAGCATGGCGATGGTGACGATGAAGCCGAGATAGAACCAGTTGGCCACATAGATATGCGGCTCCTTGCGCTTCAGGATCGTGCCGAGGAAGGCGATGAGATAAGCGACCCAGACGATGGTCAGCCAGATATCGACATACCATTCCGGCTCGGCATATTCACGGCTCTGGGTGATGCCGAGCAGATAGCCGGTGGCCGCCATGACGATAAACAGCTGGTAGCCCCAAAACACGAACCAGCCGAGGCTGCCGCCGAACAGGCGTGCCCGACAGGTGCGCTGCACCACATAAAACGACGTGGCGATCAGCGCGTTGCCGCCGAAGGCGAAGACGACGGCGGAGGTGTGCAACGGCCGCAGGCGGCCGAAGTTGAGATAAGGCGCGAAGTTCAGGTCGGGATAAGCGAGCTGCAGGGCAATCACCACCCCGACGAGGAAACCGACAACGCCCCAGAAGACCGTGGCGATGACGCCGTAGCGAACGACATCGTCGAAATATTCGGACACCGGCGGTTGCGGCAGAACCTTGCCCGCCGGGGCGAACTTGACCCGCCCCAGCATGACGATCGCGCTGCCGGCCAGCACGAAAAAGAGCACCCACATGTGGGCGGCAAACAGGCTGTCGTGCGCCATTCCGGCGCCGAGAAGCGCCAGGAAGGCTGCGACGGCCAAGCTTATGGTTGAAAACGTATAATTCATTGATATCGCCCCCGAAGCGAGATGAGCGGGTCCGCGGTGAAACAGACCCCCGGTAATCCTCTGCTGACACGCGGGAAGCGTCAGAGCCTTGACCTAGATCAAGAGTGGGGCGGTTGGCGGAAAAGCCTGCCGTTTATATTGCTGCGGAGGGGGAAAATGGGGCGGCGCAGTGGCTTCCTCTATCCCGATGCCGCACGGGACGAGTTTCCCTTCTCCCCGTTGGGGAGAAGGGGCCCGAAGGGTCGGATGAGGGGGTGAAACAAGGCAGAACTTTCCCTCGTGCCCCTCATCCCGCTGCCGCGACCTTCTCCCCAAGGGGAGAAGGAGGCAGGCGGCACCCTCTCCTCAGATTGCAAGTACGACCGAATAGAGAGAGAAAACTACCGAATTGCCATGATCTCAGTCGAGGATTTCGCGCAGCCGCATAGCGAGTTCGCGGGCAGTGTAAGGCTTCTTGAGCCAGCTTCCGGATTGGGCAAGCTCGCGCCCCGCAATCGTCGGTTCGGCGTAACCCGAGGTGAACAGGATTTTGATCGCCGGTTTCAGCTGCCGCACATGATTGGCAAGTTCATCGCCGGTCATGCCGCCCGGCATGACGATGTCTGTAAAGAGGAGCGCGATATCGGAATGGTCTTGAAGCCGGTCGAGCGCTTCCGCACCGTTTTCCGCCTCGACAACGCCGTAGCCGAGTTCGTTCAGCCGCGCCACGGCAACGCGGCGGACGCGTGCATCATCCTCGACGACCAGAACTTTTTCCGAGCCGCCCGGCATGCTGGCGCGCAACGTCGATTGCGGCTCTGTCGCGATGGCGGCTCCATCGGCCTTCTGCGCCGCCGGCAGGAAGATGCGGACGCTGGTGCCCTGCCCTATCTCGCTGTAAATCTGCACATGGCCGCCGGACTGCCGGGCAAAACCATAGACCATGCTGAGGCCCAGGCCGGTGCCCGAACCGACACCCTTGGTGGTGAAAAACGGTTCGAAGGCGCGTTGCTTGATTTCTTCCGTCATACCATTGCCGGTATCCGTGACGGAGATCAGCACATAATCGCCAGTACGAACCTGCGGATACATCTGGGCATAATCGGCATCCAGCCGCGTGCCGGTGATTTCCACTGCCAGCCTGCCGCCGCGCGGCATGGCGTCCCTGGCATTGAGCACCAGATTCAGAATTGCATTCTGCAATTGCGATGCATCGACCAGCGCCTCGTTGTCGGCACCGGTAATGATCGTGCGAAACTCGATCGCCTCGCCCAGGGACCGCCGCAGCAGGTCGGAAAATCCGGAAACGAGCTGGCCGACATCGACCAGCTTCGGATTGAGTGGCTGGCGCCGGCCGAAAGCGAGCAGCTGCCCCGTCAGCTTGGCGCCGTCCTCGGCAGCGCTTTGCGCCTCCTGCAACAGGGGACGCAGCTTTTCGTCGCGCAGCTTCATCTCGATCATTTCGAGATTGCCGCTGATGACGGTGAGCAGATTGTTGAAATCATGCGCGAGGCCGCCGGTCAGCTGGCCGATCGCCTCCATCTTCTGCGACTGGCGCAGTTCTTCCTCGATCTTGTGGCGGCTGGTCAGGTCGCGGATGAAGCCGGTGAAGATGCGCTTGCCGCTGGCGATCGCCTCGCCGACGGAAAGCTCCATGGGAAAATGCGAGCCATCCTTGCGCTGCCCCGTCACCACCCGGCCGTATCCGATGATTCGCCGCTCGCCGGTGTGCAGATAGCGGGAAATGTAACCGTCATGCGCCTCCTGGTCCGGCGACGGCATGAGCATGCGGACATTTTTGCCGCAAACTTCCTCCGCCCGATACCCGAACAGCCGTTCCGCCGCCGCGCTGAAGGAGGAAATCGTGCCGATATCGTCGATGACCACCATCGATTCGGGCACGGTGTCGAGAATGGAGCGAAGATGCGCCTCCCTTTCGGCCAGATCGTTTTGTGCTCTCTTCATGTCGGTCACGTCGTTGTTGCTCTGGATGATCACCGGTTCCGAAGCGGTGGAAGGCTGGGTCAGCACCCAGCGGCTGGCGACGAAGACGATCGTTCCATCCTTGCGGCGGTGAACGACCTCGCCCTGCCAGGCGCCGCTGCGGCGAACCTCCTCGCGAATATCGTCCAACGGCATGGGAAAGGTCGTCTCCAGCAATTCATGGACGACCTTGCCGATCGCCTCCTGCCGGGACCAGCCGTAAAGCTGTTCGCTGCCGGCCGTCCAGCGGCTGATGACGCCGGAAAGGCCATGAAAAATCAGGTTCGCCTCATCGAGAAGCCGGGCAATTTCATCAAGCCCCGCCTCCGTGGCGAGTTTGGTCTTCGTCGCGTCTTTCATTCTACCTTCGATGCTGGCAGTCTCAGTGGTGCTGCCGCGCCCAGCAAGCGACGAGATTGCGCTCGCCGGCATATTCATCGTCGTCTCCGCAGAGCTGCGCAAGGCCTGCCTGCCGGATAATGCGCACCACGTGTCGGCCGGAAACCGCCAGGATGCCCTTGTTGACCAGCTTGGTCAGCGTTCGCGATACCGTTTCGATCGTCAGCCCGAGATAGTCGGCGACGTCCAGCCGTGTCATCGGCAGTTCGAGCACGGCGACGATTTCGCCACCCGCCGCAACCCGGCGCATCTCCGCCCTCAGGAACGTACAGATCCGCTCTTCCGCATTCTTGCGCGACAACAGCACCATCTGGTCCTGTGCCGCCGCCATCTCGTCGCACATCCGCGCAAACATTTCCGGTCCCAGCTCCGGTGTGCGGACCAGTTCCTGCTCCAGCGCCTTGCGCGACAGGCGCTGAACACAGACGTCACCGACCGCATCGGCGCTGTTGAGATAAAGATCCTTGAGGGAGACACCGACAATGTCGCCGGCATGCAGGAAACGGGTGATGACGCGGCGGCCATCGGAGATGATCTTGAAAATCCGGATCGTGCCCGAGACCACCCGGAACAGATGCTTGGCGGCATCGCCTTCGAAGAACAGCGCCTGGCCGGCGGAAAGCTGCTCGACGGGCTGCCGGACGAAAAGATCACTCAGATTCGCCAGCTGGACACCGAGCGCAACGCCGTCGCGATTGTCCACGACCAGATGAATCGAGCGTGCCTGCAGCATGATGTGTCTCCGCGTTATCGATGCGGATAATTGACAATATGCAGGTGACACGCGAATGAGCCGCGTGTTAGACACGGTGCGATCGTGTAACAGTTTGTAACAAACCGGTTTCCGGCCGGCCCGCCAGGTTGTGATATGTCCGTTCCCCCCCGCCACGATGCACATCTTCTTGTGGTCGATGACGATCCGCGGATCCGCCAGCTCCTGACCACCTATTTTCAGGACGAAGGATATGCCGTCACCGGCGCGGCAGATGGAACGGAGATGCGCGATCATCTCCGCCTGCGGAGCTTCGACGTCATCCTGCTCGATCTGGTGCTGCCCGGCGGGCAGGACGGGCTGGATCTCGCCCGCGAGATCCGGATGCAATCCGACGTGCCGATCATGATGCTGACTGGCCGCGACGACGTCGTCGATAGGATCGTCGGCCTGGAAGTCGGCGCCGACGACTATATTTCCAAACCGTTTCATCTGCGCGAGGTGCATGCACGGTTGAAATCGATCCTGCGCCGCCGCCGACCCGCCGCCTCGTTCCCCGAGCCGCCGACGGAAGAAATCATCGGCTTCGAGGACTGGAAGCTCAATGTCGTGCGTCGCCAGCTTCTCGACCCTGAGGGCAACGAGGTGGAACTGACCACAGGCGAATTCGATATGCTCGTCGCCTTCCTGCGCCATGCCGGCCGCGTGCTGACCCGCGAGACACTGATGGACATGACGCGCGGACGCAATCTGGAAGCCTTCGACCGCACGATCGATGCGCAGATCGTCCGGCTGCGCCGCAAGATCGAGACAGACCCGAAACGGCCGCAATTCATCAAGGCCGTTCGCGGCGTCGGCTACGTGTTCACCGGCCGGCTGGACTGACGGCGTTTCAACCCGGCTCGGGGATTACGAAGCCCGCGATTGCAGGCGGCTTTCGATCAGCAGGCCGCTTTCGTCGAGGATCGGATGGGCGACGGAGACGATGTGGGCGTTGATACGCTTCAGGTCGCGCAGGATATCCAGATGCAGCGAGCTGGTCTGAAAACTTTCCGGCTTGTCGTCCCGCAGGCGCTGCAGGTGGCGTTCGGATGAAATCTTTTCCAGCCGGCGGACCTCCACCTTCACCTCCATCAGCCGCTTCGCCAAGGTGAAATCGCGGGTGACGAAAATGGTCTGCGCAATGCGCAGGTTCTCGATCGTCAGGTTGAAGAGACCGAGCAGTTCCTCGAAACCGTCTTCGGAAAAGCGCAGACCCTTGCTGATCTTCTTGCTCACCTCTTCCGACAAGCCCTTTTCGATGATGTCACCGATATGCTCGAGGTTGATGGCATAATCGATGATGACGATGGAGCGGCGGCTGTGCTCCTCTTCCAGGCTGCGGCGCCCAAGGCTGGAGAGATAGATTTTCACCTCCTGCTGCAGCCGGTCCACCTGTTTTTCCAGCGTCGGAATGTCCTTGAGGCGCGCAAGATCGTTTTTCTGGAACGCATCGGCGGCATTGGTGAGCATGCGTTCGATCAGGTCGCCGACGCCTAGGACTTCGCGTGTCGCGCTGGTCAGGGCGACGACGGGCGTCGCAAGTTCCTCCTTGTCGAGGAAGCGCGGCCCATCCGGTTCGGCGTCCTTGTCGGGAATCAGCCGCAACATGCCGACGGAGAGCAGGCGCGAGAACGGCAAGGCGACAACGGCCAGCACGATGTTGAAGATCAGGTGCGCATCGACCGGCAGGTGGGACACCGACAGCGGCAGCGACGCCAGCAACCGGCCCTCATAAGCGGCGAAAGGCAGCACGAGCGCGCAGCCGAGCGCCCGGACGAACAGGTTGCCGACCATCAGCCGGCGCACGGCCGGGGCGCTCGAGAGCGTCGCCAGCACCGGCGAAACGGCGCCGCCCAGATTGGCGCCCAGCACCAGTGCAATGACGAGCCCCGGTGACAGCACGCCGGTTGCCGCGATCGACAGGATCAGCACCACCATCGCCAGGCTCGACGAAGAGGCGCAGGCAATGCCGGCCGATAGCAGCAGGGCGACAGGCCATGCATCTTCCAGCAGGCGGATGAAGGCGACAAGCGCGGCCGATTCGCGCATGGGTTCGGTCGCCATGCCGAGCAGATGCAGGGAAAGCAACATCAGGCCGATGCCGATCAACGCGTTGCCGACGCCTTGCCGGGAGGGTGAGCCGCTGCGGAAAAGAATGAAACCAGTGATGATCAGCAGCGGCGACAGCCACTCGATTCCCGTTGCCACGATCCAGGCGGTGATTGCCGTGCCGACATTGGCGCCGAGCAGCACCACCTGCGCCATGCGCGGCTCGATCAGCCGCCGCTCGACGAAGGAGGAGGCGATCAGCGCCGTTGCCGTCGAACTCTGCAAGGCAAGCGTCGCCAGCAGGCCGGAAACGAACGAACGGAAACTGCCGTTGGTGCCCCGCGCCAAACCGGTCCTCAGGCGCAGGCCAAAAGCCTGCGTCACGCCGTCCTTCACCTGGCGCAAGCCGAACAGAAGCAGGGCGACCGCTCCGAACAGATTGATCATGACGATCGCCGATGTCATGGCACGCTCCTCGAAGATCGTTGGGCTGTGGAGATCGCGCTCTTCGCGCGACTCAGGAGAACCTTTTGAGGTTACAGCGGTTCCTTTCGCTGCGTTTGTCTTTTATGACAGTTTTATGACACTGTCAGCGACATCAAGGAAGTCCCATATGCTCTCACTGTTCCGGAAACTGCTGCCGCGCGAAGATCGCTTCTTCGACATGTTCGAGCAGCATTCACGGACCGTGGTCGGCGCTGCCGAGGCGTTGAACGCCCTGCTCTCCGGCAACGACATCGAAGGCAACTGCAAACGCATCGTTGCTCTGGAAAACGAAGCCGACGACATCACCCGCGAGGTGTTGCTCGCCGTGCGCCGCAGCTTCATCACACCGTTCGACCGCGGCGACATCAAGGATCTGATCCAATCGATGGACGACGCCATCGACATGATGCACAAGACGGTAAAGACCATCCGCCTCTATCAGCAGACCAGCTTCGATCCCGGCATGCAGGAGATGGGCAAGGCCGTCGTCGAGGCAGCGCATCTCGTCGCCGAGGCCATCCCGTTGCTCAACAAGGTCGGTACCAATGCCCAGCGGCTTTCAAGCATCGCCGAAGAAGTGACCCGCGTCGAGGGCCGCTCCGACGAGCTCTACGACCAGGGGCTGCGTGATCTCTTCCAGCGCCACGGGGTGGCCGGCAACGCCATGGCCTACATGATCGGCAGCGAAATCTACGCCGAGCTGGAAAAGGTCGTCGACCGCTTCGAGGACGTCGCCAACGAGATCAGCGGCATCGTGATCGAGAACGTCTGATGGAAGCCTCCCTTGCCTTTCCGCTGCTCGCGGGCCTGATCGGCATCGCGCTGTTCTTCGATTTCCTCAACGGCCTGCACGATGCGGCGAATTCCATCGCCACCATCGTTTCCACCCGCGTGCTTCGGCCGCAATATGCCGTCGCCTGGGCGGCCTTCTTCAATTTCATCGCTTTCATGTTCTTCGGCCTGCATGTGGCCGAAACGCTCGGTACCGGCATCATCGATCCCAACATCGTTTCGCCGCAGGTGATTTTTGCCGCGCTGATGGGCGCCATCCTCTGGAACATCATCACCTGGATCTTCGGCATTCCCTCCAGTTCGTCGCATGCGCTGATCGGCGGGCTGGTCGGTGCCGGACTTGCCAAGGTGGGCTTTTCGTCGATCGTCTGGGGCGGCCTTCTGAAAACCGGCGCGGCGATCTTCATGTCGCCGGCAATCGGTTTCTTCCTGGCACTGGTGCTGGTTCTTGCCGTGTCGTGGATCTTCGTACGGCAGACGCCGTTTGCGGTCGATAAGACCTTCCGCGTCATGCAGTTCGTTTCCGCCTCGCTTTATTCGCTCGGACACGGGGGCAACGACGCGCAGAAGACCATGGGCATCATCGCCGTGCTCCTGTTTTCGCAAGGCTATCTTGGCGAGAGTTTTTACGTGCCTTTCTGGGTGGTCATCACCTGCCAGTCGGCCATGGCGCTCGGCACGCTGTTCGGCGGCTGGCGTATCGTCCACACGATGGGCTCGAAGATCACGCGGCTCAACCCGATGCAGGGTTTTTGCGCCGAAACCGGCGGGGCGCTGACGCTCTTCGGCGCCACCTGGCTCGGCATCCCGGTCTCGACCACCCACACCATCACAGGCGCGATCATCGGCGTCGGTGCTGCCCGCCGCGTCACCGCCGTGCGCTGGGGTCTTGCCAGCAACATCGTCATCGCCTGGGTTGTCACCCTGCCTGCCGCAGCATTGATTTCGGCCGGTTTCTATTTCATTGCGGGCTTTTTCAGCTGAGGTTGCCGGTGGGGCTGGTGGGCGGGCGAAGCATGCCTGCCCCGGCTTGTTTACCGCCCACCTTTCCCTCCGGCGCAGATGCCCTAGATCTCAGCTATCCTTTGAATAAAAATGAAAGGAAGCAGAGATGACTCCGAAGCAGATTCGCGGGGCCGCCTATACGATCGAACAATTCATGGAAAAATACGGATTGGCCGCGGAAGAAGCGCAAACGCTCTTTGCAAAATTCGGTCCATCCAGTGTCGATCTCGACATTCTGATGCGCGCCAAGGGCAGAGCGCCGGAAGCGGCCTGACACTTCGGAATCGCCTGCTGGCCGTTTGGCCGGCAGGCGTCATGTTGTGACCGATTTAAAAAAATCAATAAAACTCATCCACGTTGTTTAATTTGTTTGGAACAATTTTACCAAGCCGGCGTTACCTTTGGACATTCCGGGTGAATACTTGTTTTTATGGGGCTTTTCATGAAGCATGTGGAAGCGGAGCAGGTGCAAAAGTCCGGCCTGCAGGAAGTTTTGAGCGTCAGGGATTTCTCCAAGCGCCATCGTCTCGAAAAAGATGAAGAGGAGCGCCTGGTCGCCTTGTTCGGCGGCTTTGCGACGCGGGCAGAACTGCTCGCCAATGCCCGACGCCTGGCGATTTTTCGCTGATCCTATCCAGGTCAGGCAGCTGTTCCAGCCCCTTGCCGCGCCGATCAGAAACGGCCGATCGCCGCGTCCGGTGATGAGATTTCTCCGATGCCCCTGCGCGTGCTTCGCTGACCGGAGCGCCTTCCAATAACAATCGAGGTCTTTCAGTGTCCGCGCAGGCTCCTTCCGCCGCCCTCCTGTGGTTCCGCAAGGATCTCAGGCTCGATGACAATCTTGCCCTAATCGCCGCGGCGCGTTCCGGCCGCCCGATCGTTCCGGTCTACATACTGGATCCCAACGACAGGCGGTCAGGATCGCTGGGAGCGGCGCAGGACTGGTGGCTGCATCATTCCCTGGCGGCGCTCGGCGACAGGTTGCAGGCGCTGGGCAGCCGTCTGGTCATCCGCCAGGGCGAAGCGTTGCCGCAACTACAGGACCTTTGCCGGCAGACGGGTGCCCGAAAGCTCGTTTGCAACCGCCGCTACGATCCGCCCGGCGCGACCATCGACAAGGCTGTCTCGGCAGCGCTTGCCGACGACGGCATCGAGACGGAAAGCCACGCCGGCCAATTGTTGCACGATCCTGCCCGACTGCTGACGGGAAGCGGCGGGCCTTACCGCGTCTACACGCCATTCTGGAAAACGCTGGAGCGCAGCGGAGAACCACGCGAGCCGGTGGAGGCGCCGGCCAACCTCGCAGCACCTTCCACCTGGCCACCCTCCGAAAAACTGGAAAGCCTCGGCCTGTTGCCGCGCAAGCCCGACTGGGCATCGGCCTTTTCTGAAGTCTGGACGCCCGGCGAAGCCGCAGCCCTCGAAAAACTCGAAACCTTCCTGGAAGACGGGCTCGATGGCTATGAAACCGGCCGGGATTTCCCGGCCAAACCGGCGACGTCGCTCCTCTCGCCCCATCTCGCACTGGGTGAAATATCGCCCTATCGCATCTGGCACGCCACGCGCGGACTGAAGGTCTCCAGCGGCGATCTGGTGCGGTTTCGCAAGGAGCTTGCCTGGCGTGAATTCTGCTACCATCTGCTGTTCCACTTCCCCGAGCTTGCCGACAAGAACTGGAACAACCGCTTCGACGACCTGCGCTGGCATTCCAATGAAAAAACCTTCCGCCGCTGGACCGAGGGCAACACCGGCTATCCGATCGTCGATGCCGGCATGCGGCAGCTCTGGCGCCACGGTTTCATGCACAATCGCGTGCGGATGATCACCGCCTCCTTCCTCGTCAAGGACCTGATGATCGACTGGCGCGAAGGCGAGCGCTGGTTCCGCGAGACGCTGGTCGATGCCGATCCGGCCTCCAACGGCGCCAACTGGCAATGGGTCGCCGGTACCGGCGCCGATGCCTCGCCCTTCTTCCGCATCTTCAACCCGACGCTGCAGGGCGAAAAATTCGATCCCGAGGGCAATTATGTCCGGCAATTCGTGCCGGAGATCGCCGGGTTGGACAACAAATACATCCATCGGCCCTCTGAATCCCCGGCAAAGGCACTGGAAAAAGCCGGCATCACGCTTGGGGAAACCTACCCCCGACCGATCGTCGACCATGGCAAGGCGCGCACAGTCGCGCTTGCCGCCTACGGCGCACTCAAGGAAAAATCCTGACGGCGTCCGCCCCGACGCTTGCCCTTTCGATCAGGCCGGATACCGTCAGGAAAAAAATTTCCACGCCTTGCCTTTCATCGACAGGAACCTGCGCTATCATCTCAGTGTGACGCCATTCGGGGAGGAGATCCGATGGCACCTTCCGGAAACCGATGTTGAAAACCCGCTGCTTGCCGCAAGGTTTTCGGAAGGTGGAGCTTTGCGCTCCTTCAACTCTGTCGCCGGCCTTCATCGGACGCTTTGAGGCCTGTGGATAAAGGGGCACCGAGGTTTCTCGCCTTCCCTCACGGCGAAAACAGCAAGCCGGATGCGATTCTTCGTTTGTCGATGCGGCAAACCGAGGTTAAGTTGGCGAAATTATGTCCGGGAGGTGACGGCACCAAGGCATTGCACCATCGCAGCCCGGTCATGCACAGGCGATGATTGCTGGAGACCGTTCGATGAAGAACACACCCGTCTGGGACATGCTTTTCCGGAATGCCGAACACCTTTCGGCCGAAAATATCTCGCGCGCCCTCTGGGGCTTGCCGGCGAAGGCGCAGATCATCCTGCGCGGGCTGGCCCATCTCGAATACGGCTCGCTTGCCCTGAACCTGCCGGACGGTCGCAGCCTGCTGGTCAAGGGCAAGAAGCAAGGCCCCGCCGCCGCCATTCGCCTCAACAACTGGAACCTGCCGCAACGGGCGCTCACCGGCGGCACCATCGGCGTTGCCGAAAGCTATATGGACGGCGACTGGGACAGCCCGGATGCCGGTGCGTTCATGGAACTGTTCCTGGTCAACGACAAGGTCGGTTCGAACATTCCCAATGGCGCCCGCGGCCTGTTGCGGCTGGTCGAGCGTTTCCGCCACTGGCGCAACGCCAATACGAAGACCGGCTCGAAGCGCAACATTTCCGCCCATTACGACCTCGGCAACGATTTCTACAAGGAATGGCTCGATCCGACGATGACCTATTCCTCGGCGATCTATTCGACAGGCGCCAACGACCTGCGCTCGGCACAGACGGCGAAATATCGCGCTCTTGCGGAAGCCGCCGGCATTCGCTCCGGCGATCACGTGCTGGAAATCGGCTGCGGCTGGGGCGGTTTTGCCGAATTCGCCGCCTCCGAGATCGGCTGCAAGGTGACTGGGCTGACTATCAGCCGCGAACAGCTGAAATATGCGCAGGAGCGCATTGCAAGAGCCGGCCTGTCGGAAAAGGTCGACCTGAAATTCCAGGATTATCGCGACGAGACCGGCCTCTACGACCGAATCGTCTCTATCGAGATGTTCGAAGCCGTTGGCGAAAAATACTGGCCGACCTACTTCGACAAACTCAAGCAATGCCTGAAGCCCGGCGGCAAGGCGGGGCTGCAGATCATCACCATCAAGCCGGAATCCTACAAGGAATATCGCGACAATCCCGATTTCATCCAGCGCTACGTCTTTCCGGGCGGCATGCTGCCCACTCCGGACCACCTGGCCGAACTCGGTCGCAAGGCGGATCTGGCGCTGACCAAGGACTTCGGCTTCGGCCTCGATTATGCCCGAACCCTCGGGGAATGGCGCGAGCGATTCTGGTCTGTCTGGGACCGGCTGAAACCGCTTGGCTTCGACGAGCGTTTCCGTCGACTCTGGGAGTTCTATTTCTACTATTGCGAAGCCGGATTCCGCGCCCGCAACATTGATGTGCGGCAGGTGGTGTTTACCAAAGCATAATCCGCTCCGGACCCTCCGGAGCAGGTTTTGTCGTCATTGACCAAACAGCGAAGGATGGTTGCGATGCCGAAAACGCCCGAAAGACATGTGAGTGTCACGCCGGAAACGTGGCAAGCCCTGCACGCCTGTGTGGAGAGCGGCGAATTTGCCACGACGGAGGAAGCGCTCGAGGACGCGGTGCGGCTGTGGCAGCGCCGGCGCATGAAGGAAATGCGGGAGGCCGACAGTATCGGCCGCCGCCTGCGCACCTCGATGGAAGATACCCGGCCAAGCCTTTCCGAAAAGGAAGCCGACAAAGAAATGCGGCACTTCATAGAAAGCCGCAAGAACGCCATCCGGCACGGGCCGCATTGACGAGCCCTCCGCGCCCCCTGAACACCCGCCGCTCGGCAGGAACAAACGATCAAAACGCGCCTCCTGCAGGCCGATCACGCGAGCGTCACCGGCACATGGAAGCCGGATTCGTCTGCTCAAGACAAATTTTGCCGTGGGTCGCCACTCAGCGAAACAGATTTTCTTGCCATACCGTCCTTGTGAACCGAAAAGACGGCACCTATTCTTATTGTCAAACGAAAAGGCACGACTCCATGGCGTTTCATCCCTCCGTACTGGAAGCAATCGGCAACACGCCGCTGATCCGCCTCAAGGGAGCCTCCGAAGCCACCGGCTGCACCATTCTCGGCAAGGCCGAATTCCTCAATCCCGGCCAGTCGGTGAAGGATCGTGCCGCCCTCTTCATCATCCGCGATGCCGAAAAGAAGGGCCTCTTGAAGCCCGGCGGCGTTATCGTCGAGGGCACCGCCGGCAACACCGGCATCGGCCTGACGCTCGTCGCCAAGGCGCTCGGGTATCGCACCGTCATCGTCATCCCGGAAACCCAGAGCCAGGAAAAGAAGGACGCGTTGCGCCTGCTCGGCGCCGAGCTGGTCGAAGTGCCGGCCGTGCCCTACAAGAACCCCAACAATTACGTAAAAGTGTCCGGCCGGCTTGCCGAACAGCTGGCAAAGACGGAGCCGAACGGTGCCATCTGGGCCAACCAGTTCGATAACGTTGCCAATCGCCAGGCGCATGTCGAAACCACGGCGCCGGAAATCTGGAAGGATACCGACGGCAAGGTCGATGGTTTCGTCTGCGCCGTCGGTTCCGGCGGCACGCTTGCCGGCGTCGCGGCCGGCCTTCGCGCATTTTCCGACAAGGTGAAGATCGCGATTGCCGATCCGGACGGTGCGGCCCTTTACGAATTCTACAAGAACGGCGCGTTGAAGAGCGAAGGCTCGTCGATCACCGAAGGCATCGGCCAGGGCCGCATCACCGCCAATCTCGACGGTTTTACGCCCGACTTTTCCTACAACATTCCCGATGCGGAAGCGCTGCCGCTGATCTTCGACCTCACCGAGAAGGAAGGCCTCTGCCTCGGCGGCTCGACCGGCATCAACATCGCCGGCGCCATCCGGCTTGCCCGCGACCTCGGACCGGGCCACACGATCGTCACCATCCTCTGCGACTATGGCAATCGATACCAGTCAAAGCTTTTCAACCCCGATTTCCTGACCTCCAAGGGCCTGCCAATTCCGGCCTGGATGGCGAGGACGCCGGATATTTCCGTCCCTTACGAATCCGCATAAGTGATCCCATGCCCGTCAATGCCCTGTTTCGAGATGATTTTTACCTGTCGACCTGCGAAGCGGTGGTAACGGCCGTCCATGAAGATGGCGGGATAGAGCTGGATCAGACCTGCTTCTATGCCACCTCGGGCGGCCAGCCGGGCGATACGGGATTTCTCGAACGGGCCGACGGCTCGAAGATAGCGCTTGGCCAGACAAAGACCGGCGCAACGAAAGACATCATCATCCACGTGCCGCTCGAAGGCGAAGCGGCACCGCTCGTCGGCGAAAAGCTGGTGCTGCATATCGACTGGCCGCGCCGCTACAAGCTGATGCGCATGCACACCGCCTGCCACCTGCTCTCCGTCGTTTGCCCCTACCCGATCACCGGCGCTGCCGTGGGAGAAGATGAAAGCCGCGTCGACATCGACATGGGCGAATTGGCCGACAAGGATGCAGTGACAGCAAAAATGATGGAACTGGTCAGCCAGAACCACCCCGTCTATCTGCAATGGATCACCGACGAGGAACTGGCCGCCAATCCGGGCATCGTCAAGTCGAAGAACGTTCGCCCGCCGGTCGGGCTCGGCCGTGTCAGCCTCGTCTGCATCGGCGAAAATTCCGCCATCGACAGCCAGCCCTGCGGTGGCACGCATGTCTCCGAAACCCAGGAGGTCGGAGCGATCTACATCTCGAAGATCGAGAAAAAGGGCAAGGAGAACCGCCGGTTCCGCATCCGTTTCGGAACGCCCGGCGACAACGCCTGATAGACGAGGAGAATTCCATGAGCGAGACCAAGAGCCGTTTCGTCGTTTCGGCCGACTGGCTGCAGGCGGAACTCGGCAGCCCGGACCTGCGTGTCCTCGACGCCTCCTTCTACCTGCCGGCGCAGAACCGCAATGCCGATGCAGAGTATGCCGCCGGCCACATTCCAGGCGCCATCCGCTTCGACCAGGACAAGATCGCTGATCACTCGGTGCCCTTGCCGCACACCGTGCCCTCGGCGCGGGAATTTGCCGCCGAAGTCGGCAGGCTCGGCATTCGCGAAACCGATCGTATCGTCATTTACGATGGTCCGGGCATCTTCGCTTCGCCGCGCGTCTGGTGGCTGTTCCGCATCATGGGCGCAAAGAATGTCTACGTGCTCGATGGCGGCCTTGACGGCTGGAAGGCGGAAGGCCGGCCGCTGGAGACGGATGTGCCCAGCCCTGAGCCGGTGACCTTCGCGGTGAATTTCGACGCCGACCGCGTCGTCTCCTTCGAGGCCATGGAGGAGATCGTCGCCGAAGGCTCCATGCAGGTGGCCGATGCCCGTAGCGCCGGCCGCTTTGCCGGCAGCGAACCGGAACCCCGCGCCGGCATGCGCTCCGGCCACATGCCGGGCGCCAAAAACCTTCCTTCGGGCGTCTTTTCCGACAAGGGGCGTTTCAAATCGCTGCCTGAATTGCGCCAGATCATCAAGGAAGCCGGTATCGACCTGTCAAATCCGGTCGTGACGACTTGCGGTTCCGGCATCACCGCCGCGATCATCACGCTGGCGCTGGAATCGCTGGATCATACCGACAACAAGCTGTATGACGGCTCGTGGTCCGAATGGGGCAGCCGGGAGGATACTGCCGTGGTAACGGGTAAGGAATGACATGGCGGCCAAGAAGCCAATAGCGCTCCCCGTACACATCACCCGCCTGGAAATGACGGCACCGCCGAAGGCAAGCCTGCCGGTGCCGGTCAATATCCAGACAGCCATCATGCGCGCGCCGGAGATTCCGCTCGCCTTCTATCGCTACCTCTACCGCCAAGTGGGCGCGCGCTGGCATTGGGTCGACCGGCTGCGGATGAACGACGAGGAACTGGCGGCAACGATCCACTCCCAGGCCAACAGCATCACCGTGCTCTACGTCAATGGCGCACCGGCTGGCTTTTTCGAATTGCTCAACAGCGATGAAAACACCGTCGAGTTGATTCATTTCGGCCTGATGGAACATGCGCTCGGGCTTGGCATCGGCAAATGGTTCCTGTTGCAGGCACTGTATTCCGCCTGGCAGGCCAGCCCGAACAAGGTGGTGACGACCACCAACAATCTCGATCACCCGCGTGCCCTGCAGCTTTACCAGATGTTCGGCTTCTCGCCGGTATCCACCAGCAGCGGCAGCATCCTGCCGCTCAGCGATGCGGAACTGCTTGCCTTCGCGCGGCAAATGTAAACGGCGGTTTACCTTGATGGCCGGGGTATGAACATCCGGTTCATCGGCTCTTCAGCTTCGAGATGCGAGAGTACAGCCCTCAGCAGATAGAGAGGGACCGACACCATGAACCGCCGCTTCTTCCTGACCGGGCTTGCCGCCCTCGCCGTTACGCCCGGCATGGCCTTTGCCCAGGAAACGCCGTCCGAAGACGCCATCATCCGCCGCCTCGATGCAGCCCCCAGCCGCCGCGTGCGGCCGGAAGAGCGCGTGACCATCCGCGAATTCAAGCGCCATCGCGAACTGCGTGACCGCGCACCGTCGATCGATATCCAGTCGATCAATTTCGAGTTCGGCTCGTCGCAGATCCCTCGCTCGGAATTTCGCAAGGTGCGGGTCATCGCCAACGCATTGCAGCGCATCACTCGCCGCCGGCGCGGCGCCCGTTTCCTGATCGAGGGTCATACCGATGCTGTCGGCTCTGCCGGCTCCAACCAGATTCTGTCTGAGGACCGGGCCGAATCGCTGAAATGGGCGCTGGTCGAAGAATTCGGCATTCCCGAACGCGCGCTGGAAACCGTCGGCTACGGCGAGGAGTACCTGCTGGTGCGGACCGAACGCGAGGAATGGCGCAACCGCCGCGTCACGCTGCGCCGCATCGACGAGTTCCTTCGGTAAGCAGCGGCCACCTTACCCGCTTGCCAAACGGCTCCTCAAATGGCTTGAGGGGCCGTCTCGCTTTCATGCTGTTGGCAGGGTCAGACCCGCAATCCAAAACCTTGCATCAGCCGGCGCGTGGAGAAATCGGGATTTCCCGAGGTGAAGACCGCGAGATCGAAACCATCGGGATGTTCGGCGTTCTCGATCAGCGGCACCTTGCGGCGCGCCTGCCGGGCGATGGCCTCGGCGGGGTCCAGCCAGTCCACGGGCCAGGGCGCGAGGCGGCGAAAGACATTGGCCATGAACGGATAATGCGTGCAGGCAAGCACGACGATATCGGTTTTCCTGCCATCGCTTTTCAGAAAGCACGGTTCGATTTCGGAGAGCACATCGGCGTCGGCGACCGCCTCTCCGCGGATATAGGCTTCCGCCATGCGTGCGAGATTCTGCGAGCCGACAAGGCGCACATGGCATTGGGTGGCGAAGGACTGGATGAGGTCGCGGGTATAGGCACGCTTGACCGTGCCCGGCGTGGCAAGCACCGAGACCAGGCCGGAACGGGTTCGCTCGGCGGCTGGCTTGATCGCCGGCACCGTGCCGACGAAGGTCATGTCCGGAAAGGCGGCGCGCAGGTCGGAACCGACCAGCGTGAAGGCGGTGTTGCAGGCGATGATGCAGATTTCCGGATCGTGCTCTTTCAATAGCCGGGCAAATAGAGCGAGGATATGCGCGCGCAACGCATCTTCCTCCCAGCCGCCATAAGGAAAACCGGCATCGTCAGCGACATAGACAAAACTGCGCTCCGGCATCAGCACACGGGCTTCGCGCAGAACCGTCAGGCCGCCAATCCCGGAATCGAAAACGAGGACAGGTTTCAGCTCAAGCGTCTTCGTGGCCGTCGTCACCATCCTTGTCCCCTGCCTGCGGCGCTCCCGCTCCGCGCGGCGATTGCCGCGAAAACCGGTCGAGCGAAGAGATCACGCCGCGAAAAATGTTGATTTCCTGGGCGGAGAAGGCCCGCCGGGAGAGAGCAGCCCGCAAGTTGTCGATCATTTTCGGCTTTTTGGCGGCGGGACGGAAATAGCCGCGCGCATCCAGCGCCTCTTCGACATGATCGAAAAGGCCGAACAGCTCTTCCTTGGTCGCCGGGCGCTGCTCGACCGGCTGGAACGGCGTTTCGCCGAGATCTTCCATGCCGGACTTCATCCATTCGTAGGACATCAGCAGCACCGCCTGGGCGATGTTCAGCGAGGCGAAGGCCGGATTGACCGGAAAAGTGACGATTTCGTCGGCCAGCGCCACCTCCTCGTTGGTCAAGCCCCAGCGTTCGCGGCCGAACAGGATTCCGGTCTTTTCGCCGGTTACATGACGTTCACGCAGCGTGGTGACAGCAACGACGGGTGCGCGCACCGGCTTGAAGCCGTAGCGCTCGCGCGCCGTCGTGGCATAGACGAAATTCAGGTCGGCGATCGCCGCTTCCAACGTCTGGAACACCGTCACGCCGTCGATCACATGGTCGGCCTTCGAGGCGGCGGAACGCGCCTTCTCGCTCGGCCAGCCATCGCGCGGATTGACGAGGCGCAATTCCGACAGGCCGAAATTCGCCATGGCGCGTGCCACCATGCCGATATTTTCGCCGAGTTGCGGTTCGACGAGAACGATTGCCGGTCCGCCGGTCAGAAGTTCGCGTTCGCTGTTGGTGCCTGCCATTGGCCAAAAATTCCTTGAGATCACGTGGATATGCCGCAATATCGCCCTCTGCGGCGCTCGGCAAGCCTTACCTCTCCGGATGCAACCGATCCAGAGAGGCGCCGAGCATCTCGATACCAAGCCTCGATCCCTGATGTGACAGCGGCAGGTGTCGTCCGGCCGCCGGCGGCGCCTTGCGTTTGATGAAGAAGCTTGCCGTTCCTTTGGTGGCAACACGTTCCAGGCAAACACGTGTTGCCGCGATCGCCGGCTGAACTGCTACGCGCTCTTCCTCGCCGGCAAAGGCAAAACGGCTGGCGAAGACGCGAGCCCAGTAGGTCGAGGCCATCAGGATCGCCAGCGTCTGGCGGATATGGCCCGGCCGGGTGACGATCTGCCAGGAAACACCGAGCGGCCGTGCGGCCGTCGCCACGTCGCGATAGGCGGCATCGAGCTTTTTCGACAGGCCGATCAGTTCGGCCCCGGTGGCACCCGTGGTGCCGGCGGCAAGCAGCTGGCGCAGCGTGTCGAACCATTTGTTCAGCGCTGTGTCGAGCGCCGACTGCGTGCGGGTCGGAAACACCAGGAAGGCGACACCGGCGCCGGCCAGCGTGCCGATCAGCGTTTCCTCCAGGCGCAACCGCAGCAAATCCAAGGTCAGCGCGCCCGTCAGACCGTAAACGAGGCAGATGACGATCGAGACGAAAAACGTCATCGCCGTATACGAGACCTGCAGCCAGTAGAACGCCAGGAAGACGCAGAGAATGGCGACGAGGATGGCAGCCCCCGGAAAACCGGAGAGCAGCGTGGCGAGCACCATGCCGCAGCTTATGCCGAGCAGCGTGCCGCCGGAGCGTTGCGCCGCCTTGATCGCCGTATCGCCACGTGAATTGGTGTTGGTGAAGACGAGAAAGGCCGAAAGCACCGCCCAGAACCAGCGATCACGCGACAGCATCAATCCGAAGATCATGGCGATCCCCGAAGCAAGGGTGATCTGCAGCGCCGTGCGTACGGCGGGATTGCCGAGCGACCATTCCGGTCTCGCAGCTGGTGACGCGGGCACCGTCTTCGGCTGTGCAAGCCCGTGAAAGTCGCTTGCCTCAATTTTCGCTGTCGTCGAGACCGCCGCCGCCCTCGCCGCCTGCAGCCAGAGAAGCGCACGCACCGTTTCGGCAAGCCGCTCATCCTTCTCCTCGACCGCAGCTTCCCGCTCGACCGCCTGTTCGTCACGGCTCAGCAGGGCCTGCAGCAGAAGCGGGCGTGGCAACCCCTGCCGGCTCAGCACAATGGCGCTTTCGGCGGCAAGATGCAGGTCGAAGAGCCGCAGGCCGATGTCGGCCGCCGGATCGTCCTCGTCCGGCAGCGCCTCGGTGCGGCTGACCGGCACCAGCCCATCGGCCATCAGCACCGCCTCCTTCAGGCGCTCTTCCAGCCGGTTCAGTTCGGCCCGATCCTCCGCCGTCCATTCGCCCTTTTCGGCAATGGCAAGCAGGGCCGAGACGATATGATCGACCCGGCCGAGCACGCTCACCATGGCGCGCAGGAAATCGCGTCGCCAGTCATCCGGCAGGAGATGGATACGCACCACATGCGCTGTCGCCGCGGCCGTCAGGGCGCCGAGCGCCACGTAGGGAATATCCGCCATCGCCGGATGCAGGTAGGCGCCGATGAAATAGGACATGAAGGCAAACATGCCGACAGCCGCCCAACGCGTCCCGAACGCCCGCAGCAGCGATGCGGCGAAGATAATGACGAGAAACGCCACATCCGAAACGATACGCCACGGCTCCAGCACCGCTGCCAGGGCAATGGCCGCCACCGCGAAAAGACAACCGATCGCCCGCGTCTTCAACTGGTCGGCAGCGGAAATATCCCGCACCGTTAACCCGCCCTGGATCGACAGCACGATGCCGATGGAATAGGCGGCCGGCGGCAGCGGCATGGCAAAAACATGCACCGCTGCCAGGATCAGCGTGCTGATGACAATGGTCAGCGTGACGCGCAGCCCCAGCCGCAGGCGCGAAAAGGCCGGATCGTTGGCAAGCAGCCAGTCGCGAACATGCAGCCCGGCACGGCGGGACGGCTGCTTTCCGCTCTCCGTCAGTCCGGCGATCTCAGCCTCCCTGCTTGGCAATCTCCACCATGATGCCCTTCAACGACGAAAAATTCCCGTCGTCGAAGTTTTCCGTCAGGATATCGTCTATGACCGGCTTGCCGCCTTCCTCGACGACCAGGAATTTTACCGTCGAAAGCTTCTGGTATTCCGGCTCGGTGCCGGCGCAGCTCATGTTCTTGAAGGTTGCGTCCACTTCCGTCGCCCCGTCTTTCGGTCCCTTGACGGCAATGGCCGTGTCCTGCAGCGGGCAACCATCCTGGCCGTTGACAATGACATCGTAATCGAATGGCGACGTGCCTTCGTCATAGGCCGGAAACTTGGCGGCGGCCCGGTATTTGGCGACGAAATCCTTGCTGTAGAGGCGTCCGAGGCGCGGCTCGTCGAACAGATCCTGATATTCGTGATCGCCCTCCTGCCAGTTGACGGTGGTCGCATCCATCACCTCGCGCACCGGGACGACAGGATCGCCGGCGAGCGCAACGCCCGCTGTCAGGCAGGAAGAAAGGCACAGGAAAGAAGCGAGGGTGACGATGCGCATGACGGCAAATCCTTGTTTTACCGAAGAGTGAGTCGGGCCGGAGAGTAGCGACTCGCCGGGGTTTGACAATCTCGAAAGAGCATGACGCCTCTGTGGCGTCCCGCTGCAAAAAAGCGGGTCCGCGGCGGTTGCCGGCTTTGCGTTCCGGGGCGACAGTGCTATAGCGCACGAGATTTGACTTCACCCTCCCGGGACCCCTGTCCCACCAGCACTCAAGAGGCTATTCATGCAGAAGATCAAGGTAGCAAATCCGGTCGTCGATCTCGACGGCGACGAGATGACCCGCATTATCTGGCAGTTGATCAAGGACAAGCTGATCCTGCCCTATCTCGATCTCGACATCGAATATTACGACCTTTCGGTCGAAAACCGCGATGCCACCAACGACCAGGTGACCATCGACGCCGCCCACGCCATCAAGAAGCATGGCGTCGGCATCAAGTGCGCGACGATCACGCCGGACGAAGACCGCGTCAAGGAATTCAACCTCAAGCAGATGTGGAAGAGCCCGAACGGCACGATCCGCAACATCCTCGGCGGCGTCATCTTCCGCGAGCCGATCATCTGCAAGAACGTGCCGCGCCTCGTTCCCGGCTGGACCAAGCCGATCGTTGTCGGCCGTCACGCTTTTGGCGACCAGTACAAGGCAACCGACTTCAAGTTCCCGGGCAAGGGCAAGCTGTCGATCAAGTTCGTCGGTGAAGACGGTCAGGTGATCGAGAAGGACGTTTTCGACGCCCCCGGCGCCGGCGTTGCCATGGCGATGTATAACCTCGACGAATCGATCCGCGAATTCGCCCGCGCCTCGATGATGTATGGCCTGATGCGCAAGTGGCCGGTCTACCTGTCGACCAAGAACACCATCCTCAAGGCCTATGACGGCCGCTTCAAGGATATCTTCGAGGAAGTCTACCAGACCGAATTCAAGGCGAAGTTCGACGAACTCGGCATCACCTACGAACACCGCCTGATCGACGACATGGTTGCCTCGGCGCTGAAGTGGTCCGGCGGCTACGTCTGGGCATGCAAGAACTACGACGGTGACGTGCAGTCCGACACGGTTGCGCAGGGCTTTGGTTCGCTCGGCCTGATGACCTCCGTCCTTCTGTCTCCCGATGGCAGGACGGTGGAAGCCGAAGCCGCGCACGGCACCGTGACCCGTCACTACCGCCAGCACCAGAAGGGCCAGGAAACCTCGACGAACTCGATCGCCTCGATCTTCGCCTGGACCCGCGGCCTCGCACACCGCGCCAAGCTGGACGACAATGCCGACCTCGCAAAGTTCGCCTCGACGCTCGAAACCGTCTGCGTCGCCACCGTCGAAAGCGGCTTCATGACCAAGGACCTGGCGCTGTTGATCGGTCCCGACCAGCCGTGGCTGTCGACCACCGCCTTCCTCGACAAGATCGACGAGAACCTGCAGAAGGCCATGGCTGCCTGAGGTTTTTGGGCCAACCGGCAAGACATTCGAACGGCGGGGTTTTCCCCGCCGTTTTCTTTTTCTGCCCGCTTCAATGACGTCCGTCGCAACGAGCCTGCCTCTTGATACCGATCGATATCGCCCCACATCCGCTATGGCCCCGCTTGCCGCCAACGGCTGTGCACGATACGAACAAATAAGGAACAAGAAGGAGGCGCCATTGACTGCGAACCTGACATTCTACACCAACCCAATGTCGCGCGGCCGGATCGCCCGCTGGATGCTGGAGGAAACCGGCGTACCCTACAAGACGGAATATCTGTCTTTCGGCGGCACGATGAAATCGGCGGACTACAAGGCGGTCAATCCAATGGGCAAGGTGCCGGCGATCAAGCACGGCGATACGGTCGTGACCGAATGCGCGGCGATCTGCGCCTATCTGGCCGATGCCTTTCCGGAGGCGGGGCTTGCGCCGCCGACCGACAAGCGCGGCAGCTATTATCGCTGGATGTTTTTCGCGGCCGGGCCGCTGGAGATGGCGGTGGTCAACAATTCGCTCGGCTTCCAGATCCCCGAAGACAAGCTGCGCATGGCAGGTTGCGGACGCTTGGGCGATGTCATGGAAACGCTTGAGGCTGCTGTTTCGGCCTCCCCCTACATCGCCGGCGACCATTTCAGCGCCGCCGACGTCTATGTCGGCTCGCATATCGGCTGGGGCCTCGGTTTCGGCACGATCGAAAAACGTCCGGCCTTCCTCGATTACTGGGGACGGGTGAGCAGTCGCGAAGCCTGCAAGCGCGCCAATGCCATCGACGATGCGCAGATGCCGAAACAACCAGGTTGAAACCGATGGGAAGCGCGCGGCATGGCCGCGCGCCCCTGTCGTTTCATGCCGCCAGCGGCATGTAGATCTCTGTCAACAGTTCGGTCGGCGCGACATCCTGCGGCGTGTTGAGATAATGCTCGAACATCAAGGCGTCACGCAGCGCGCGGCCTGACTGTGGCAGCCATTCGGCGTAAAGCCAGCGATAGGCCAGTTGCATGTCGGCATAGGGACCCTTGTGGCGCAGCACGGCGTATTCGCCACCGTCCAGCGACCGCCGCTCCAGCGGCGCTTCCGCCGGCAGATCCGCAGACGCCTCGATGCAGGCGTAGGACCGCAGTTTTTCGGTCGGCACGAGACCGGGATCGTCGAGATAGACGCCGATCAACGTCATCTGCGGCGGCATCAGGCCGCGGATGTGCAATGTGCCGGCCAGGGTTTCGAAAGCGCGGCCGATATCCATATAGCTGCCGGTGTGGGCTGCGCCGACAAGGGTTTTCGGGGCGATGGTCTTGATGGTGACGTCATACATGAGGATAGCCTTTCCACGAGTTGCTGGTTCAAAGACAACGTGGCTTCCCTCTTTCCGGTAGCGTGCCGGAGGCATGCCGTAGACCGACTTGAAGATCCGGTTGAAAGACTGGAGATTGGGATAGCCGGATCGTTTCGCAATCTCCGATATCGGCCATCCGGTGCGGACGATGTCGCCCGCGGCGCGATGCAGGCGAAGCCGCTTGACGGTGGCCGCCAGCGTTTCGCCGTAGATCGCCCGGTAGATCCGATGCCAGTGGTAACTCGACAGGCAGGCGATTTCGGCAAGCCGATCCATATCCAGATCCTCGTCGAGGTGGTCGTGGATATAGGCTGAAACCCGCCGCAGGCGGTGTTCATAAAGGCTCCATGCCGTTTCGCCGTTCATATCGAGGTCCCTTGCAATTCGATCGACCGGACAGAACCATACACCGATTTGACAAATCCTGCGGACTTGCGGCCAGCAGCTTTGCCCTATGGAATGACGGTGGTGAGGCACCTTTCAACACCATCGACCTTGCCGCCGGCAGGCGACAAGGCACGAAGCAGGACGGCAGGCTTGCCTCATTAGATGTTGCGATCGCGATCGCAAACCTTGACGCGTTGAGAATAAGAATTCCCCTGGTCGTCGAAAACGCGGATCCGTTCAAAAGAACATTTGCCGTCGCTGCGAACCCAGCGAACCCGCTCGTTCGGCCAGGTGGCACTCATCCGTTCCATGCTCTTGTTGCCTTCGCCACGGCCACCACCCCGGTCTCCGCGGGCAGCACTGGCTTCCGTGGTGACGAACATGGTACCGGCGCTTGCGGCGGCGAGCAGGACGATCATAAATTTACGCATTGCGGTCTCCTCTTGTGTGAAAAGGATGATCCACATCATCCTGAACACCACTGTGCAGCACAGACCGCAGCAGCGCAGTTCCCGGAGGCACAGGAAGGCTAGAAGACGCAAGCCGCATCTCGACATCATCGATCGGAGGGATTTGGTATGCCGGAGCCGATGGGATAGCTGATGCATCCAGCTGGTGCGGACGACGGGGGTCGAACCCGTACAGCCAAGGCCGAGAGATTTTAAGTCTCTTGCGTCTACCAGTTTCGCCACGTCCGCGCGCGTCTTGTTTCAACGACTGGGCGACGTCCGTCAAGTACCCTTTTCGGGGCTAACGTCTCGCCAGGGAGAGGAGCCGGCCGCGCACGCGGTCATAGATGTCCTGCCCGAGGATCAGCGTTCCGGTCGTTGCCAGCGGATAGCGGCGAACGGAGACATGATTGCGCACCTCCAGCGGCCAATGGCGCTGCCAATCTTCGGCCATGCCCAGAAACTCGTGCCGTTCCAGCCCTTCCGCGATCGCCGCCTTCAACGTTTCGTGCGTCAACAGCAGGCCCGGCGAACAATCTCGAAACGCCTCGTCGAAACCGATCTTCAATTCGTAAAGCCGCCTTTCGGAGACCAGGCCGATCCGTATCGCCACCGTCCTGCCGTCGATCAACATGCGATAGACACGCAGCCCGCCGGTTTCAGCGACGCGCTTGCTGTAAGCGTCGAAAAAGGCGCGCTGTTCCGGCAGGCAAACAAGGGCCGTGCCGTTACGTCTTTTCCACCCGGAACCCTCGATGCGAACCAGATCCTCGACCATGTCGGCGCATTGCTGCGCGTCCGGCCGTTCGACCACAAAACGCACCGTCCCGTATTTTTCGGCACGCCGAAGTTTCCGTCGAAGCGTCGTGCGGGCGCTGGACGACATGCTGGCCTCCAGCGCCTTTTCGGTGGACGGAAGCACGGCGGCATGGGTGCTGCCGGTATCCGCGAAGAGGGTCAGGCTGCCCCGCCGGTTTTCCCGCATCGCCCTTTCCTCAAGACTGCCGGCATGCAATCGAGCCAGAGAGAGAGCATGGTTTTCCTTGCCGATCGCCTCGGAGAGGTCCGCCAAGGCCTTTTCGTCGCGAAAGAGCAGCGCGCCGGGCTCCCGCAGAGGATAATGGATCAGATGCAGCCGCCGCGAAAATCCTTCGCGAAACAGGCCGAGCGGCGCGGCTGCACGAAGCTGCTCGCCTTCCCAAATGGCAAAAACCGCAAGCTCTGCCCTGGACGCAAAAGCCTCAGCCGCCGCGATCGTCCATTCATGGCTGAGCATCGGCACGGGATTGAACGCCGCAAGCGCCCGCCATGACTCGGTTACTTCTTCCAGGCGCCGGGTATCACGAATGATTTCGAGCATGCCACTTCTCCCTGATTTGCCGGCAAGAAAGCACATCGCGCTGCGAAATTCAGGAAAACACGAAAAAAGCGTTAACACCGGCACCGGAGCAGATGGAAAATCCCGAAATGAAACAAAAAGGCGCGGGTCTCCCCGCGCCTTCTGTTCGAAAATCGAAAATGCTTAGCCGGCAATCTTGGCAGCAAGCTTGGCGACGAGATCGCCCTGGAACTTTGCGCCTTCCAGTTCGATTGCCGAAGGCTGGCGCGAGCCGTCGCCATTGGTGATCGTCGAGGCGCCGTAGGGCGAGCCGCCCTTGACTTCTTCCGTGCCCATCTGGCCCTGGAAGGCATAAGGCAGGCCGGCAACGACCATGCCATGATGCAGGAACGTCGGGATAAAGCCGAGGATGGTCGATTCCTGGCCGCCGTGCTGGGTGGCGGAAGACGTGAAGACCGAGCCGACTTTGCCGACCAGCTTGCCTTCGGCCCACAGGCCACCCGTCTGGTCCCAGAAGTTGCGCATCTGCGAAGCGACCGTGCCGAAACGCGTGCCGGCGCCGACGATGATGGCGTCGTATTCGGCCAGCTCAGCCGGCTTGGCGATCGGGGCAGCCTGGTCCATCTTGAAATAGGATGCCTTCGCGACGTCTTCCGGTACCAGTTCCGGAACGCGCTTGACAGTCACGTCGGCACCTGCGGCGCGAGCGCCTTCGGCAACCGCGTTGGCCATGGTTTCGATGTGGCCATAGGCCGAATAATAGAGAACGAGAACTTTTGCCATTGCCTGCTCCTGAAATTGAAAAATTCGTGGCTGTTTTGCCTGGCAACAGATGTAGCAGCCCTGCCCGCCAAAGCCAGTGTTCACCGAGACAACGCACTGTTCAATGGACGTGACCGATATTTCGCTTGCAGCCGCGAATCCGTACGCCCGAAAAGAAGCGCCCGCAGGACTTGCATTCCCTTCGGCCGGGGCTACGGTGTCGCCAGATCGAAACACGGATACTTCCATGACCACGCAGACCATCGTCACCGCCGCCATGCTCGCCATCGGCGACGAACTCCTTTCCGGCCGCACCAAGGACAAGAACATCGGTCATCTCGCGGATATCCTGACGCTTTCCGGCATCGACCTGAAGGAAGTGCGTATCGTTGCGGATGAGGAAGGCGCCATCGTCGAGGCGCTGAATGCGCTGCGGACCCGCTACACCTACGTATTCACCTCCGGCGGCATCGGCCCGACCCATGACGACATCACCGCCGACGCGGTGTCGGCCGCTTTCGGCGTCCCCTGCCTGCACGACCCGGCCGCGATGACGCTGCTCGGCGACATGTATGCCAAGCGCGGCATGGAATTCACCGAAGCGCGCAAACGCATGGCCCGCATGCCCGAAGGCGCTGCCCATATCGCCAATCCGGTCTCCACCGCGCCTGGCTTCACCATCGGCAACGTTTACGTCATGGCCGGCGTGCCGCAGGTTTTCCAGGCGATGCTCGACGCTGTCGTTCCAACGCTCGATACGGGCGCCCGCATGCTGTCGCGGGCCATTCCCTGCCCGTTCGGCGAAGGCGATATCGGCACGCCGCTTGCCGAAATCCAGAAGGCGCATCCGGAAACCAGCATCGGTTCCTATCCGAAATACGACGGCAAGACTTTTTCGACGGAAATCGTCGTGCGGGCACGCAGCGAGGACGTGCTCACGCCGGCAGTTGAAGCCGTGTTCGCCATGGTGGAGACGATCCGGGCCGCCAAGATTGCCCAAAACACCTCCGCGGAAGCCTGACTGCGGCAAACTGGCATGCCACATTTGACGGCGATCAAGGAACCTGCGCCGACACGCCGACATTATAGAGGTGAGGCGCAGGATATTCCGCCTCCCACGGAGACGATTGCCATGACCTATAAAACAATTCTTGCCGTTCTCGATTCCCCCAGGAACACCGCCCAGGTGGCCGATTTCGCCATCTCGCTGTCGCGCGCCTTCGACGCGCACCTGATCGGCCTGCATGCGGAAACGCTTGCCAGCGTCGCGATCGTCGCGCCGATGGAAATTCCGGATCCCGTCGCCATCCAGGCATTGCAGGACATGGCGCAGGCCGACACGGCCGAAGTCGGGCGTATCTACAAGGAGCGGCAGGCACTGGCCGGGGTTTCGGCAGAGTGGCGCGGCCTGTCCTCGTCGGCGGGATACAACGGCTCGACCGTGATCGACGCGGCACGTGCCGCCGACCTGATCGTTGCGGGCCAGGGCAACCCCGAACATCCGACCGACGGCTGGCGCGACCTTGAAAGTTTTCTGTTCGACAGCGGCCGGCCGGTGCTGCTCATTCCCTATATTCTCCGCGAACCGCGCCCGATCAGGCGAGTGCTGATCGCCTGGAACGGCTCGCGCGAAGCGACCCGCGCCACCTTCGACGCCCTGCCGTTCCTGAAGCAGGCCGAAGAGGTGGAAATCTTCACCGTCGATCCGGAGGAGACAAGTGTCCAGTCGCCTGCCCTCGCCGGCGTGGAAATTGCCGCCACGCTTGCCCGGCACGGCTGCAAGGTGACGGTGGCGACCGGTGAAACCAACGGCCTGCCGGCCTCGGCGGTCATCGAGAATCGCCTTTCCGACGACAGCATCGACCTGCTCGTGATGGGCGCCTATACCCATTCGCGGCTTTGGGAAATGCTGTTCGGTGGCGTCACCCGCACACTGTTGAATTCGATGACGGCGCTAACATTGCTGTCGCGCTGACACGGCATCGCCGGAAAAATGCGAAGCCCTTGCTTTTGCCGGGCAAATGTCGCTAATTGCGACGACCTGTAAGAGAAACGCTGGATCCTCGGCGATGCCGGGCGCAGTCTTGGACCGCCCCTCATTGCCGTCAGAACCGGGCAGCCTGCCGTTTGCGGTGGCTGCCTTTGTCGTTTTCCAACAGTCGCCGATAGTGTCGGCGTTGTCCCTTGCCTACAGAAGCTTAAGGTCACTTCCATGTCGCTTCCCGAAAAAGCCTTTCCCGTTTCCTGGGATCAGTTCCATCGCGATGCCCGGGCGCTTGCCTGGCGTCTTGCCGGTCTCGACCAGGAGTTCCGCGCCATCGTCTGTATCACCCGCGGCGGCCTGGTTCCGGCCGCGATCATTTCGCGCGAACTCAACATCCGCCTGATCGAGACGGTGTGCATCGCCTCCTACCATGACTACGTCAACCAGGGTGAGATGAACCTCCTGAAGGGGATCGCGCCCGAGCTTGCCGCCAATGGCGGCGAAGGCATCCTCGTCGTCGACGACCTGACCGACACCGGCAAGACGGCGGTGGAAGTTCGCGGCATGCTGCCTAAGGCACATTTCGCCTGCGTCTACGCCAAGCCGAAAGGTGTGCCCACCATCGATACTTTCGTTACGGAAGTCAGCCAGGACACGTGGATCTACTTCCCCTGGGACATGGGCTTCACGTACCAGGAACCGATCGCCAAGGGCAGCCGCGGCTGAGCCTCCTGCCCGCCGTCGCGCCATGCGGCCGGCGGGCATCACAGCCGGCGGACACTTCCTGCGAGACAATCGATGCGCAAACTCCTGCCCTTTCTCCTGTCTTTGCTGGTGATCGCCTCGCCCACCGGGAGCCGCGCTTTGGCCGGCAGCGAGGGCCGCCACGTGGCGCCGATCCGCGCATTCGTCGAAAACAACATCCGGCCCTGGTTGTCCGATCCTGCGATCATCGCGGTCCTCAAGCAGCAGAACGCCGCACATGCCGGCCTGCGCCCCGGCGATATCGAAACGCTCGACAAGGAATGGCGTGCCGAGGTTGCCGACGGTCACTACAAACTTATCAACAAGCTTCTTTCCGATCCGATATCGTCCATGCTGCACGACAAGCAGGGAGAACTCGGCGGAGCGGTGACCGAGATCATCCTGATGGATGCCTACGGGCTCAACGCCGCGCAAAGTTCCGTGACCAGCGACTACTGGCAGGGTGACGAGCAGAAATTCCAAAAATCCTTCGGCGCCGGCAAGGGCGCCTTTTTCATCAGCGACCCGGAGAAGGATCTCTCCACGCAATTGCTGCAGTCGCATGCCTGCCTGACCATCGTCGACGAGGCTGGAACGCCGATCGGCGCCATCGCCATCGGCATCGATCTCGACTTCCTCTGAGATTGCGACTCACCATAGCAAGCTGACGGCACATTGCGGATCGTTTGCCAATCCGCCAATCGTGGCAATCGTCGTTTTTTCGCCCTTCAGGTCGCGGCGAAAGCCAGTTTTTCCCGCCGAAAAACTACCGCTCGCAGCAAGCGCTTGAAATCTCTGGTGTCTTTGGCTTTCCCCATTTTCCACAGCCTCGACCTACAATATGTTGTGGTTAAATTTCCGCTAAAAACCAGCCCTTGACGGACTCACCTGTTTTCAAGTTAATGGCGAAACGTTGCGGCGGCGGCGGAACCGGATGATGACGAGGCCGGTTTTACTCATGGAATGAGCTGTGTTCTGGCTTGCGCGTTCATCACGAACGCGCGCGGCGCTGTGTTTGCGCCGATTTCTGCCGCTGTTAGAAAACGTGATGCGAGAGCGGGCGGCAACAACTTGTTAATAAAACGAATTCTACTATATTTAGGGTTTGCAGCCTAATTCACCACAAGATACAGGGTCCACATCTTCAAATGTGTTCCCACCGGAAGCGGAAGACGAACTGGCTGCGCAAGCTCATTGCGAAGCCGGACAGGATTTTTTTGCGCCTCGCTAACGAGGGCGGGCGCGTCATAAACGAGGATTGACGGACATGCGCATAGAACGTCGTTTCACCCAGGAAGGCCAGTCGCCTTACGCCGACATCGACTTCCGAAAGGCCACCAGCGAGATCAAGAACCCCGACGGTTCGATCGTTTTCCGCCTGGCCAATATCGACGTTCCCGCGCAGTTCAGCCAGGTCTCGGCCGACATTCTGGCGCAGAAATATTTCCGCAAGGCCGGCGTTCCCGCCAAGCTGAAGAAGGTCGAAGAAAATTCCGTTCCTTCCTGGCTGTGGCGCTCGGAGCCGGATGCGGCGGCCCTCAAGGACCTTCCCAAGGAAGAGCAGTACGGTTCGGAAACCGACGCGCGGCAGGTCTTCGATCGTCTCGCCGGCACCTGGACCTACTGGGGCTGGAAGGGCGGCTATTTCTCGTCGGAGGCGGATGCGCTCGCCTTCCGCGACGAACTGGCCTACATGCTCGCCACCCAGCGTGTCGCGCCGAACAGCCCGCAATGGTTCAACACCGGCCTGCACTGGGCCTATGGCATCGACGGTCCCGGCCAGGGCCATTTCTACGTCGACCCCTTCACCGGAAAGCTGACCAAGTCCAAGTCGGCCTATGAACATCCGCAGCCGCATGCCTGCTTCATCCAGTCCGTCGAGGACGACCTGGTCAACGAAGGCGGCATCATGGACCTGTGGGTGCGCGAAGCCCGTCTGTTCAAGTACGGTTCCGGCACCGGTTCCAACTTCTCCTACCTGCGCGGCGAAGGCGAAAAGCTTTCGGGCGGCGGCAAGTCCTCCGGCCTGATGTCGTTCCTGAAGATCGGCGACCGCGCCGCCGGCGCCATCAAGTCGGGCGGTACGACGCGCCGCGCCGCCAAGATGGTGGTGGTCGATATCGACCATCCTGACATCGAGGAATACATCAACTGGAAGGTCAAGGAAGAGCAGAAGGTGGCGGCCCTCGTCACCGGCTCGAAGATCGTCGCTTCGCACCTGAAGGCGATCATGAAGGCCTGCTCGGAGCTTTCCGGCGAAGACCGTTTCGACCCGACCAAGAACCCGGCCCTGAAGCGCGAAATCCGCGCCGCCAAGAAGGACCAGGTGCCGGAAAACTATGTGCAGCGCGTCATGCAGTTCGCGCGCCAGGGTTACACCGACCTGAAGTTCAAGACCTATGACACGGATTGGGATTCGGAAGCCTATCTCACCGTTTCCGGCCAGAACTCCAACAACTCCGTTTCGCTCAAGGACGACTTCCTCAAGGCGGTCGAGAACGACGGCGACTGGAACCTGACCGCCCGCAAGGACGGCCGCGTCATGAAGACGCTGAAGGCCCGCGACCTCTGGGAGCAGATCTCCTACGCCGCCTGGGCATCGGCCGATCCCGGCCTGCATTTCAACACGACGATGAACGACTGGCACACCTCGCCGGCGGCCGGCCCGATCCGCGCCTCCAACCCGTGCTCGGAATACATGTTCCTCGACGACACGGCCTGCAACCTTGCCTCGCTCAACCTGATGCAGTTCAAGGACGCGGCAACCAAGAACATCAACATCGCCGATTACGAACATGCTGTCCGCCTGTGGACCATCGTGCTCGAAGTCTCCGTGATGATGGCACAGTTCCCATCGCGACAGATTGCCGAACGCTCCTACGAATACCGCACGCTCGGCCTCGGTTATGCCAACATCGGCGGCCTGCTGATGTCCTCGGGTATTCCGTATGACTCTGCGGAAGGCCGCGCCATCGGCGGTGCCTTGACCGCGATCATGACCGGTATCTCCTACGCCACCTCGGCGGAAATGGCTGCCGAACTGGGCACTTTCCCGAACTTCAAGCCGAACCGCGACAACATGCTGCGCGTCATGCGCAACCACCGCCGCGCCGCCCACGGAAAATCTTCCGGTTACGAGGCGCTGTCGGTCAATCCGGTGGCACTGATCCACGGCGATTGCCCGGACCAGGACCTCATAACCCATGCCAAGGCCGCCTGGGACAAGGCGCTGGAACTCGGTGAAAAGCACGGCTACCGCAACGCCCAGACGACGGTCATCGCCCCCACCGGCACCATCGGCCTGGTCATGGATTGCGACACCACCGGCATCGAACCCGATTTCGCCCTGGTGAAGTTCAAGAAGCTCGCCGGCGGCGGCTACTTCAAGATCATCAACCGTGCCGTTCCGGAAGCCCTGCGCACGCTCGGCTACACCGAAAGCCAGATCGCCGAGATCGAGGCCTATGCCGTCGGCCACGGCAACCTGAACCAGGCGCCGGCGGTCAATCCCTCGACGCTGAAGGTCAAGGGCTTTACGCAGGAGAAAATTGATGCCGTCAACGCCGCACTCGGACAGGCCTTCGACATCAAGTTCGTCTTCAACCAGTGGACGCTCGGCGCCGACTTCCTGAAGCAGGTTCTCAAGGTCACCGACGAGCAGCTCTCCGACATGAGCTTCAACCTGCTCGAGCATATCGGTTTCTCGCGCAAGGACATCGAAGCGGCCAACGTGCATGTCTGCGGCGCGATGACGCTGGAAGGCGCCCCGCATCTCAAGGACGAGCACCTCGCCGTCTTCGATTGCGCCAACCCCTGCGGCAAGATCGGCAAGCGTTACCTCTCGGTCGAAAGCCACATCCGCATGATGGCGGCCGCCCAGCCGTTCATCTCCGGCGCCATTTCCAAGACGATCAACATGCCGAACGAGGCGACCGTCGAGGATTGCAAGAACGCCTACATGCTGTCGTGGAAGCTCGGCCTCAAGGCCAATGCGCTCTATCGCGACGGCTCCAAGCTTTCGCAGCCGCTCAACGCCTCGCTGATCGAGGATGAGGACGACGAGGATGCCGTCGAGGAACTGATCCAGGCGCCGGCCGCCGTTCAGGCCGTCACGGTCACGGAAAAGATCGTCGAACGGATCATCGAGAAGGTCGTCCGCGACCGCGAAAAGCTGCCGAACCGCCGCCAGGGTTACACCCAGAAGGCCATCGTCGGCGGCCACAAGGTCTACCTGCGCACCGGCGAGTTCGGTGACGGCCGCCTCGGCGAAATCTTCATCGACATGCACAAGGAAGGCGCCGCCTTCCGCGCCATGATGAACAATTTTGCCATCGCCATCTCGCTCGGCCTGCAGTACGGCGTGCCGCTCGAAGAATATGTCGAGGCCTTTACCTTCACCAAGTTCGAGCCGGCCGGCATGGTCCAGGGCAACGACGCGATCAAGAACGCCACGTCGATCCTCGACTACGTGTTCCGTGAACTCGCCGTCTCCTATCTCGGCCGCCACGACCTCGCCCATGTCGATACGTCGGATTTCTCCAACACCGCACTCGGCAAGGGCATCCAGGAAGGCCGCACCAACCTGCTCTCGACCGGCTGGACCCGCGGCTACAAGCCGACGCTCGTTCCCGGCACCGGTTCCGAACGCCAGCTCGCCGAGCCGAAGGGTTCTGCCACGGCTGCTCCCGCCAAGGCCTCCAGCGGCGCGACGATCACCGCCTTCACCGGCAACGCCGCCCGCAAGCTGGAGCCGATCGCCTCGACGTCCACCTCCGAAATCGTCGCCTTCAAGCGCGATTACGAGGAACGCGCCCGTGAATTGGCCGAAGAAATCGCCGAAGAGGTAACGGAAGAGACCGAACAGGAAGCAACCGCCCTCTTCTCCGACAAGGCCGCAGCCGATGCCGCGACCGCCAAGACGGAAGCCAAGAAGCTGGAAGCCGAACGCCGCGCCCGCTCGATCATGCAAGGCTACACCGGCAACATGTGCACCGAGTGCCAGAACTTCACCATGGTGCGCAACGGCACCTGCGAGAAGTGCGACACATGCGGTGCGACCAGCGGCTGCAGCTGAGGCACTACTGGTAACCAGTAGGAACTCATGCTAGAGTTCGAATGGGAAGAACAGAAGGCTGTGGCAAACCTCGCCAAACATGGCGTCGGCTTTGCCGCAGCCTCTGCTGTTTTTCACGATCCGTTCGCTCTGGATATTGAAGAGCGCAGCATGGACTACGGCGAATTGCGCCGCCGGATCATCGGCGTGGGAAACGGCATTTTCCTGACGGTGATCTATACGGAACGCGGCGACAAGGTTCGCCTCATCTCGGCGCGAAGATCGACGAAGACGGAGCGACACGAATATGAGCGGGCACGGTGGTAAATCGTCGGACGGCACGAACTGGCAACATTTGGGCCAGATGAACGATGCCGAAGCCGAAATCAATGCGCTGTCGGATGCGGACAACCCGCCGCTGAGCGCCACCGAAATCCGCGCTGCCGCGACGATGGCCCGCGTCAAGGTCATTCGTCGTGCCTTGGGCCTGACGCAGGAAGAATTTTCCACACGCTATCAGATCCCGCTCGGCACGCTGCGGGATTGGGAACAAGGTCGGTCGGAACCGGACCAGACGGCAAAAGCCTATTTGAAAGTAATTGCAACGCGTCCGGAAGAAACGGCGGAAGCCTTGCAACGGGGTGCGGCGTAGGCGAAGCTTCTCAAGGCATGCGATGAAGCCGCCGCCTGCTATGATGACTATCGAGATCCCGTTCTAACCCCGCTGGAACCCTTATTGTCGCGCCATGCTCCCCATCATCGACATCATCCCCACCGACCCCGCCCCGGATGTCAGAGCCGGCATCGATGCCGCCCTGACGGCGTTTAACGTCAAGATGCGCGACTTCATGCCCGAGGAGCCGGATTTCGCCATCGCCATCCGCGACCCGGAAACCAATTCCGTCACCGGCGGTCTCTATGGCATCGATGGGTATGGCTGGGCTTTCGTGAAACTCCTTGTCATCCCGGAGCAGTATCGCGGCATGGGGCTCGGCACACGGCTGATCACCGAAGCCGAAAACATCGCCAGGGCGCGCGGTTACATCGGCGTCTGGCTGGATACGTTCGAATTCCAGGCACGCCCTTTTTACGAAAAGCTCGGCTACACGCTGTTCGGCGAACTCGAAGGCGGCGATGGCGCCGTACCGCGCTATTTTCTCAAGAAGAAATTCTGACGCAGCCCTGCCGGCTGCTCACAGATTGATTCAAGCGCTTCGCAGGTTGAGTCGGGATATGTCGGCAGGCTATTGAAAGATCGATGATTTTTATCGTGGTCGAGCCTGCGGAGCCCTGATCTGGCCTGCCTGCAACCGGCACTCACACCAGCTATCCCTGCGGTTCCACAAAAAGCGAGGCGCGCCGGTCCGCGCGCCTCCGTTCCCCATTTCACCTATTTGGAAACCTGCTCTGCCCAATTCGGTGCATTGCTCTTGCCGTCGAGGAAACCCATGGCGACCGTCGCCATCAGCGGCGAGGCGAAGGCCTCGTAGTGGGTCAGGTCAGGCAGGATGGCCAGCCGGTTCTTCGACATGTTTTCCCGCATCCAACCGGCATCCTTCAGCCCGCCGCCAAGCTTTTGGTAGAAGTCGACGATGTGCTCCGGCCGCACCATGTCGCTGTCGCCGAAGATCAGCATGACCGGCATGGCGAGCTTTTCGACATCGGCGGAAAAATCGTAGGGCTTGCGCATCAGCGCACCCATGGCATCCAGGAGCCTTGGGAACTCCGATATATCGGGAGCAACCGCCGCATAAGAGATGTACATCGGCGTGCCCTTCATCATCTCGGCCATGCCGGCACCGACCGAAGCCTGCTGCGGCAACATCTCGGGGAAAAAACCGTCTCGGGCATAAGGGGCGGAAACCAGCACCAGCCTGTTCACCTGTGCCGGCGCCTGGGCGGCGAACTGCAAGGCCACGCCCGCCCCGAAGGAATAACCGAGTACATCGAGCTTGTCGTAGCCCAGTGCTTTCGTCAGCCCCGCCATGTCGGCCCCGAGTGCCACCAGGTCGATCGGCCGGTTGCCCAGCGGCGTGCGGCCGTGGCCCTGGAGATCGACGGCGATGACCTGGCGATGGTCGGTGAAGACCGGCATCACCGGCTCGAACATGCCGGTCGAACCGAGGCCGCCGTGCAGGAGCAGCAGCGGTTCGCCCTTGCCGCGGATTTCGTAATAATAATCGATGCCATTGATGGAAAGGCGGCCGCTCTTTTGCGGTGCGGCGGCGGTTGTGGTGTCGGTCATGGGGGTATTCTCCTCTTGTGCCTTCAGATTTTGCGGCAAAGCCATTGCGCCGAACGCGGCGGCAATCAGGGCGATCAGTGTCAGCTTTCTCATGGCGATCCTCCTTTTGTCGTCTGTCGCCCCAAGGACGTCCGGACCGCCATGCAGCCGACAGCCGAGACGAATTTTTCGCCTATGCTTTGCCTATTTCTTCGCTGCCGCCGCCGAATGGCTTTCCTACGAAGGACGGGACTAGGTTGTCGGCAGATCAACCGGTGCCCCCTGATGCGTTCCCCCGTCCTCGCCGACATGCCCAAGGCCATCCGCTGCCGCTTTCCGACAGCCCGTCGCGCCTGCCCGGGCACAACCGTCCCGACACGTCGGGAGCAGCGCCGGTACCGCGCCAAAGCACTGCTGCTGATCCTCGCCGTTTCCGGCGGCCTCGCGCTCCTGTTGTTTTGCGGCAGCCGGTGAACCGAACTTCCTGAAGGATGACCCCCATGCACAAAGAATTCCGACCGGGCGGTGTGATCACCTCGCTCATCACGCCCTTCAAGGACGGCGAAATCGATACCGTCGGCTGGATGGCGCTGCTCGAATGCCAGATCCGCAACGGCATCGACGGCATCCTGCTTTGCGGTACGACCGGCGAAGGCTGGGCAATCGACGCCATGGAACGGGAGCGGCTGATCACGCTGGCGGTCGATGTGGCGGAAAACCGCGTGCAGGTCATCGTCGCCGTCGGCAGCAACAATACGGAGGCCGCCATAGGCCTTTCCCGGCAGGCTGCCCGGCTGGGCGCAAACGCAGTGCTGGTAACCGTGCCGTTCTACAACAAGCCGACGCAGGCCGGCATCCTCCATCATTTCGGCGCGGTCGCCGCCAATGGCAGCTTGCCTGTCATCGTCGAAAATGCGCCGGCACGAACCGCCGTCGACCTGACCCCGGCCAGCATCGCCTGCCTGGCGGATATTCCGGGCATTGCCGCGCTGGCAGACGCCTCCGGCGACATCACCCGGATCGCAACCTTGCCCCGCGCCGTCAGGGACCGTCTGCCGATATTGTCCGCACATGATGATACGGCGCTCGCCTTTACCATTGCCGGCGGCTGCGGGGTGCTCTCGGCGCTCGCCAATATCGCCCCACGACTGACGGTGTCGGCCTATCGGGCCGCGGCCAGCGGCCAGCTCGACGCCGCGTTGAACATCGACGATCGTCTCGCCCCACTTCGCCAGGCGTTGCAGCGCGAACCGCTTGCCGCAACGCTGAAATATGCGCTGATGCTGTTGCGCGGGCTGGAATGCGATACGCGCCTGCCGCTGACCCCCATCGAGCCGGAAACGACGATTGCATTGCGCATGGCGCTTGCGCCGTTTCTCGAGGCGGCAGAAGCAACGAACAGGCCCGGTCCCCTCGCGCGCCTGGATATATAGGCCCCTGTTTTCTTATGCGGCTTTAATCTCTTTGCCGTTTTCGCCGCATGGAAATCCACCTCTCCCCAGCCCGAGATTCCGGAATATGACGCGGGCACGAAGAAATCGCTGCGCACCAAAACATTCCATCGAAAGGAATTTGAAGATGTCGTCTCATCACCGCCATGTCGACCACGCTTCGGTCCAGCGGCGAACCGCCATTGCCCTGTCAGGCATGATCAAACCCTCACCCTTCCAGGCATGGCATTTCGGTCTGCTGACGGTGGCGCTGCAATTCGGCGCGGTACTGCTTTATGCCGGCCTCATCCAGATCCTGGTTCACTGGCTCGGCCGTTGATACGCGAACAACGAAGGAACACGACCATGATGCATGAAGCACACCGCATCGATCCGACAATCGCCGCCCGTTTTCTCGTGGGGCGCGATTGTCACGGATTCTGGGTCGTCCACGACCGGCTGGGTCGGATCGGCGGTCTTTTTGCCAATGAAGGAGCCGCAATCCATTTTGCGACGGAGGAAGCAGGACATGACCCACGGCAGGTCCGTCGCATACCGGAAGGCACGTTGCCCGATCTCCATGCCGATTTCGCAAAAACTCCTCGGCGCGGTCCGATACCTGTGGATAAGTGAATTATTGCCGGCGTTGCAACCGCTGGGAAACTTTTCCTTAACTCTGAAAATCTAGCATGTGACCCCACGATCCATGAAGGGATGAAGAGAAGTAGAATGCCCAAGCCGGCCTTCCGTTATACGCATTATGACTTGGGCAACTTACGTGCAGGCACCGTCATCGAAGTCACGCTCTCAGCCGTCTGCAACGTCAGGCTCATGAGCCCCTGGAACTTCCAGGCCTTCAAGGAAGTGCTGAAACATCAATTCATCGGCGGCGTCGCACGGCGCTCGCCCATCAAGCTGACCATTCCGGAAACCGGCCCGTGGCATCTGGTCGTCGATATGGAAGGCCAGCACGGCCTGGCGGAATCAAGCGTCAAGATGATCGACAGCGTCAGCCCTGCTCGCTACCAGCCGGCGGAACCTGCGGCCGGCTGACGGCACGGCCGGCCGGGACGTTTCCTCAATCCGACTTCTGGCCTTTCAGCCTTTTCCAGTAATGCAGCCTTTTCGAAAGCTCGCGTTCGTAGCCTCGTTCATTGGGTTTGTAGAAATCGAGGTCCTTGTCGCCCAGCTCGGCGGGGAAGAACATCTGTCCGCTAAAGGCATCCGGAAAATCGTGGTCGTAAAGATATCCCTCGTGGTAACCCAGTTGCTTCATGAGTTTCGTCGGGGCGTTGAGAATGTTTTTCGGCGGCGGGATCGACCCGGTTTGCCGTGCAAGCGCGGTCGCGGCATCGAATGCCCGGTATGATGCATTGGATTTCGGGCACGTCGCGACGTAGACGATCGCCTGCGCCAGGAAAAGCCGAGCCTCCGGCCAGCCGATGCGCTCGAAGGCTTCCCACGCGGTGATGACCTGCTGCAAGGCTTGCGGGTCGGCCAGCCCGACGTCCTCGGAGGCGGCGCATGCCAGGCGCCGGAAAACCACATTCGGGTCTTCACCGCCTTCGATCATCCTCGCCGCCCAATACAGGGCGGCGTTGACATCGCTGCCACGCAGGCTTTTGTGAAAACAACTCAGCAGGTTGTAATGCCCATCATTGGCCTTGTCGTAGAGCGGCATGCGTTTCTGCAGGAACACCGCCAGGTCGCTTTCGGCAAGCGGCGAGGCAACATTGGTCCGGAACAGCTCCTCCACCATGCCGATCAGATAACGACCGTCGCCATCGGCCAGATCGACCAGGGCATCTCTTGCCGACGCGGTGATCGGCAGCGGTTTTTTCGCATGTTCTTCTGCCCGTTCCAGAAGTTTGACAAGCGCCTGCCGGTCCAGCGGATTGAGCGTGAACACCCTGGCGCGCGACAACAAGGCGCCGACCAGGCTGAAACTCGGATTCTCCGTCGTGGCGCCGACCAGCGTAATCACGCCGCTCTCGACGTGCGGCAGCAGGGCATCCTGCGTCGAGCGATTGAAGCGATGAAGCTCGTCGATGAACAGGATCGTCTGGCGCCCCAGCGACCGATCCTTCTTCGCTTCTTCGAAAACCTTTCTCAGGTCCGCCACGCCCGACATGACCGCCGAAAGCTGCACGAACCGCGCATTCGCCTCCGCCGCGACCAGCCGCGCGATCGTCGTCTTGCCGACGCCCGGCGGCCCCCAGAGGATGAAGGAGGAAATCGATCCCGACTTCACCATGCGGGCGATCGGCCCGCCCTCACCCAGCAGGTGATCCTGACCGACCACGTCAGCCAGCGTGCTGGGACGTAGCGCCTCGGCCAGCGGTATGGGCGCCTGCGATTCGAAAAGTGACACGCATATCTCCAAACTTACACTCCGGATAAATGGGGAGCGAAGCTGTTGTTTTCAAACGATGCGCCTGCCGGCAACCGCAGCACGCGAGCGGATGGCCGTTACCGGAAGAACTGCCGCAAGCGCTGGCCGTCGCGGTCGATCTCGATCCGCCAGAAACCCGGATCGTCCTCCAGCGCCGCTTCCAGCGCCTTCGTCGAATCGACGGCATTGCCATTGACCGCAACGATCACGTCGCGCGCCGCAAAACCGAGGCGGTCGGCGGGCGAACCCGGCTTGACTTCCATGACCACCACGCCGGTCGTGTCGCTGGCCATGCGCAACTCGTCGGCCACCCGCGGCGAGAGGTTTGCAACGACAGCGCCGGCAAACGGGTTGCGGCCCTCGATCTGCCGCTGGTCCCGCGGCGCCGTTTCCGGAGCACCGTCGAGCGTCAGCTTCACCGTCTCTTCCTTGCCGTTGTCGAGGACGGTCAGATCGACGGCAATGCCGAGACCCGCCGTGGTCAGCCGGTAACCCAGGGCATCGGGATGCTCGACGGGCACACCGTTGACCGCCGTCACCACCTCGCCCGGCTTCAGCCCGGCCTTTGCCGCCGGTCCGTCACCGGCAACCTTGACCACCAGCGCTCCCCGCGCGGTCTTCAACCCGAGCGCTTCGGCCACTTCAGATGTCACCGGCTCGAAGGTGGCGCCGACATACGGACGCTCGAAACGTTGCGCGCCGCTTTCGGCCGAAGCCAGGAACACCTTCACCAGATTGGCGGGAATGGCGAAACCGACGCCGTTGGAGCCGCCGCCGCGCGAAAAAATCGCCGTATTGATGCCGATCAGTTCGCCTTTCATGTTCATCAGCGCGCCGCCGGAATTACCGGGATTGATCGATGCGTCCGTCTGTATGAAGAAGCCGAACTCCGACTTGACCACCTGGTTACGCGCCAATGCCGAAACGATGCCGCTCGTCACCGTCTGGCCGACACCGAACGGATTGCCGATGGCGAGCACCAGATCGCCCACCTCCACCGCATCGGAGTTCCCGATCGGCAGGCTCGGGAAGTTGCCGCCGTTCTTGATCTTCAGCACGGCAAGATCCAGCCGGTCGTCCTTGAGGATCACTTCACAGGGAAACTCGCGGCCATCGGCCAACGCCACCTTGATGTCGTCGGCGCCCTCGATGACATGGTTGTTGGTGACGACGGTGCCATCGGCCTCGACGATCACGCCGGAACCGAGCGAGGATTGTTTCTCCGTACGGTTCGGCATGCGCTGGCCGAAGAATTGTTCGAAGAACGGGTCGTCGAAAGGCGAGCGACGTTCGACCATGCGCTCGGCGTAAACGTTGACGACGGCATTGGCCGTTTGCTTGACGAGCGGCGCGAAGGAGAGCTGCATCTGCAGCTGGCTCTCGGGCACGGTTTTGGCCGTGTCTTGCGCATACACCGCCGGCATCACGAGGAAAAACGACAGGACGGAAGCCGAAAGGCGCATCGTGAAGCCGCGCATGGGAGATCCTTTTGAAAATATCAGGTCAGGCAGGTTTTAACGCTCGACGCTAGAAAAGGAAGAGGGCGGAAGCATGGAAAACGGCAGGCAGGACCACCAGACGAAAACACGCCCGCCAGATAGCCTTCATGTCCCGGCGGCATTCGCCCGTGGGATCCTTCTTTGGAAGGGGCTGCAACATCACGGCGGCCATCCTTCCTTGTCATAACGGCAGACTGCATCATCTCTAATACCGAGATATGCCGGCAGACCCGGATGTCACCGATTGAGCATGGAGTAGTCTTATGACGCATTTTTCAACTGCCCTCGTCCTTGCGCTGCTGCTGGTCTCGGGCACGACCACCGGTGCCATAGCCGCCAGTTTCGATTGAGAAGCGTCGGAACTGAAGGCTGACGAGAAGACGATCTGCGATACGAGGGCGTTGAACGATGCCGATGTTCGAATGGTCACCACATTCGAGTTGCTCACCGGCCTGCTTGCCATGGGTGCCCGCGGCACCTTGCAGGATGAACAATCGGCCTGGCTGCAGAAGCGCCAGGCGTGCAGCGCAGATGCCGCCTGTATCGCGGCAGCCTACGACGAGCGCATGACGCAGCTGGGGGAACCTATAAGAACATCAACCGGCCGCTGTAAGGGCGTTGCGGCCTGCGCAAAGAAAAACCCTTCCCTCGGCTGGCGAAGGAAGGGTTCTGATCGATAGCACGGCAAATGCCGCCGGCACTTATTCCGGCAGGATGCGGACGGCGCCCTTGTCGGCGCTGGCGGCGAAGGCGGCATAGGCCTTCAGCGCCGTGGTGACGTTGCGTTTGCGCGGTGCAGCCGGCTTCCAGCCGAGCTTGTCCTGTTCGGCGCGGCGCGTTGCGAGTTCAGCGTCGGAAATCGCGATGTCGATGGTGCGGTTCGGAATGTCGATATTGATGATATCGCCGTTGCGCACCAGGCCGATGGCGCCGCCCTGCGCCGCTTCCGGCGAGGCGTGACCGATGGAGAGACCGGACGTGCCGCCGGAGAAGCGACCGTCGGTGATCAGCGCGCAGGCCTTTCCGAGGCCCTTGGATTTCAGGTAGCTGGTCGGATAGAGCATTTCCTGCATGCCCGGGCCGCCCTTCGGGCCTTCGTAGCGGATGACGACGACGTCACCGGCCTTGACCTCGTTGCCGAGGATGCCCTTCACCGCCGCGTCCTGGCTTTCGTAAACGACCGCCGGGCCGGAGAATTTCAGGATCGACTCGTCAACGCCGGCCGTTTTCACGATGCAGCCGTCGAGCGCGATGTTGCCGGAGAGCACGGCCAGGCCGCCATCCTTCGAGAACGGATGTTCGACGGAGCGGATGACACCCTTTTCACTGTCGGTATCCAATTCGTCCCAGCGGGCTTCCTGGCTGAAAGCAACCTGAGTCGGGATGCCACCGGGGGCAGCACGGAAGAATTTGCGCACGGTCTCGCTGCTGGTGCGGGTGATGTCCCAACGATCGATGGCGTCACCCAGCGTTTCGGCGTGTACGGTTGGCGTGTCGCGGTGGAGCAGCCCGCCCCGCTCGAGTTCGCCGAGGATGCGCATGATGCCGCCGGCGCGGTGCACGTCTTCCATGTGCACGTCCTGCTTGGCGGGCGCGACCTTGGAGAGGCACGGCACCTTGCGCGACAGGCGGTCGATGTCGTCCATGTTGAAGTCGATGCCACCTTCATAAGCAGCAGCGAGGATGTGCAGCACGGTGTTGGTCGAGCCGCCCATGGCAATGTCGAGCGACATGGCGTTTTCGAAGGCGCGCTTGTTGGCGACGTTGCGCGGCAGGATGCTGTCGTCTTCCTGCTCGTAATAGCGGCGAGCAAGATCGACAATCAGGTGACCGGCCTCGACGAACAGCCGCTTGCGGTCGGCGTGCGTGGCAAGCGTCGAACCGTTGCCGGGCAAGGACAGGCCGAGCGCTTCCGTCAGGCAATTCATCGAGTTGGCCGTAAACATGCCGGAACAGGAACCGCAGGTCGGACAGGCCGAGCGTTCGATGACCTTGACGTCCTCGTCGGAAATCTTGTCGTCGGCGGCTGCGACCATCGCATCGACGAGATCGAGCGCGTGCGTCTTGCCATGCAGGACGACCTTGCCGGCTTCCATCGGACCGCCGGACACGAAGACGGCCGGAATGTTCAGGCGCATGGCGGCATTCAGCATGCCGGGGGTGATCTTGTCGCAGTTCGAGATGCAGACCATGGCGTCGGCGCAATGGGCATTGACCATGTACTCGACCGAGTCGGCGATGATTTCGCGAGACGGCAGCGAATAGAGCATGCCGTCATGGCCCATGGCGATGCCGTCATCGACGGCGATGGTGTTGAATTCCTTGGCGACGCCGCCGGCCGCTTCGATTTCGCGGGCAACGAGCTGGCCGAGATCCTTGAGGTGGACGTGGCCGGGCACGAACTGCGTGAACGAATTCACCACCGCAATGATCGGCTTGCCGAAATCGCTGTCCTTCATGCCCGTCGCGCGCCAAAGGCCGCGGGCACCGGCCATGTTGCGGCCGTGGGTCGTGGTTCTCGAACGATAAGCAGGCATGGTGTTTTCCTCGACGTCTTTCAATCTATCCGGGGAATGCGGGGCAAGGCGTCTCTACCGCAGCCCAATTTTCTCAGGTCCTAACGCAAATGCTGGAATCTGTCACTATCAGGTAGGCCGAATCCGGTACGGTACAAGCCGCGAGGGTCTGATAAGGCGCAGCGACAACAGTGCAGCACACGGCGCCTCACGACAAAACACGAAAATGTGGTTTAACCACGGAAGAATTCCGGCACAAACGCCGTAACAAAAACATCCTCGGGCACGTATTGGCGGTATGATGCGCATCACGCTGAAAGGAACGTGCCATGGCCGCCTATCGCCCGCCAAGAATTGCCGCCTCGGAAATCACGCCGCAGTCCCTCTATCTCAACCGCCGCAATTTTTTCGGCGCCGCCACGCTTGCGGGTGCTGCGATGCTTGGCGGCGCACAGGCCGCGGCGGCCGCCCTTGCCGTCGTTCCGAGCCAATACAAGGTCGACGACAAGCTGACGCCGCAGAAGGACGTCACCACCTACAACAATTTTTACGAATTCGGCCTCGACAAGGGCGACCCGGCTGCCCTTTCCGGCGATTTCAAGCCACGGCCCTGGACGGTTGCCGTCGACGGCATGGTCGGCAAGCCCGGCACCTTCGACATCGACCAGTTGATCAAGGATTTTCCAGTCGAGGAGCGTGTCTACCGCATGCGCTGCGTCGAGGCATGGTCGATGGTGATCCCCTGGAACGGCTTTCCGCTCGCTGCCCTGCTCGACAAGGTGGAGCCGCTCGGAAGCGCAAAATACGTTTCTTTCGAAACCGTCGTGCGGCCGGAAGAAATGCCGGGCCAGGGCGGTTATTTCCAGTCGCTCAATTGGCCCTACATCGAAGGCCTGCGGCTCGACGAAGCCCGACATCCGCTGACCCTGCTTGCCGTCGGTCTCTATGGCGAAACGCTGCCGAACCAGAACGGCGCTCCGATCCGCCTGGTCGTGCCGTGGAAATACGGTTTCAAGGGCATCAAATCGATCGTGCGCATCACCTTGACCGACCAGCAGCCGAAAAACACCTGGCAGGTCACCAATCCGCAGGAATACGGCTTCTATGCCAACGTCAATCCCGAGGTCGATCATCCGCGCTGGAGCCAGGCGACGGAGAGGCGCATTGGCGAAGGCGGCTTCTTTTCGTCGGGTGAACGCCGTCCCACATTGCCCTTCAACGGTTATGCCGAAGAGGTCGCAAGCCTGTATTCCGGCATGGACCTCAGGGCGAACTACTGATGGCGACAGGTCTTCCCAAACGCTGGCAGCCGGCGTCCGTCTGGCTGCTCTACATCGTCGGGCTGCTGCCAGCAGCCTGGTCCTTTTATCTCGGCGCGAGCGGCAATCTCGGTGCCGATCCCGTCAAGACATTCGAACTGCTGCTCGGCATCTGGACGCTGCGGTTCCTGATCGCAACGCTTGCCGTCAGCCCCCTGCGCGAACTCGCCGGCTGGAACCTGATCCGCTATCGACGTGCGCTCGGGCTACTGACCTTCTACTACGCGCTGATGCATTTCTCGGTCTATGCGATCCTCGACCAGGCATTGGTGCTCAACGCCATCGTTGCCGATGTCCTCAAGCGTCCCTTCATCATGTTCGGCATGGGCGCCCTGCTGCTGCTGGTACCACTGGCGGTCACCTCGAACATGGCGTCCATCCGCAAGCTCGGGAAAAACTGGATCCGCCTTCACCGGCTGATCTATCCGATCGCCGCACTCGGAGCCTTGCATTTCGCACTCTCGACCAAGGTGCTGACGCTGGAGCAATATATCTACATCGGCCTGATCGTCGTCCTGTTGCTTTATCGGGCCTTGCGACCGGTTCTGCGTGCCCGCAAAAACGACCGGAAGCGGATGCCGGTCACCCAACGCACCGCCTAGAGCAATTCCAGCAAAAGTGCGCAGCGGTTTTGCGTCCGGAATTGCGCAGGAACAAAGAGATAGAGCGTTTTCGCGTTTCGGAGAAAAGCGGAAATGCTCTAAAACAAACATGGTCCCAAACGCAAACAGCCGAGTCTTTCGACCCGGCTGTTTTGTTTCCGCAAGGCGGAAAAGATCAAGCGGCTTCGGCAGCTTCTGCTTCAGCGGCAACGCGAGCCTTGTCGGCTGCGCCCTTGGCATCGACGTCGCGCTCGACGAACTCGACAACAGCGAGGGCAGCGTTGTCGCCCTGGCGGAAGCCGGCCTTCATGATGCGCAGGTAGCCGCCGTTGCGGGTGGCGTAACGCGAAGCGATCGTGTCGAACAGCTTCGAAACGACAGCAACGTCGCGGATCTGCGAGATCGCCTGGCGGCGAGCGTGCAGGTCGCCGCGCTTGCCGAGGGTGACGAGCTTTTCGACGATCGGGCGAATTTCCTTCGCCTTCGGCAGGGTGGTGACGATCTGCTCATGGGTGATGAGCGAGGCAGCCATGTTGGCAAACATTGCCTTACGATGGCTGGCGGTTCTGTTCAGCTTGCGACCGGCTTTCTGGTGGCGCATGGCTACTCTCCTTCACTTGCAGGCAAAGCCCGCAGTCTAATGGTTAATATTGGTCTTCGTATCGCTTGGCGAGATCTTCGATGTTTTCCGGCGGCCATGCGGGCACTTCCATACCGAGATGGAGACCCATGGAAGCCAGGACTTCCTTGATTTCGTTCAGCGACTTGCGACCAAAATTCGGCGTGCGAAGCATTTCGGCTTCGGTCTTCTGAATGAGGTCGCCGATATAAACGATGTTGTCGTTCTTCAGGCAGTTGGCCGAACGGACCGAAAGTTCCAGTTCGTCGACCTTCTTGAGGAGCGCCGGGTTAAAGGCCAGTTCGGTGACGGCTTCTTCTTCGGCTTCCTTCTGCGGTTCGTCGAAGTTGACGAATACGCCGAGCTGGTCCTGCAGGATGCGGGCCGCAAATGCGATCGCATCTTCGCCGGTGATGGAACCGTTGGTCTCGATCGTCATCGTCAGCTTGTCGTAGTCGAGAACCTGGCCTTCACGGGTGTTTTCCACCTTGTAGGACACTTTCTTGACCGGCGAATACAGGCTGTCGACCGGGATAAGGCCAATCGGCGCATCTTCCGCGCGGTTGCGCTCTGCCGGAACGTAACCCTTGCCGTTGTTCACGGTGAATTCCATGCGGATCTCCGCGCCCTCGTCGAGCGTGCAGATGACATGGTTCGGGTTCAGGATCTCGATGTCGCCAACCGTCTGGATGTCCCCGGCGGTAACGACGCCCGGGCCCTGCTTGCGGACAACCATGCGCTTGGCATCGTCGCCGTCCATCTTGATGGCGATTTCCTTGATGTTCAGGACGATGTCGGTGACATCTTCGCGAACACCCGGGATCGAGGAGAATTCATGCAATACGCCGTCGATCTGCACGGCAGTCACTGCACCACCGCGCAACGACGACAGCAGCACGCGACGCAGCGCGTTGCCGAGCGTCAGACCGAAGCCCCGCTCCAGCGGCTCGGCGACGAGCGTCGCCTTCGTCCGGCCGGAAGAGGTAAACTCGACCTTGTTCGGCTTGATCAGTTCTTGCCAGTTCTTCTGAATCATGTGTTTTCCTTCCGTTCGCTGCCACCATCCAATCGTGGCAACCGAGCATTAGAAACGCCGGGAGGAGCGCCTGATGGGCGCTCACCGGCGGATAAAGGAATGATCAGACGCGGCGCTTCTTGCGCGGACGGCAACCATTGTGCGGGATCGGCGTCACGTCACGGATCGACGTGATCACGAAACCGGCAGCCTGCAACGCGCGCAGGGCGGATTCGCGACCCGAACCCGGACCGCAGACTTCCACTTCCAGCGACTTCATGCCGTGTTCCTGGGCCTTCTTGGCGCAGTCTTCGGCAGCGATCTGGGCAGCGAACGGGGTCGACTTGCGCGAACCCTTGAAGCCCTTGGCACCAGCGGACGACCAGGCAATGGCGTTGCCCTGCGCGTCGGTGATGGTGATCATCGTGTTGTTGAAAGTCGAGTTGACGTGAGCGACGCCCGACGTGATATTTTTACGTTCGCGGCGGCGAACGCGTGCGGCTTCCTTGGCCATGTCTTACCTTTCGTTGATCTCTTCACCGCCGTAACACCAGCGGCTACACCGGTGAACGGCGAGAGCCCTTCACCAAATTCAAAAAGGAGGCCGGCGACCTGCGCCAGCCTCCCCTTCCCGGATATGATCCGGAAATTACTTCTTCTTACCAGCGATCGCCTTCGCCGGACCCTTGCGGGTGCGGGCGTTGGTGTGCGTGCGCTGACCGCGAACCGGCAGGCCGCGGCGATGACGCAGGCCGCGGTAGCAGCCGAGGTCCATCAGGCGCTTGATGTTCATCGAGGTCTCGCGACGCAGGTCGCCTTCAACCTGATAATCGCGGTCGATGGTTTCGCGGATCTGAAGGATTTCAGAATCCGTCAGCTGGTGGACGCGCTTGTCAGCGGGAAGACCAACCTTCTCCATGATTTCCTGCGCGAATTTCGGACCGATCCCGTGAATGTAGGTCAACGCGATAACAACGCGCTTTGCCGTCGGGATGTTGACGCCAGCGATACGTGCCACGTCTATTCTCCTTGCGTTCCAGTTGTCATCCGACAAAAGGGCTTTTTTCGTTACGCGGCCCTGAGAGCCACCAGTTCAAAAATCAGGTTCACAACAACAAACGACCGAACCCGGATTTCCCGAAGAAATCCGCGCCGATCGCATGGTATGTCGCGAGTTGGCGCGGTGTTTAGCGGAATCGCTGCAAAAAAGCAACTGCCTCGCCAAAGTAATTTCCGCCAACCGCCTAGACGGATGCCAGAATCCTGTCGATATCCGCCGTCACCTGATCGATGTCGGCCATACCGTCCACAGAAGCGAGCTTGCCCTTGGCATGATAGTAGCCGATGAGCGGAGACGTTTCCTTGTAATAGGCCTGCAGGCGGGTAACGACGGTCTCGCGATTGTCGTCCGGCCGGCGTTTGAAGTGCGTCGACCCGCAGCGGTCGCAGACCCCTTCCACCTTCGGCTTCAGATTCGTGTCGTGATAGCCGGCGCCACAGTTGGCGCAGGTATAACGGCCCGAAACGCGGTCTGCGAGCACAGCGTCGTCGACGCGGATCTCGATGACCTTGGAAAGATCCAGGGCCTTGGCCTTGAGAATCGCTTCCGTAGCGTCAGCCTGCACCAGTGTGCGCGGATAACCGTCGAGGATGAAACCCTTGGCGCAGTCCGGCTGATCGATTCGCTCCGAGACGATGGCGTTGACGATCTCGTCGGAGACGAGCTTGCCGGCATCCATCACCGCCTTGGCGCGCTTGCCAACTTCCGTTTCGGCAGCGACGGCCGCGCGCAGCATATCGCCGGTGGAAAGCTGGGGAATCCCGTACTTTTCCACAATTCTCTGGGCCTGGGTTCCCTTACCCGCACCCGGCGGCCCCAAAAGAATAAGTCTCATCGTCCCCTCTTTCCTCCACGCAATTTCGATTTCTTGATCAGGCCTTCATATTGCTGGGCAATCAGATGTCCTTGAACCTGTGCTACAGTATCAAGGGTGACGCTGACAACAATCAAAAGCGACGTACCACCAAGGGATAACGGTACACCCGTCTGAGAAACCAGAATTTCGGGAAGGATACAGACGAATACGAGATAGATGGCGCCGATCACGGTAATACGGGTCAGCACGAAGTCGATGTACTCGGCAGTGCGCTCACCGGGGCGAATCCCCGGGATAAAGCCACCATGCTTCTTCAGGTTATCGGCGGTGTCCTTCGGGTTGAAGACGATGGCCGTGTAGAAGAAGGCGAAGAACGCGATCAGGGCACCGTAAAGTACCATGTAAAGCGGCTGGCCGTGGCCGAGCGCAGCAACAATCGAGGTCGCCCAGCCGGGCAGTTCCGTCGAATTGGTGAAACCGGCGGCCGTTGCGGGCAGCAAAAGCAGCGACGACGCGAAGATCGCCGGAATAACGCCCGAAGTGTTGAGCTTCAGCGGCAGGTGCGAGGTATCGCCCTGGAACATGCGGTTGCCGACCTGGCGCTTCGGATACTGGATCAGCAGCCGGCGCTGGGCGCGCTCGACGAAGACGATCAGCGCGATGCAGAGGATGGCAACGATGATGACGGCGAGAATCAGCCCCGTCGACAGCGCGCCTGTGCGGCCGAGTTCCAGCGTGCCGGCCAGAGCCGACGGCAGGCCTGCGGCAATGCCCGCGAAGATGATCAGTGAAATACCGTTGCCGATACCGCGCGACGTGATCTGCTCGCCGAGCCACATCAGGAACATCGTGCCGCCGAGCAGCGTGATGACGGTCGAAATACGGAAGAACCAGCCTGGATCGACGACGATGCCGCTGCCGCTTTCAAGGCCGACTGCAATGCCATAGGCCTGCAGCGCGCCGAGCAGCACGGTGCCGTAACGGGTGTACTGGTTGATGATCTTGCGGCCCTGCTCGCCTTCCTTCTTCAGGTTTTCGAGCGCCGGCACGACCGAAGTCATGAGCTGCACGATGATAGAAGCGGAGATGTAGGGCATGATGCCGAGCGCGAAAATCGCCATGCGCTGCACGGCGCCGCCCGAAAACATGTTGAAAAGGCCAAGGATACCGCCTGCCTGGCCATGGAAGGCCTGGGCATAAGCATCGGGATTGAGACCCGGAAGCGGAATATGTGTGCCGAGGCGATAGACCAGGAGCGCTGCGAGGGTAAACCACAGCCGCTTCTTCAGATCCTCAGCCTTGGCGAAAGTCGAAAAATTCAGATTTGATGCTAATTGTTCCGCTGCAGACGCCATGCAATTCTCCGCGCAACCAACTCCGGAGGCAAGACGAACCGGCCACGTCCGGAAGCAGTTTCTCAATCCTGTTCAAAAAACCGGGCTTCGGACAGATTGCGGCGCAATCGGATGCCTCACCCTTGTTTTCCGTTTAAATCCCGGAAGACGAAGATTCGTCTTGAGGAACGTGAGGCCCACATATGGGAGCAAAACCGCCCGGTGTGAAGCCACCCCGGGCGGTTCAAGTCAACTTTATTCTGCGGCAGCCAGGAGAAGCTTCACCGAACCGCCAGCCTTCTCGATCTTTTCGACCGCAGGCTTGGAGGCGCCGGCAACTTCGATGGCAACCTTTGCCGTCAGTTCGCCGTCAGCGAGAACGCGGACGCCGTCCTTTTCGCGACGGATGACGCCGGCAGCCTTGAGGGCTGCTGCATCGATGGTCTTCGAAGCGTCGAGCTTCTTGGCATCGATTGCCGTCTGGATGCGGCCGAGCGACACGACAACAAATTCGCTTGCAAAGATGTTGTTGAAGCCGCGCTTCGGCAGGCGACGGTAGATTGGCATCTGGCCGCCTTCGAAGCCGTTGATGGCAACGCCCGAACGAGCCTTCTGACCCTTGACACCGCGGCCACCGGTCTTGCCGGAGCCGGAGCCGATACCGCGACCGAGCCGCTTGCGGCTGTGGGTTGCGCCTTCGTTGTCCTTGATTTCATTCAGTTTCATGATCTTATCTCCCTCACTTCTCGTCGACGACGCGGACGAGATGCTGGACAGCCCGAATCATGCCACGAACAGAAGGAGTATCTTCCAGCGTGCTGCGGCGATGCATCTTATTCAGGCCGAGACCGATCAGCGTCTGACGCTGAATAGCCGGGCGGCGGATGGGGCTACCGATCTGTTCGACGGTAACCGTCTTTTCAGCAGTCTTGTTAGCCATTGGGAATGCTCCTCTTATTCTTCAGAAGCATTGCCGGAGGCGACGCGACGTGCCTGGAGCGTGGCGTATTTCAAGCCGCGCTGTGCCGCGATGTCCTTCGGGTGAACCTGATGCTTCAGAGCGTCGAACGTTGCGCGAACCATGTTGTAGGGGTTCGAGGAACCGGTCGACTTGGCGACAACGTCATGAACGCCGAGCGTTTCGAAAACGGCGCGCATCGGACCACCGGCGATGATACCGGTACCAGCCTTGGCCGAACGAAGCAGAACCTTGCCTGCGCCGTGGCGACCGTTGACGTCGTGATGCAGCGTGCGGCCATCGCGCAGCGGAACGAAAATCAGTTCGCGCTTGGCAGCTTCCGTTGCCTTGCGGATTGCTTCCGGCACTTCGCGTGCCTTGCCGTGACCAAAGCCAACGCGGCCCTTCTGGTCACCGACAACAACGAGAGCGGCGAAGCCGAAGCGACGACCACCCTTGACGACCTTCGCAACGCGGTTGATCGCGACCAGCTTGTCGACGAACTCGCTATCGCGCTCTTCGCGGGCCTGGCGATCTTCGCGCTGGCCCCTTCTTTCCTGTGCCATTGTCCTTTTCCTTTTTCTTTTGCGGGTGCAATTGGCAAATCATGAATAGGACCCCATTGCTCTCTTTTCGAGATCCAATGCGGTCCGGCGATTGGCAATACCCAAAAATCTCCTCCGGGTCATGACACCCGGAGGAGAAACTCGTCAGAAGTTCAGACCGCCTTCGCGGGCAGCTTCTGCAAGAGCCTTGATGCGGCCGTGATAGATGAACGCGCCACGATCGAAGACGACGTCCTTGACGCCAGCCTTGACGGCACGTTCAGCAACCAGCTTGCCAACGGCAGCAGCTGCTGCCGTATCAGCGCCCGTCTTCAGAGACGGACGCAGAGTGGTGTCGAGGGTCGAGGCGGACGCGAGCGTACGACCTGCGACATCATCGATAACCTGTACGTAGATGTTCTTCGACGAGCGATGAACCGACAGGCGCGGACGGCCATTGGCCACCGACTTGAGGTGACGGCGCACGCGGTTGGCGCGACGTGCAAGTGCTTCTTTCCTGCTAGCCATTTCGCGTGATCCTTACTTCTTCTTGCCTTCTTTGCGGACAATCCGCTCTTCCGCGTACTTGACGCCCTTGCCCTTGTAGGGCTCGGGGCCGCGGTATTCGCGAATTTCGGCCGCAACCTGGCCAACCTGCTGCTTGTTGATGCCGGAAATGATGATTTCCGTCGGCTTCGGCACAGCAATGGTGATGCCGACCGGCGGCTCATACACCACGTCGTGGGAGAAACCGAGTGCCAGCTGCAGGTTCTTGCCCTGGAGAGACGCGCGGTAACCGACGCCGTTGATTTCAAGCTTGCGCTCGAAGCCGTCCTTGACACCCTTGAAGATGTTCTCGACCATCGTGCGGGACATGCCCCACTTGGAACGAGCACCCTTGGTTTCGTTCGCCGGCTTGACAACAACAGCGTTGTCTTCCAGCTTCACGGTGATGTCGTCATTCGCGACGAAAAACAGTTCGCCCTTAGGGCCCTTAGCAGTCACCTTCTGGCCATCAACAGTGGCCGTGATCCCTGCAGGAACCTGAACGGGCTTCTTACCGATACGAGACATTTTTCAATCCTGTCTGTTCGCTATGGAGAGATCCCTGCCCTGTCTTAGAAGACAGAGCAAAGAACCTCGCCGCCAACGTTCTGTTCGCGAGCCTGGTGATCGGCCATCACGCCCTTCGGAGTCGAAAGGATGGTGATGCCGAGGCCGTTCGCGACCTGCGGAATGGACTTGACCGAGACATAAACCCGGCGGCCCGGCTTGGAGACGCGGCCGATCTCACGGATCACGGACGCACCTTCATAATACTTCAGTTCGATTTCCAGCTCGGTCTTGCCGTTGTCGAAGACGACTTCGGAATAACCGCGGATGTAGCCTTCGGCCTGCAGGACATCGAGAACGCGCGCGCGGAGCTTAGAAGCCGGGGTGGATACCGAGTTCTTGCGGCGGGCAGCGCCGTTACGGATACGGGTGAGCATATCGCCCAAAGGATCAGTCATAGTCATGTGCCCGTCTCCTTACCAGCTCGACTTGACAATGCCCGGAACCTTGCCGGTATTGCCCAGTTCGCGCAATGCAATACGCGACATCTTCAGCTTGCGATAAAACGCACGCGGACGACCGGTCACTTCGCAACGGTTGCGAATGCGGGTCTTCGATCCGTCACGCGGCAGTTCTGCCAGCTTCAGGGTTGCCTTGAACCGGTCTTCGATCGGAAGAGACTGGTTCATGATGATCGCCTTCAGGGCGGCCCGCTTGGAGGCCTGGCCTGCGACGATCTTGCGGCGGCGCTTGTTCTTTTCGACTGCGCTTGTCTTCGCCATATCGAGTTCCTTTTCTACGCTCGTCGTTACGGTTACGTACGGAACGGGAAGTTGAACTCTTTCAGGAGAGCCCGTGCTTCGTCGTCCGTCTTTGCCGTCGTGCAAACGATGATGTCCATGCCCCACATCTGATCAACCTTGTCGTAGTTGATCTCCGGGAACACAATGTGCTCCTTGATGCCCATGGCGAAGTTGCCACGGCCGTCGAAGGACTTCGGATTCAGGCCGCGGAAGTCGCGAACGCGCGGCAGCGCGATGTTGACCAGGCGATCCACGAATTCATACATGCGGGCGCCGCGCAGGGTGACCTTCGCGCCAATCGGCATGTGCTCGCGGACCTTGAAGCCAGCGATAGAGTTGCGTGCCTTGGTGATAACCGGCTTCTGGCCAGCAATCGCAGCAAGATCGGCAGCAGCAACGGACGGCTTCTTCGAATCAGCCGTGGCTTCGCCAACACCCATGTTGATCACGATCTTCTCAAGCTTCGGGATCTGCATCTCGTTTGCGAACGAGAACTGCTCCTGCAGGGCAGCGCGAATGCGAGAGACGTATTCCGTCTTGAGCCGCGGCTCATACTTTGTCTCAGCCATCGATCACTTCTCCCGAACGCTTGGCCACACGGACCTTCTTGCCTTCGATCACCTGGAAGCCAACGCGGGTCGGCTTGCCATCCTTGTCGGCAACCGCGAGGTTCGACAGGTGGATCGAGGCTTCTTTGTTGATGATGCCGGCTTCCTGCGTCTGCGTCTGGCGCTGGTGGCGCTTCACGACGTTGACGCCGCGGACGACCGCACGGTCTTCCTTCGGCATAACCTGGATAACTTCGCCGGTGCGGCCCTTGTCCTTGCCGGCCAATACGACGACCTTGTCGCCCTTACGAATCTTTTGCATCGCCATCGCTCCTTACAGTACTTCCGGAGCCAGCGAGATGATCTTCATGTGGTTCTTGGCGCGAAGTTCGCGCGGAACCGGTCCGAAGATACGGGTGCCGATCGGCTCTTTCTTGTTGTCGATAAGAACAGCTGCGTTGTTATCGAAACGGATGACGCTGCCGTCCGGACGACGGATGTCCTTGGCGGTGCGCACGACAACCGCCTTCATCACGTCACCCTTCTTGACGCGGCCGCGCGGGATCGCTTCCTTGATCGAGACGACGATGATATCGCCGATCGAAGCGTACTTGCGCTTGGAGCCGCCCAGCACCTTGATGCACATGACACGACGTGCGCCGGAATTATCCGCCACGTCGAGGTTTGTTTGCATCTGAATCATGTCAGGTCGCCTTCTTGTTGTTACCGGACCGGTTGGGCACGCCTCGCGACAGCCCCCTGTTCCAGCTTATGAAATTCTCTAATTCTCGCGCGGGATCGATCGTGCCAGGGTGGTTTCCCAACGGGACCTTCCGTGCGCATTAAAGCAAAAGACGCCCGCGAACGAGCGTCCTTGCGCTGCTTCATACAGAATTTCGCGCCAGAAGCAAGGCCTCGGGCGCGAAACTTCTGAAATTAAGCGTGGGAGGCTACGACCGTCCAGCGCTTGTCCTTGGAGATCGGCGCGCATTCCTCGATGGAAACGATGTCGCCGGTCTTGTACTGGTTGTTTTCGTCGTGCGCCTTGTACTTCTTGGAGCGACGGACGGTCTTCTGGAGCAGCGGGTGAGCGAATCGGCGCTCGACCCGGACCACGACGGTCTTGTCGTTCTTGTCGCTGACGACGACGCCCTGCAGAATGCGTTTCGGCATATTGTTCTTCCTTAGGCCTTGGCTTCTGCCGCCTTCTGGCGGGCAATGGTTTTGATTCGCGCGATGTCCTTGCGGACTTCGTTGATGCGAGAGGACTTTTCGAGCTGGCCCGTGGCCTGCTGGAAGCGCAGGTTGAACTGCTCTTTCTTCAGCTTGGCAAGCTCGTCCTTGAGCTGATCGGCGCTAAACGCCCGAACGTCGGATGCTTTCATGGTCTCAATCCTCACTCTGCGATGCGCTGTACGAAGCGCGTCTTGACCGAGAGCTTGGCAGAGCCCAGGCGAAGTGCCTCACGGGCGATTTCTTCGCTTACGCCATCGATCTCAAACATCATACGACCAGGCTTGACCTTGCAAGCCCAGTATTCGACGGAACCCTTACCCTTACCCATACGAACTTCGGTCGGCTTCGCCGTGACCGGAACGTCAGGGAACACGCGGATCCAGACTCGGCCCGCGCGCTTCATGTAGCGGGTGATCGCGCGGCGAGCCGCTTCGATCTCGCGGGCATTGACGCGGTTCGGTTCCTGCGCCTTGAGGCCGAATTCGCCGAACGCCAGGTCAGAGCCACCCTTGGCAACGCCCTTGATGCGGCCCTTGAACTGCTTGCGGTACTTGGTACGCTTTGGCTGCAACATTTTCTTATTCTCCGAACTTATCTTTCGCCAACGCTAATCAAGCGTTTTCGCGACGACGATCGCGGTCGCGATCCCGGTCACGATCTCTGCCACCGGAACCCTGCGCATCACCTTCGAGCGCGCGGCGCTCGGAAGCCATCGGGTCGTGCTCAAGGATTTCGCCCTTGAAGATCCAGACCTTGATGCCGCAGATACCGAAAGCGGTTTCAGCTTCGGCCGTACCGTAGTCGATGTCGGCGCGCAGCGTATGCAGCGGCACGCGACCTTCACGGTACCATTCCGTACGAGCGATTTCCGCACCGCCGAGACGGCCGGCGCAGGTGATCTTGATGCCTTCGGCACCGAGACGCATGGCCGACTGAACGGCGCGCTTCATGGCGCGGCGGAAAGCCACGCGGCGCTCGAGCTGCTGGGCGATCGACTGGGCGACGAGCGTCGAGTCGATTTCCGGCTTGCGCACTTCAACGATGTTGAGGTGCGTTTCCGAATTGGTCATCTCGGAAAGCTTCTTGCGAAGCTTCTCGATGTCGGCGCCCTTCTTGCCGATGATCAGGCCCGGACGAGCCGAGTGGATCGTGACGCGGCACTTCTTGTGCGGACGCTCGATGACCACCTTGGCGATACCGGCCTGCTTCAGCTCTTCCATCAGGTAAGCGCGGATCTTCAGGTCTTCGTGCAACAGCTGGCCGTATTCGGCGTTGTCGGCGAACCAACGGCTGTCCCAGGTACGGTTAATGCCGAGGCGGAAACCGATCGGATTGATTTTCTGACCCATTATGCGGCCTCCCCGGCTGCTTCGACTTCGCGAACGACGATCGTCAGATGCGCGAACGGCTTTTCGACGCGCGATGCGCGGCCACGACCACGAGCGTGGAAACGCTTCATGACGATGGACTTGCCGACATAGGCTTCCGCGACGATCAGCGAGTCAACGTCGAGATCGTGGTTGTTTTCAGCATTCGCGATGGCCGATTCAAGAGTCTTCTTGACGGTGCCGGCGATCCGCTTGCGCGAAAATTCCAGCTCTGCGAGTGCACGGTCAACCTTCTTGCCGCGGATCAGCGCGGCAACCAGGTTGAGCTTCTGGGGGCTGACGCGGATCGTGCGCGCAACAGCCTGCGCTTCATTATCCTTCAGCCGGCGTTCGGCTTTAGCCTTGCCCATAATTACTTCCTCTTCGCCTTCTTGTCCGCACCGTGACCGTAATAGGTCCGGGTCGGAGAGAATTCGCCAAACTTGTGACCGACCATGTCTTCGTTGACACTGACCGGAACGTGCTTGCTGCCGTTGTAGACGCCGAAGGTGAGACCGACGAACTGCGGCAGGATCGTGGAGCGACGGCTCCAGATCTTGATTACTTCGCTGCGACCGCCTTCACGAACCTTCTCAGCCTTCTTGAGAAGATAGCCGTCAACAAACGGGCCTTTCCATACTGAACGAGCCATTCCTGACTACCTCTCTTACTTCTTGCGCTGGTGGCGCGAACGCATGATGAACTTGTCGGTCGACTTGTTCGAACGAGTCCGCTTGCCCTTGGTCGGCTTGCCCCACGGGGTAACCGGATGACGGCCACCGGAGGTGCGGCCTTCACCACCGCCGTGCGGATGGTCGACCGGGTTCATGACGACGCCGCGAACGTGCGGACGCTTGCCACGCCATACGGAGCGACCGGCCTTGCCGTCGTTGATGTTGCCGTGGTCCGGGTTCGAAACGGCACCGATGGAAGCAAGGCAGGAGCCGTGCACCAGGCGCTGTTCGCCGGAGTTGAGACGAAGGATCGCCATGCCCTGGTCACGACCGACGAGCTGGGCGTAGGTGCCTGCCGAACGAGCGATCTGACCGCCCTTGCCCGGCTTCATCTCGACGTTGTGAACGATGGAGCCGACCGGGATGTACTGCAGGGGCATGGTGTTGCCCGGCTTCACGTCGACGGCCTTGTCCGAAGCGATGACCTTGTCGCCGGCAGCGAGACGCTGCGGAGCGATGATGTAGGCCTGTTCGCCGTCGGCATAGTTCACCAGCGCGATGAATGCGGTACGGTTCGGGTCGTATTCCAGACGCTCGACGGTGCCTTCGATGTCGAACTTGCGACGCTTGAAGTCAACGAGACGGTAGGTACGCTTGTGACCACCACCCTGGAAACGGACGGTGATGCGGCCGAGGTTGTTACGGCCGCCCTTCTTGGAGAGACCCTCGGTGAGCGTCTTGACCGGCTTGCCCTTCCACAGGCCCGACCGGTCGACGATAACCAGCTGACGCTGGCTCGGGGTCGTCGGATTAAAAGTCTTCAATGCCATTTTCTTAACCCTCAGAGGCCGGTGGACACGTCAATCGACTGACCTTCGGCCAGCGTGACGATCGCCTTCTTGACGTCCTTGGTCCGACCAGGGATGCCGCGGAAACGCTTGGTCTTGCCCTTGCGGACGAGCGTGTTGACAGCCTTGACCTTGACGCCGAAGAGCGCTTCGACGGCAGCCTTGATTTCAGGCTTCGTCGCAGTCTTGGCAACGTTGAACACAACCTGGTTATGATCGGAAACCAGCGTCGACTTTTCGGTGATCGACGGGGTGACGATCACATCATAGTGGCGAAGATCCGTCATTTGAACCGCTCCTCCAGAGCTTCGACTGCAGCCTTGGAAAGCACGAGCTTGCCGCAACGCAGGATATCGTAAACATTGATGCCCTGGATCGGCAGAACATCGATGTTCGGGATGTTCCGGGCAGCGAGCTTGAAGTTGTTGTCCAACTCCGCGCCACCGATAAAGAGGGCGTTGGTGAGGCCAAGCGATGCGAAAGCACCGGACAGAGCCTTGGTCTTGGCTTCCGAAGCAACCAGCTGGTCGAGGACGATGACGTCTTCGGACTTCAGCTTGGCCGACAGGGCGTGACGCAGGGCGAGAGCGCGAACCTTCTTGGGAAGGTCGTGTTCGTGGCTGCGGGAAACCGGGCCGTGAGCCTTGGCACCGCCGCGGAACTGCGGAGCACGAGCGGAGTGATGGCGGGCGCGGCCCGTACCCTTCTGCTTGTACATCTTGGCGCCGGTGCGGGAAACTTCGCCGCGAGTCTGCGACTGGTGCGTACCCTGCTGCTTCTTGGCAAGCTGCCAGCGAATCATGCGAGCGAGGATATCTTCGCGGGGTTCGAGACCGAAGATGGCATCCGAAATGGAAACCGTACCGGCGTCTTTGCCCTCAAGTGTTTTGACGTTCAATTCCATCGGTATGGCTCCTTACTTCGCGGCCGCTTTGACGGCATCACGAACGACGATCCAGGAACCCTTGGAACCCGGTACTGCGCCCTTGACGAGAATCAGGCCACGCTCGCCGTCGGTCGAAACGACCTCGAGGTTCTGCGTCGTCACGCGGGTCTGGCCCATGTGACCAGCCATGCGCTTGCCCTTCCAGACACGACCCGGATCCTGGTTGGAACCGGTCGAACCGTGCGAGCGGTGCGATACGGAAACACCGTGCGTCGCACGCAGACCGCCGAAGTTGTGACGCTTGATGGCGCCCGCAAAACCCTTACCGATCGTGGTACCGGTCACGTCGACCAGCTGGCCGGCGGCAAAATGATCTGCCTTCAGCTCGGTGCCGATGTCGATCAGATTGTCTTCGGAAACGCGGAACTCGACCATCTTGGCCTTGGGCTCAACGCTCGCTGCGGCGAACTGGCCACGCAGGGCCTTCGTCGTATTCTTTACTTTTGCCTGGCCTGCACCAAGCTGCACGGCCGTGTAGCCGTTCTTGTCGGCGGTGCGCTGAGCAACCACCTGGCAGTTTTCCAAGCGCAGTACCGTTACCGGGATATGCTCGCCGGCGTCGTTATAGACCCGGGTCATTCCCACTTTCTGTGCAATCACACCTGAACGCATAGGTTCAATCCTCTTGAGAGTCGCGTCGGGATCGAAAAGATCCCTGCCCGCCTCCTTGTTTAAGGATTCCGCTAGAGTCCTCACGGACTTTCGGGTTTCCCGTTTCGAGAAGTCGTTGGCAGCAACTGCCACGTACCTTCCTTGTTATTTCGGCTCTCGCCGGAATTTCTGCTTAGAGCTTGATCTCGACATCAACGCCGGCAGCAAGGTCGAGCTTCATCAGCGCATCGACGGTCTGCGGGGTCGGATCAACGATATCCAGGAGACGCTTGTGCGTGCGCATCTCGAACTGTTCGCGGCTCTTCTTGTCAACGTGGGGGGAGCGGTTGACAGTGAACTTTTCAATCCGCGTAGGAAGCGGCACCGGACCACGGACCGAAGCGCCCGTGCGCTTGGCCGTCGAAACGATTTCCCGCGTGGAGGCATCAAGAATCCGGTGATCAAACGCCTTGAGGCGGATACGGATATTCTGGCCGTTCATTCGAGTTATCCTTGTTATCGTTGTTAAGCGAACACCCCGTGGGGCCGTTCGTCGTTCGTTTCCGGGTGCTGATGCTTCAAAGAACACAAAGAGCAAATCGCTCTCTGTCCGTTTCTGCAATTCGACCCGCACATATACGGATTTGACGTCCGATACAATGACCGAACGCCTACGAAAGCGAATTTTTTCGCTTTCGTTAATTCGAGAGGCTCAAGTCTTCAAAACCCAAGCTTCGACCAGCAATTATTCAAGCAAGCGCGGCCTTGAAGACCGCGCTTGCAAGTGTGTCAATTACTCGACGATCGAGGCAACGATGCCAGCGCCGACGGTACGGCCGCCTTCGCGGATAGCGAAGCGCAGCTTTTCTTCCATCGCGATCGGAACGATCAGCTCAACGGCAACCGTGACGTTGTCGCCAGGCATAACCATTTCCGTGCCTTCCGGCAGCGAGACGATGCCCGTCACGTCCGTCGTACGGAAGTAGAACTGCGGACGGTAGTTGGTGAAGAACGGCGTATGACGGCCGCCTTCTTCCTTCGTCAGGATGTAGGCTTCTGCCATGAACTTCTTGTGCGGCTTGACCGAACCCGGCTTGCACAGGATCTGACCACGCTCGACGCCGTCACGGGTGACGCCGCGAACCAGTGCACCGATGTTGTCGCCAGCCTGGCCCTGGTCGAGCAGCTTGCGGAACATTTCAACGCCGGTCACCGTCGTCTTCGACGTCGCGCGGATGCCGACGATCTCGACTTCTTCACCAACCTTGACGATACCACGCTCGACGCGGCCCGTAACAACCGTACCGCGGCCCGAGATCGAGAACACGTCTTCGATCGGCATCAGGAACGGCTGGTCGATCGGACGCTCAGGCGTCGGGATGTAGGAGTCAACGGCAGCCATCAGCTCGCGGATCGCGTCTTCGCCGATCTTCTTGTCCGAATCTTCGAGAGCGGCCAGAGCCGAACCCTTGACGATCGGGATATCGTCGCCCGGGAAGTCGTAGGACGACAGAAGTTCGCGAACTTCCAGCTCGACGAGCTCGAGAAGCTCGGCGTCGTCAACCTGGTCGACCTTGTTGAGGAACACGACGATCGCCGGAACGCCAACCTGGCGGGCGAGCAGGATGTGTTCGCGCGTCTGCGGCATCGGGCCGTCAGCAGCCGAGCAGACCAGGATCGCGCCGTCCATCTGTGCGGCACCGGTGATCATGTTCTTGACGTAGTCGGCGTGGCCGGGGCAGTCAACGTGCGCATAGTGACGGTTCGGCGTCTCGTATTCGACGTGTGCCGTCGAGATCGTGATGCCGCGAGCCTTTTCTTCAGGGGCCGCATCGATCTGGTCGTAGGCCTTGAACTCGCCGAAGTACTTCGTGATCGCCGCCGTCAGCGACGTCTTGCCGTGGTCAACGTGGCCGATCGTACCGATGTTGACGTGCGGCTTGTTGCGCTCAAACTTACTCTTTGCCATTTTCGGCTCTCCGTTTTCTTAGTCCCCCGTGAAGGGGGTTATCTCTGTTTCTTTCAGAAGCCCGAGGGCCGATTACTTCTGGCCGGAATACTTGGCCTGGATTTCCGTGGCAACGTTCGACGGGACCGGCGAATAGTGATCGAAGGTCATCGAATACTGTGCACGGCCCTGCGACATGGAGCGCAGGTTATCCACGTACTTGAACATGTTGGCGAGCGGAACGTGCGCGTTGATGACAACGGCCACGCCACGCGATTCCTGACCCTGGATCTGACCACGACGGGAGTTGAGGTCACCGATCACGTCACCGACGTAATCTTCCGGGGTCACGACTTCCACCTTCATCATCGGCTCGAGAAGCTGTGCACCAGCCTTCTTGGCCGCTTCACGGAAGCAGGCGCGCGAGGCGATTTCGAAGGCGAGGACCGACGAGTCGACGTCGTGGAATGCGCCGTCGATCAGGGTGGCCTTGACGCCGAGCATCGGGAAGCCCGCGAGCGGACCAGAGCTCAGAACGCTTTCAATACCCTTCTGAACGCCCGGGATGTATTCCTTCGGAACAGCACCGCCGACGATCTTGGATTCGAAGACGAAATCTTCGCCATCCGGGTTCGGTTCGAACACCAGCTTGACGCGGGCGAACTGACCGGTACCACCCGACTGCTTCTTATGGGTGTAGTCTTCTTCGTGCTTCTTCGTGATGGTTTCACGGTAAGCAACCTGCGGAGCACCGACGTTGGCTTCGACCTTGAATTCGCGACGCATACGGTCGACGATGATGTCGAGGTGAAGTTCGCCCATGCCAGCGATGATCGTCTGGCCGGATTCCTGGTCGGTCTTGACGCGGAAGGACGGGTCTTCGGCAGCCAGACGGTTGAGCGCGAGGCCCATCTTTTCCTGGTCGCCCTTGGACTTCGGCTCGATCGCGATCTGGATGACCGGCTCGGGGAATTCCATGCGCTCAAGGATAACCGGCTTCAGCGGATCGCAGAGCGTGTCACCCGTGGTGGTTTCCTTCAGGCCTGCCAGAGCAACGATGTCGCCTGCAAAGGCTTCTTCGATGTCTTCGCGGCTGTTGGAGTGCATCTGCAGCATGCGGCCGACGCGCTCGCGCTTGTCCTTGACCGTGTTCATGACAGACGAGCCCTTTTCGAGCTTGCCGGAATAGATACGAGCGAAGGTCAGCGAACCGACGAAGGGGTCGTTCATGATCTTGAACGCGAGCATGGAAAGCGGCTCGGCGTCGTCAGCGTGACGCTCGATTTCGGCTTCCGTCTTCGCATCGATACCCTTGATCGCCGGAATGTCGAGCGGCGACGGCAGGTAGTCGACAACGGCGTCGAGCAGCGGCTGAACGCCCTTGTTCTTGAAGGCGGTGCCGCAGAACATCGGGTGGAACTTCACTTCGATCGTACCGCGACGCACGAGCGCACGGATCTGATCGTTGTCGGGAAGGTTGCCTTCCAGGTAGGCTTCGGTCGCGGCTTCGTCGATCTCGACAACCGTCTCGATCAGCTTTTCGCGGTATTCTTCAGCCTTGGCCTTCAGGTCTTCCGGAATTTCGACGACGTCCCACTGTGCGCCGAGCGATTCGTCGCGCCAGACGAGAGCGTTCATCTCGATCAGGTCGACAACGCCCTTGAATTCGGTTTCGGCACCGATCGGGAGCTGCATGACGACTGCGGTGGCGCCGAGACGGGTCTTGATCATCTCTACCGAACGGTAGAAGTCAGCACCGGTCTTGTCCATCTTGTTGCAGAAGATCATCCGCGGGACGTTGTACTTTTCAGCCTGGCGCCAGACGGTTTCCGTCTGCGGCTCGACGCCGGCGTTGGCGTCGAGGAGAGCGATGGCGCCGTCGAGCACGCGCAGCGAACGCTCGACTTCGATGGTGAAGTCGACGTGGCCGGGGGTGTCGATGATGTTGAAGCGACGAGCCTTGCCGTCACGGCCCTTCCAGAAGGTCGTGGTGGCAGCAGAGGTGATCGTGATGCCACGCTCCTGCTCCTGCTCCATCCAGTCCATCGTGGCTGCGCCGTCGTGCACTTCGCCGATCTTGTGCGACTTACCGGTGTAGTACAGGATACGTTCGGTGGTCGTGGTCTTGCCGGCGTCGATGTGCGCCATGATACCGAAATTGCGGTAGTCTTCGATTTTGTATTCGCGAGCCATTGTGGACTGCCTTTCAAAAATTTCCGTCGATTACCAGCGATAGTGCGAGAATGCGCGGTTCGCGTCGGCCATCTTGTGGGTGTCTTCGCGCTTCTTGACGGCGCTGCCACGGTTGTTGGCGGCATCCATGAGCTCGCCGGACAGGCGATCGACCATGGTGGTTTCGTTGCGCTTGCGGGCAGCCGTGATCAACCAGCGGATGGCCAGAGCCTGACGGCGCTCCGGACGAACATCGACGGGAACCTGGTAGGTCGCACCACCAACGCGGCGCGAACGGACTTCAACGTGCGGCGCAATATTGTCGAGCGCGCTGTGGAAGATGCCGAGGGGTTCCTGCTTGGTCTTGGACTGAACCGCATCGAAGGCACCGTAAACGATGCTTTCAGCAACCGACTTCTTGCCGTGAAGCATGATGGCGTTCATGAACTTGGTAACAACGAGATCACCGAACTTCGGGTCCGGATTGATTTCGCGCTTTTCTGCACTGTGACGACGGGACATACGACTTGTCTCTCAATAGTTAAGGCGCCTTACCACGCGGAGTACCTCGCGCGGCGCCGAATTCAAAAAAACCGAAGATTACTTCGGACGCTTCGCACCGTACTTCGAACGGCGCTGCTTGCGGTTCTTGACGCCCTGGGTGTCGAGAACGCCGCGGATGATGTGGTAGCGAACGCCCGGCAAGTCCTTGACGCGGCCGCCGCGGATCATGACCACGGAGTGTTCCTGAAGGTTGTGACCTTCGCCCGGAATATAACCGATGACTTCAAAGCCGTTGGTCAGGCGGATCTTTGCAACCTTACGAAGTGCCGAGTTCGGCTTCTTCGGGGTCGTCGTGTAGACGCGGGTGCAAACGCCGCGCTTCTGCGGATTTTCCTGAAGGGCAGGAACCTTGTTGCGCTTTACGTTCGCCTGGCGCGGCTTGCGGATCAGCTGGTTTACGGTAGGCATATAACCATCCCTTGCAAAACTTATCTCTAGAACCCTTCCGGGCTCCACTCTAGCCGTTTCCGGCGGTGACCACACGCTTCTCTCATGCGCAAAACGTGGCCCGATCCGCCGTCAACGGATGAACCACAATAAGGGCAGAGGACGCACTTCGTGGTGCGTCTTGCGTGCAGCATTTGTATTCAACGTGCGTATGAAACCTTGTTTGAGGTATACTTCAGGACGCGTCGCCCCGAAAAGCCATGCCTCACATGGGTTTCGATGTGCGGCGTACTACTGTTTTAACCCCGTCTCGTCAAGGCCATTCGCGAACAATCTCGCTTTTGGACCTCCGGAAGCCCTGTTCCACAAGGCTTCTCCGCACCACCGTCGACAAAACGCCAACGCCGCGCAATATGTTTTATGCATATGCTGCATTTGCGTTTAAATATTTCTCAATCACCTCGCCCCCTGCGGCCAGACGCGGGATTCTCGATTCGCCTCTTCGATTCGCCATAAAAGGAAAATGGTATGGTTACTCTCCCCGACAACGACAACAACAGCGATGACCCGATGGTCTTCATCATCATCGGCAAGGCCTATGAACAGGACGGTGGCGAGGGTATCGACCTGCATATCATGCTGCGGGCACCTGACGACGATTCCGCCGTGCGGGAAGCACTCAACGCCTTGTCCGAGGAAGGTTTCCTCGAGGCGGATCTCGACCAGATCGGCACGATCACCGAAGCCCCCGTCGATGAGCCGCATGCCTCCGCCTACCAGGGCGCCCTTGAAGGCGAGGTCGCGATCATCCGCTTCGGCTGAACCGCCCTCACCTGCCGCAAACGAACAAAGCCGCCCGGATCGCTCCGGGCGGCTTTTTTGTCTGAAGACTGTCCGGCCGATTATTCGGCCGGAGTGTTCTCGCCTGCGAGGTCCTGCAGCATCGGCGTGGCGACGGCAACGCCGGAACCCTTCTTGCGCTCTTCGAGGATGAGCTCGTCGCGCGAGGTGGCGATGCGGCGGATCTGCGTCATGGTGCCGCCGGTACCAGCCGGGATCAGGCGGCCGACGATGACGTTTTCCTTGAGGCCCTGCAGCGTGTCGGTCTTGCCGGCGATCGCAGCTTCCGTGAGAACCTTGGTGGTTTCCTGGAAGGATGCGGCCGAAATGAACGACGGGGTCTGCAGCGACGCCTTGGTGATGCCGAGCAGGACAGGGTCGCCGTAGGCCGGCTTCTTGCCCAGTTCGATCAGGCGGTCGTTGTTGTCCTCGAGTTCGATGCGATCGACGTTGTCGCCCACGATGTAGTGCGAGTCGCCGGCATCGGTGATTTCCACCTTCTGCAGCATCTGGCGCACGATGACTTCGATGTGCTTGTCGTTGATCACAACGCCCTGCAGACGGTAGACTTCCTGGATTTCGTTCACGAGGTAGGAAGCGAGTGCCTCCACGCCCTTGATCGCCAGGATGTCGTGCGGTGCCGGGTTACCGTCGAGGATGTAGTCACCCTTTTCGATGTAGTCGCCATCCTGAAGATGGAAGGGCTTGCCCTTCGGGATCAGGTATTCGACCGGCTCGACACCGTCTTCCGAAGGCTCGATGAGAACGCGACGCTTGTTCTTGTAGTCGCGGCCGAAGCGGATCGTACCATCGATCTCAGCGATGATGGCGTGGTCCTTCGGACGACGAGCTTCGAACAGTTCGGCAACACGCGGCAGACCACCGGTGATGTCCTTGGTCTTGGCGCTTTCCAGCGGCGAACGGGCAAGAACGTCAGCCTGGCTGACCTTGGTGCCCGGCTCGACCGAGAGGATCGCATCGACCGAGAGCAGGAAGCGAGCTTCGCCGCCGCGCGCCAGCTTGGCAACGGCGCCGTTCTTGTCCTTGATCACGATGGCCGGCTTCAGGTCCGAACCGCGCGGGGTCGAGCGCCAGTCGATAACCTGACGCTTGGTGATGCCGGTGGATTCGTCGGTCGCTTCGAGAACGGAGATGCCGTCGACGACATCTTCGAATTCGACCGTACCTTCGACTTCCGTCATCATCGGACGGGTGTACGGGTCCCACTCGGCGAGGCGCTGGCCGCGCTTCACCTTGTCGCCGTCGTCGACATGGATCTTCGAACCGTAGGCAACGCGCTGCGACGAGCGCTCGACACCACGCTCGTCGAGGATGGTGATCGCCATCGAACGACCCATGGCAACCAGAACGCCATCCGAGTTGCGCAGCATGTTGCGGTTCTTCATCTGCACCGTACCTTCGTACGACGCTTCGAGGAACGAGGAGTCAACCACAGTTGCCGTACCGCCAAGGTGGAAGGTACGCATGGTGAGCTGGGTGCCCGGTTCGCCGATCGACTGTGCAGCGATAACACCGACTGCTTCGCCCATGTTCACCGGGGTACCGCGTGCAAGGTCGCGACCATAGCAGACGCCGCAAACGCCGGTCTGGACTTCGCAGGTCAGAGCCGAGCGGATACGGATCGACTGGATACCGGCCTTCTCGATTTCGATGACATCGGGCTCGAGGATCATGCGGCCGGCATCGACGATGCGCTCACCCGTCAACGGATGATCGATATCGTCCAGTGCCGTACGGCCCAGAACACGCACGCCGATGGACGCAACGACCTGACCGGCATCGACGATCGCCGTCATGGTGAGGCCCTTGTCGGTGCCGCAATCCACGAGGTTGACGATGCAATCCTGCGCGACGTCGACAAGACGGCGGGTCAGGTAACCGGAGTTGGCGGTCTTCAAGGCGGTGTCTGCCAGACCCTTACGGGCACCGTGGGTCGAGTTGAAGTACTCGTTAACGGTCAGGCCTTCCTTGAAGTTCGAGATGATCGGCGTCTCGATGATTTCACCCGACGGCTTGGCCATCAGGCCGCGCATGCCGCCCAGCTGGCGCATCTGGTTCGGCGAACCACGGGCACCCGAGTGGGACATCATGTAGATGGCGTTCATCGGCTTCTGGCGATTGGTGGCAGGATCGAACTCGACGGCCTTAATGCGGGCCATCATGTCTTCCGCGACCTTTTCCGTCGCCTTGCCCCAGGCGTCGACGACCTTGTTGTACTTTTCGCCCTGAGTGATCAGGCCGTCATTGTACTGCTGTTCGTATTCCTTCACCAGGCTTTCGGTGTCACCGACGATCTTCGCCTTGGTTTCCGGAATGACCATGTCGTCCTTGCCGAACGAAATGCCGGCGCGGCAGGCATGGGCAAAGCCGAGCTGCATGATGCGGTCGCAGAAAATCACCGTGTCCTTCTGGCCGCAGTGACGGTAAACCGTGTCGATCATCTTGGAGATGTTCTTCTTGGTCATTTCCTGGTTGCAGGTGTCGAACGGCACCTTGAAGTTCTTCGGCAGCAGTTCGCCGATGAGCATACGACCAGGCGTCGTCTCATAGATCTTCGAAACCGGATTGCCATCCTCGTCAACGGTCTTGAAACGACCCTTGATCTTGGAGTGCAGCGTCACGACCTTGTTTTCAAGCGCGTGGTGCAGTTCGCCGATGTCGGAGAAGGCCATGCCTTCGCCCGGCTCGTTCTGGTTCAGGATCGAGAGGTAGTACAGGCCGAGAACCATGTCCTGCGACGGAACGATGATCGGTGCACCGTTGGCCGGATGCAGGATGTTGTTCGTCGACATCATCAGAACGCGGGCTTCGAGCTGGGCTTCGAGCGACAGCGGCACGTGAACGGCCATCTGGTCACCATCGAAGTCGGCGTTGAAGGCCGTGCAGACGAGCGGATGCAGCTGGATAGCCTTGCCTTCGACCAGCATCGGTTCGAAGGCCTGGATGCCCAGGCGGTGCAACGTCGGAGCGCGGTTCAACAGAACCGGATGCTCGCGGATGACCTCGTCGAGGATATCCCAGACTTCCGGCTTCTCTTTTTCAACGAGCTTCTTGGCCTGCTTGACGGTCGAGGAGTAACCCTTGGCGTCGAGGCGGGCGTAGATGAACGGCTTGAACAGTTCGAGCGCCATCTTCTTCGGCAGGCCGCACTGGTGCAGCTTCAGCTCCGGACCGGTCACGATGACCGAACGGCCGGAATAGTCGACGCGCTTGCCGAGCAGGTTCTGGCGGAAGCGGCCCTGCTTGCCCTTGAGCATGTCGGACAGCGACTTCAACGGACGCTTGTTGGCGCCGGTGATGACGCGGCCGCGACGGCCGTTGTCGAACAACGCGTCCACAGATTCCTGCAGCATGCGCTTTTCGTTGCGGATGATGATGCCCGGAGCGCGCAGTTCGATCAGGCGCTTCAGACGGTTGTTACGGTTGATGACGCGGCGGTACAGATCGTTCAGGTCCGACGTCGCGAAACGGCCGCCGTCGAGCGGAACCAGCGGGCGCAGGTCCGGCGGGATGACCGGGACGACCTTCATGATCATCCATTCCGGGCGGTTGCCGGATTCCATGAAGTTCTCGACGATCTTCAGGCGCTTCATCAGCTTCTTCTGCTTGAGGTCCGACGTGGTGTCGGCAAGCTCGGAGCGCAGGTCGCCAGCGATCTTCTCGAGGTTCATCGAGGCCAGCATCTCGAAGATGGCTTCGGCACCGATCATCGCCGTGAACTGGTCTTCACCATATTCATCGACGGCGATCATGTATTCTTCTTCGGAAAGAAGCTGGTTTTCCTTCAGCGCGGTGAGGCCCGGCTCGGTGACGATGTAGTTCTCGAAGTAGAGAACACGCTCGACATCCTTCAGCGTCATGTCGAGCAGCGTGGAGATGCGGCTCGGCAGCGACTTCAGGAACCAGATGTGGGCAACGGGTGCTGCGAGCTCGATATGGCCCATGCGCTCGCGGCGAACGCGCGACAGCGTCACTTCGACGCCGCACTTTTCGCAGATGATGCCCTTGTACTTCATGCGCTTGTACTTGCCGCACAGGCACTCGTAGTCCTTGATGGGACCGAAGATGCGCGCGCAGAAGAGACCGTCGCGTTCCGGCTTGAACGTGCGGTAGTTGATCGTTTCCGGCTTCTTGATCTCACCGTACGACCAGGAAAGAATCTTCTCCGGCGACGCGATCGAGATCCGGATGGAATCGAAGGTCTGCGCAGGCACCTGCGGATTGAAAAGATTCATGACCTCTTGGTTCATGCCTGTCTCCTTATGGGGCGAAGACGCCCTCGGCTTGCGTTCAGGTCCGGCAATTCCCGGGAACCGGCCCAACGCTTAAAACAAGAATAACCGCTAAATGCGGCGAAATTTCCCGACCCCGGCGCACGAGAGAACGGCACCCCGGGCGGGAAGCGGTGTGCGCCGGATATCAGCGCACACCTATTCTCTTTACTCGGCTGCGTCCGGCAGCTGCGCCGCCGTTTCGTCGATCTTGGAGTTCTCCAGCTCGACCGACAGACCCAGAGAGCGCATTTCCTTGACGAGAACGTTGAAGCTTTCCGGAATACCGGCTTCGAACGTATCGTCGCCACGAACGATGGCTTCGTAGACCTTGGTACGGCCGGCGACGTCGTCCGACTTCACCGTCAGCATTTCCTGCAGGGTGTAGGCGGCGCCGTAAGCTTCCAGAGCCCAGACTTCCATTTCCCCGAAGCGCTGACCGCCGAACTGCGCCTTACCACCCAGCGGCTGCTGCGTGACGAGCGAGTACGGACCGATCGAACGGGCGTGGATCTTGTCGTCGACCAGGTGGTTGAGCTTCAGCATGTAGATGTAGCCCACGGTGACCTGGCGGTCGAACTGCTCGCCGGTACGGCCGTCATAGAGCGTCGACTGACCGGACTCCTTGAGGCCCGCCAGCTTGAGCATCTCGTTGACGTCCTTCTCGACGGCACCGTCGAAGACCGGGGTCGCGATCGATACGCCGCGGCGGGTCTGCTCGGCGAGACGAACGATGGATTCATCGTCGTACTGCTTGATCGGCTCGCCCTTCGGACCCGTGCCCATGACGCCGTCGATGACGTCGCGGAGCGGCTGGATGTCTGCACCTGCGCGGTACGCATCGAGCATCGCGCCGATCTTCTTGCCCATGCCAGCGCAAGCCCAGCCAAGATGGGTTTCGAGGATCTGGCCGACGTTCATGCGCGAAGGCACGCCCAACGGGTTCAGAACGACGTCGACATGCGTACCGTCTTCGAGGAACGGCATGTCTTCGATCGGCACGATGCGCGACACGACACCCTTGTTGCCGTGACGGCCGGCCATCTTGTCGCCCGGCTGGATCTTGCGCTTCACAGCGACGAAGACCTTGACCATCTTCATGACGCCCGGAGGCATTTCGTCGCCGCGCTGGACCTTTTCGACCTTGTCCATGAAGCGCTGTTCGAGGCGCGACTTGGATTCGTCGTACTGGGTGCGCAGAGCTTCGAGCTCGCCCTGGACCTTCTCGTCTTCGACGGCAAACATCCACCACTGCGAGCGGGGATATTCGGAGACGACGTTGTTGGCCAGTTCGACACCCTTCTTGAAGCCCTTCGGACCGGCAATCGAGGTCTGGCCCCGCAGCATGTCCAGAAGGCGGCCGTAGACGTTACGGTCGAGGATCGCCTGTTCGTCGTCGCGGTCCTTGGCGAGGCGTTCGATTTCCTCACGCTCGATCGCCATCGCACGCTCGTCCTTTTCGACGCCGTGACGGTTGAAGACGCGAACTTCGACGACCGTGCCGAACGTGCCCGGAGGCATGCGCATGGAGGTGTCGCGAACGTCGGAAGCCTTTTCACCGAAGATGGCGCGCAGAAGCTTTTCTTCCGGCGTCATCGGGCTTTCGCCCTTCGGCGTGATCTTACCGACGAGGATGTCGCCCGGCTGCACTTCCGCACCGATGTACACGATGCCGGCTTCGTCGAGGTTCTTCAGCGCTTCTTCCGAAACGTTCGGAATGTCGCGGGTGATTTCTTCCGGACCAAGCTTGGTGTCGCGCGCCATCACTTCGAATTCTTCGATGTGGATGGAGGTGAACACGTCGTCGGCAACGATACGCTCGGAAAGCAGGATCGAGTCTTCGTAGTTGTAGCCGTTCCAGGGCATGAACGCGACGAGCGCGTTGCGGCCGAGCGCCAGATCGCCGAGATCCGTCGACGGACCGTCAGCGAGGATGTCGCCCTTGTTGACCACGTCACCGACGGTGACCAGCGGGCGCTGGTTGACGCAGGTGTTCTGGTTCGAACGCTGGAACTTCTGCAGTCGATAGATATCGACGCCCGACTTCGACGGATCGAGGTCTTCGGTGGCGCGGATAACGATACGCGTCGCGTCGACCTGGTCGACCACGCCGCCGCGACGGGCACCGATGGCCGCGCCGGAGTCACGGGCAACGATCGGCTCCATGCCGGTACCGACGAACGGTGCTTCTGCACGAACGAGCGGAACGGCCTGACGCTGCATGTTCGAGCCCATGAGAGCGCGGTTGGCGTCGTCGTTTTCCAGGAACGGGATGAGAGCCGCTGCGACCGAAACGAGCTGCTTCGGCGAAACGTCCATCAGGTTGATGTTGTCGCGCGGTGCCAGCATAACTTCGCCGGCGTGACGGCAAACGACGAATTCTTCGCCGAAGGAGCCGTCTTCGTTGAGCACGGAGTTGGCCTGCGCAACGTGGTACTTGGCTTCTTCCATCGCCGACAGGTAGACGACGTCATACGTCACCTTGCCGTCAACGATCTTGCGGTAAGGCGATTCGATGAAGCCGTACTTGTTGACGCGGGCAAAGGTCGCCAGCGAGTTGATCAGACCGATGTTCGGACCTTCCGGAGTCTCGATCGGGCAAATACGACCGTAGTGGGTCGGATGCACGTCGCGGACTTCGAAGCCGGCGCGTTCGCGGGTCAGACCGCCCGGACCAAGAGCCGAAAGACGGCGCTTGTGGGTGATTTCCGACAGCGGGTTCACCTGGTCCATGAACTGCGACAGCTGCGAGGAGCCGAAGAATTCGCGGACAGCGGCGGCCGCCGGCTTGGCGTTGATCAGGTCCTGCGGCATGACGGTGTCGATTTCGATCGACGACATGCGTTCCTTGATGGCGCGCTCCATGCGCAGCAGACCCAGGCGATACTGGTTCTCCATCAATTCGCCGACCGAACGGACGCGGCGGTTGCCGAGGTTGTCGATGTCGTCGATTTCGCCCTTGCCGTCGCGCAGTTCGACCAGCATCTTGACCACGGCCAGGATGTCGTCCTTGCGCAGGATGCGGACCGTATCGGCAACATCGAGGTCGAGACGCATGTTCATCTTGACGCGGCCGACGGCGGAGAGATCGTAACGCTCCGCATCGAAGAACAGCGAGTTGAACATGGCTTCGGCCGATTCCATGGTCGGCGGTTCACCCGGACGCATGACGCGGTAGATGTCGAACAGAGCGTCCTGACGGTTCTCGTTCTTGTCGACGGCCAGCGTGTTGCGGATGTAGGCGCCGACATTGATGTGGTCGATGCCGAGAACCGGAATCTCGTCAAAACCGGCATCGAGAATGACCGGCAGGGTCTTCTCGTCGATTTCGTCGCCGGCTTCCAGGTAGATTTCACCCGTCCGGTAGTTGACGATGTCTTCGGCCAGGTAATTGCCGTACAGGTCGTCGTTCGACGCCTTCAGTGCCTTGAGGCCCTTTTCGGTGAGCTGGCGCAGCAGGCGCGGCGTCAGCTTCTTGCCTGATTCGACGACCACTTCGCCGGTATCGGCGTCGATCAGGTCGCTCAGAACCTTGGTGCCCTTGAGGACTTCCGGCTGGAACGGAATCCGCCAGCCCTCGCCGTCACGCTGGTAGACGGACTTCGAGTAGAAGGTTTCGAGGATTTCTTCGCCATCCATGCCGAGCGCCATCAGCAGCGACGACACCGGCAGCTTGCGGCGGCGGTCGATACGGGCGTAGACGATGTCCTTGGCGTCGAATTCGATATCGAGCCAGGAACCGCGATACGGGATGACGCGTGCGGCGAAGAGCAGCTTGCCGGAAGAATGGCTCTTGCCCTTGTCGTGGTCGAAGAACACGCCCGGCGAACGGTGCATCTGGGAGACGATGACGCGCTCGGTGCCGTTGACGATGAACGTGCCGTTGTTGGTCATGAGCGGCATGTCGCCCATGTAGACGGACTGTTCCTTGATGTCCTTGATCGACTTCGCGCCGGTATCCTCGTCGATATCGAACACGATGAGGCGCAGCGTCACCTTGAGCGGTGCCGCGTAGGTCAGGTCGCGCTGACGGCATTCCTCGACGTCGAACTTCGGCGGTTCGAATTCGTAGGAGACGAATTCGAGCATCGAAGCACCGGAAAAGTCGGTGATCGGGAAGACGGACTTGAAGACGGACTGAAGTCCCTCATCCGGACGGCCGCCTTGCGGTTCGTCCACCATCAGGAACTGGTCATAAGAAGCCTTCTGAACCTCGATGAGGTTCGGCATTTCAGCGACTTCGGGGATTTTGCCGAAAAACTTGCGTACGCGCCTGCGACCATTGAACGAAAGGGTCTGAGCCATCGTCGCTCCTTCAATATATGCATCCGGGCCTGCAACGGACGGGTGTCGATGGCCAGTCGATCCCGTCGAACATGGGACAGTTCAATCTCGTCTCACATCCCGAATTCCGTGGGCCGGAGCGCCTGCACGGTTCGGTTCGAGACCATCCTCTTGAAGAACCCATTACCCAAAAGCCGTTTTCACGCGGCTTTTGGGTAATCCGTTCTCGACGAAGACGATGGGAGAGGGTGACCCCTCTCCCAAGGCATTCGATATTACTTGACGTCGACCTTAGCGCCGGCATCCTCAAGCTTCTTCTTGAGGTCGGCAGCTTCAGCCTTCGAAACGGCTTCCTTAACCGGCTTCGGAGCGCCTTCAACGAGGTCCTTGGCTTCCTTGAGGCCGAGGCCGGTGATAGCGCGAACTTCCTTGATGACGTTGATCTTGTTGGCGCCAGCGTCAACCAGGATAACGTCGAATTCGGTCTTTTCTTCTTCAGCCGGAGCAGCAGCAGCGCCACCGCCAGCAGCAGCAACAGCTACCGGAGCAGCTGCGGAAACGCCCCACTTCTCTTCGAGCAGCTTGGAAAGCTCAGCAGCTTCCAGAACGGTCAGAGCAGAGAGGTCTTCTACGATCTTTGCGAGATCAGCCATTTTCTTAGTTCCTTTAATTCGGTTCGAACTTTTGGTTTTAAACAGCGAAAAACCGCCTTAAGCGGCTTCTTCGTCCTTCTTGGCGTAAGCCGCGAACACGCGGGCAAGCTGGCTTGCCGGTGCAGCGACAACCGTAGCGACGCGGGTAGCCGGGGCGTTCAGGAGGCCCAGCAGCTTGCCACGAAGCTCGTCCAGCGAAGGCAGGGTCGCGAGCGACTTGACTGCATCCGCAGAGAGCGTGGTTGCGCCCATGGCACCACCGAGAACAACGACCTTGTCGTTGGTCTTGGCGAAGTCCATGACGACTTTCGGAGCCGTTACCGGGTCTTCGCTGTATGCAATCAGCGTTTGACCCTTGAAGAGATTCGACATCCCTTCCGACTCCGTACCCTGAAGAGCGATCTTGGCCAGACGGTTCTTCGCGACTTTGACGGTGCCGCCAGCAGCGCGCATCTTCGAACGGAAGTCGTTCATCTGCGCAACTGTGACACCAGCATAGTGGGCCACGACAACCGAACCGGAAGCCTTAAAGACTTCGTTCAGCTCCGTGACGAATTCGCGTTTTTCCGCTCTTTCCACTGTCTGTCTCCAGTAGACGGGACCGCAATCCTGCAGGCCCCATCGGGTTTGCCTTTGCCTCTCGGGATCTCAAAAAAACTTCAAGATCCCAAGCGACGCTTGAGGATCCTGTCCCCCCGCACTGCGCTCCCTAGGGGGCGTCAGGCACAAGGCACATCAGGCTCGAACCGAAACAGGTGCAAAGCACCGTGAATATCGGGTCTTACCCGTCTCATGCAGGCCAAGTGATTAAGGGAAAACCACCTGCAATCTCGGACAGGAGTTCCGGATTTCTCCGGAAATTTCCGGCCCTTGCGGGCCGGAAATTCAGTTTATCCGGCCCGCAAGGGCCGGAGAATTCATGATCAGGCTGCCGTTACGGAAGACGGATCGATCTTGACGCCCGGACCCATGGTCGAGGAGATCGCAACGCGCTTGACGTAGTTGCCCTTGGCGCCAGCCGGCTTCGCCTTGATGACGGCGTCGGCAAATGCCTTGATGTTTTCTTCCAGAGCCTTGGCGTCGAAGGAAGCCTTGCCGATGCCGGCGTGGATGATACCAGCCTTCTCGACGCGGAACTCGACAGCACCGCCCTTGGATGCCTTGACGGCGCCGGCGACGTCCATGGTGACCGTGCCAACCTTCGGGTTCGGCATCATGCCACGCGGGCCGAGAACCTTACCGAGACGGCCGACGAGCGGCATCATGTCCGGGGTCGCGATGCAGCGATCGAAATCGATCTTGCCGCCCTGGACGATTTCGACGAGGTCTTCAGCGCCGACGATGTCAGCACCAGCGGCCTTGGCTTCGTCGGCCTTGGCGCCACGAGCGAACACGGCAACGCGAACGTCGCGGCCGGTGCCGTTCGGCAGGTTGACAACGCCACGAACCATCTGGTCGGCATGACGCGGGTCAACGCCGAGGTTCATCGCGATTTCGACGGTTTCATCGAACTTGGCGACGGCACGCTCCTTGACGAGAGCGATGGCGTCCGTAAGCGCGACCAGCTTGGTCGGGTCGATGCCTTCACGGATCTTCTGGATACGCTTTGCAAGCTTTGCCATGTTATGCCACCACTTCCAGGCCCATGGCGCGGGCGGAGCCCTCTACCATTGCCATTGCGCCTTCGATATCGGCAGCGTTGAGGTCCTTCATCTTGGCTTCGGCGATCGACTTGATCTGAGCCTTGGTGAGCTTGCCAACGGTTGCGCCCTTGCCCGGGGTCTTGGAACCGGACTGGATCTTCGCTTCCTTCTTCAGGAAATACGTGACCGGAGGCTGCTTCATCACAAAAGTGAAGGACTTGTCCTGGTAATAGGTGATGACGACCGGAATCGGCATACCCTTTTCCATTTCCTGCGTCGCTGCGTTGAACGACTTGCAGAATTCCATGATGTTGATGCCGCGCTGACCAAGTGCAGGACCGATCGGCGGGGACGGATTGGCCGACCCAGCCTTAACCTGCAACTTGAGCTGGCCCATAACTTTCTTAGCCATAACTCTCTGCCTTTCATTGATGGCCGGTTGCCCGACCCTTTATGCCGAACATCTCGTCCGGCGGCTGCGGTTGCGTGGTGCGGATCGTTGAGGTCCGGCTACAGACCCCTCACCTTCCACGCGATTGCAGGGTCAACGACCCTGCGACAGTCAGACCTTTTCGACCTGGCTGTATTCCAGCTCGACCGGAGTAGCCCGGCCAAAAATAGAAACTTCGACCTTGAGGCGCGAACGCTCTTCATCGACATCCTGAACGGTGCCGTTGAACGACGCGAAAGGACCATCGGAAACGCGAACCTGCTCGCCGATCTCGAAGGAGATCGAAGCCTTGGGGCGCTCCACACCCTCCTGGACCTGGCCGAGGATACGCTCGGCTTCGGAGTCCGGGATCGGAACCGGCTTGTTGTCGGAACCAAGGAAACCCGTCACCTTCGGCGTGTTCTTGATAAGGTGATAAGCCTCATCCGTCAGGTTGGCGCGAACCATGACATAGCCCGGGAAGAACTTGCGCTCCGAATCGACCTTGCGGCCACGGCGCACTTCAACGACCTTTTCGGTCGGAACCAGGATCTTTTCGAAGAGATGCGTCAGGCCCTTCTGGCGCGCCTTCTCCTCGATCGATTCCGCCACCTTCTTTTCGAAATTCGAATATGCGTGGACGATGTACCAACGCGCCGCCATGATCATCTCCGCCTAAATTATTTGCCGACGTTCAGCACAAAGCTGAGCAGCCAGCTGATAAGCTGGTCAGCAGCAAAGAAAAACAGCGCAGCAAAAACCACCATCACCAACACCATCGCGGTGGAGATCAGCGTCTCGCGGCGCGACGGCCACGTAACTTTCGACGTCTCGGAGCGAACCTGCTGCAGAAACGCAAATGGATTGGTTTTAGATGCCATTGACCGCCCACGCAATTACGGCGCGTAAAGCTGACCAGCTCAGCCCCACGCACCGCGTGTCTGTTTGAACCCTACATAAACACCGATTCCCTTTTTAACAAGAGGCAAATCCGTGTTTAGCGAACTTTACCGGACAAGCCGGCTGCCAATTTCCATCAAGGCTGCGAACATGCCGCGCCAGTGTCTTCCGGAAAAATGGCAGGGGCAGAGGGGCTCGAACCCCCGACCTGCGGTTTTGGAGACCGCCGCTCTACCAACTGAGCTATACCCCTTCATCTGTCTTCAGGCTTATCGAGAGGGCCGATTGAGCCGCCTCGCCGTTGGACAAGGCGCTCTTTAAGGCGGGAGCGCCGGCTTGGCAAGTCCGTTTTTTCGTTTTCGTGATAAGAACGGTGTAAAGCTTGGCCGAGGTCACCTACCGCCGGTGCGACAGAGGCGGGAAATCCCGCCTTTGCCGTTTCAAACGTTCACATAATTCCGCCAATCGTGCTCTTCCTTGAAGCCAAGCACCTCGCGAATCTTGCGATTCGAGAGAAATCCCTCGAATTCGCCGATCTCCCGCGTGAACGGTACGTTCGGATAGAAACGTCGTGCCAGTTCCCGCGACGGCGTGTTGGCCGATACAGTGTCGTTGGCAGCATTGAAGACCTCGTATCCCAGCCCATCCTTCTCGATGCAGAGATGCACGATCTGGCCGAGGTCGCGCGCATCGATGTAGCTCCAGGCAATACGCTTGCGCATTTCCGGCTTTTCGAAAAATTCCGGGAAGCGCGCATATTCATGCGGCTCGATGACATTGCCGATGCGCAGCGCATAAATGTCGAAACCCGAACGCTCCGCAAAGGCCCGCGCCGTCTTCTCGTTGACGACTTTCGAGAGGCCGTAGGAATCCATCGGATTGACGTCGTAATCCTCTTCCAACGGGAACTGGTGAAAGTCGCGATGGCCTTCGGCAAAACAGACACCGTAGGTGGTTTCGCTCGAGGCGATGATGATCTTGCGGATGCCGAGCTTCACCGCCGCTTCGATGACGTTGTAGGTGCTGATCGTGTTGATACGGAAGGTTTCATTGTCCGGCTTGATCAGGATGCGCGGCACGGCGGCAAAATGCACGACCGCGTCGAAAGGCAACACGCCCTTGCCGGTATCGAGATCTGGAAAATCGCGGTGCATCGACAGCGCGTTAAAAACCTGTCCTTGGTCAGTGACGTCGGCGATGAGATTGGTGACGCCGGGGCTGTCGAGCGGCACCAGGTCGACATTGTGGACCTCGTAGCCATGCGCTACCAGCCACGGCACCGTGTGCCGCCCCGCCTTGCCGGAGCCGCCGGTGAAAAGAATACGCTTTTTCATGGGTTTCCTCCCTCATATCATTTTCGTCATTATGCAATTCGGCTGCCCGCCATCACAACTCCGCCCAGGCGGGCAAACAAAAAACCCCGCCGTTGCCGGCGGGGTTCTCTTTAAGGAATAATCTTTCGATTACTCGACGATCGAGGCAACGATGCCGGCGCCGACGGTACGGCCGCCTTCGCGGATAGCGAAGCGCAGCTTTTCTTCCATCGCGATCGGAACGATCAGCTCAACGGCAACCGTGACGTTGTCGCCAGGCATAACCATTTCCGTGCCTTCCGGCAGCGAGACGATGCCCGTCACGTCCGTCGTACGGAAGTAGAACTGCGGACGGTAGTTGGTGAAGAACGGCGTATGACGGCCGCCTTCTTCCTTCGTCAGGATGTAGGCTTCTGCCATGAACTTCTTGTGCGGCTTGACCGAACCCGGCTTGCACAGGATCTGACCACGCTCGACGCCGTCACGGGTGACGCCGCGAACCAGTGCACCGATGTTGTCGCCAGCCTGGCCCTGGTCGAGCAGCTTGCGGAACATTTCAACGCCGGTCACCGTCGTCTTCGACGTCGCGCGGATGCCGACGATCTCGACTTCTTCACCAACCTTGACGATACCACGCTCGACGCGGCCCGTAACAACCGTACCGCGGCCCGAGATCGAGAACACGTCTTCGATCGGCATCAGGAACGGCTGGTCGATCGGACGCTCAGGCGTCGGGATGTAGGAGTCAACGGCAGCCATCAGCTCGCGGATCGCGTCTTCGCCGATCTTCTTGTCCGAATCTTCGAGAGCGGCCAGAGCCGAACCCTTGACGATCGGGATATCGTCGCCCGGGAAGTCGTAGGACGACAGAAGTTCGCGAACTTCCAGCTCGACGAGCTCGAGAAGCTCGGCGTCGTCAACCTGGTCGACCTTGTTGAGGAACACGACGATCGCCGGAACGCCAACCTGGCGGGCGAGCAGGATGTGTTCGCGCGTCTGCGGCATCGGGCCGTCAGCAGCCGAGCAGACCAGGATCGCGCCGTCCATCTGTGCGGCACCGGTGATCATGTTCTTGACGTAGTCGGCGTGGCCGGGGCAGTCAACGTGCGCATAGTGACGGTTCGGCGTCTCGTATTCGACGTGTGCCGTCGAGATCGTGATGCCGCGAGCCTTTTCTTCAGGGGCCGCATCGATCTGGTCGTAGGCCTTGAACTCGCCGAAGTACTTCGTGATCGCCGCCGTCAGCGACGTCTTGCCGTGGTCAACGTGGCCGATCGTACCGATGTTGACGTGCGGCTTGTTGCGCTCAAACTTACTCTTTGCCATTTGAATGCTTCCTATGGATCGATAAGGGGGACCCGGCGAGCGGGTTTAGTGCCGCCGTTTAAGGCTTTCGCAACAAATGCGCAAGACCTAATTACAAGGGACGCCCGGACAGGCATCTCCCTGCAAAAGCGAGAAAAACGGCAGCCGGCGTTTTTCGCTGGCGCCAAGCCGGACCGCTTGTGCCGGGCTTTGAAAAAACAACGCCCCCGACAGCCGAAAAGCGGCGCGCCGGAGGCGGTGCGATAGCCGACGTCACGGCCGGAGGCCGTACGCGGCATGCAGTTCAGATTTAGTTCGCGGGCTTCAGCGACGTGATCAGGGCAACCAATGCCGCAGCATTCTTTTCCTGCTCGCCCTTCGTGCCCCAATAGGTAATGACCAGCAGCTTGTCCGGCTTCGGAGCGACAAGCGCAACACTGATCGAAACGTCGCCGTCCTTGTCGGTGCCGCTCCAGTCGAAGCTGGTCATGGTCATGCCGTTGATCTCGTCCTCGGACTGCTTCTGGGTGGCCGGATCGACCGTCACGCCGTTGTCGGCGAGAAACTTAAAGACGTCATCGATGACCTTGTCGGACGTCCCGGCCGAGGCAACGTCGATCGACAGATAGATCGAGTTGTCGTCCGAGGTGGCGTCGATGCCGCTGTCGGTTTCCTTCGGGTTCCAGGCATCCGGGATCGTGATCTCGGCGACCGGGTCGTCACTGGGGAAATGGAGTGTAGCGGCAAAGGAGACAGACGGAAGGAGCATGGCTGCCAGAGCAGCGGCGAAAATTGTCTTTTTCATAAGTCGGATCCCAAAACTGGAGAACGAAAATGTTCTGCGGGAGAAGACCTATCCGGAAAGATATTAAGAACCCACGACAGACATCGCTACGATGCCGTTCAATGCGCTACTATTTTTGGGGTCAAGGCTGGAGCGGGTAGCGGGAATCGAACCCGCGTATTCAGCTTGGAAGGCTGCTGCTCTACCATTGAGCTATACCCGCGGGGATGGTCCGATCTGGAACGAATGGTGGAGAGAGTTGGATTTGAACCAACGTAGGCTGAGCCAACGGATTTACAGTCCGTCCCCTTTAACCACTCGGGCATCTCTCCAGTATTCGTCCGGATCGGTCGACCAAGTTTGCTAGACTGTGAAGCGTTGCCGCCCGTCGTCTGCGCCGCGTATATGACCGCCCGTTCCGTTTCTGTCAACACGATGACAGTGGAAAATTGCTGAAAAATTTCAAGCCCTGTGGAAAGGCCCTTAATAGACGGGACTATGCGCTGGAGCCGCGCGCCGCTATAAGACCGCATGAGCAAAGATAAAGACCCGTCCGCCCGGGACACCCACTACGCCACGCTGCGCCGCGCCCACCGCGACGCCAAACGCGAGCGCGGCGAAATCCCGACCCCTCAGAAACAGAAGCGCAAACGCCCCGGCAGCGATGACTGGAAGCCGCCGGCGCTCGAAGCCAACCAGGTCTTTCTTTATGGCCTGCACACGGTTCGCGCCGCTCTTGAAAACCCGGAGCGCAAGAACATCCAGTTGTCGGTGACCCAGAATGCGTTGGCACGGCTGGACATCGACGCAGAGGCCCTTGGCATTCCCGTGCAGATGGTCTCGCCGCAGGATATCGACAAGATCCTCGGCCCCGAGGCGATTCATCAGGGCGTCATGCTCGAAACCCGTCCCCTGCCCGTTCGCCGCCTAGAGGCTTTGAAACAAAGCCCGCTGCTCCTGGTTCTCGATCAGGTGACCGATCCGCACAATGTCGGCGCCCTGATGCGCTCGGCCGTCGCTTTCGACGCCGGAGCGGTCATCACGACGATGCGCCATAGCCCGACCGAATCGGGCGTGCTCGCCAAATCGGCCTCCGGCGCGCTGGAAATGATTCCCTATATCCAGATCACCAACCTGGCAGATACGCTCGGCGAGCTGCACGAGCTCGGTTTCCATACCGTCGGCCTCGATTCGGAAGGCCCCGCCCCGCTGGAAGAAAGTCTTGCAGGCGAAAAGGTCGCCCTGGTGCTCGGCGCAGAAGGCAAGGGCCTGCGTCAGAAGACCCGCGAGACAGTCAACACCCTGGCGCGGCTCGACATGCCCGGCCGGATCAAGTCGCTCAACGTTTCGAACGCAGCCGCCATCGCGCTTTATGCAACGCGACGGCACCTGAAACGATAAGCCGCCGCCCGGCGGGACAATACCGCGCGCCGGCCTCTCCGGCTGGCGCGTCGGTCAGGACGGCAGGTTGCAGGTCACGTCCCCGTCCATCGGCGAAAACGTTGCCTTGCCGCTGGTCCACTGCATCTCGACGGGATAGTTGATAACCGTCGGCAGTTTCTCGATCTCGGACGTAAAATCCGGCGTACGCTTCTTTTCCGCTTCGTAAACTGCCGTGCAATCGGGAATGCGTTTTGCCGTCAGTCCGGTTTTCGCGGCGATCGCGGCGGCGCAGCTGCCGGTATCCTTGTACAGCGAACATTCCGTCGTCATAGACCGCCGGTAGCGCAACATCAGCGTATCGGCAGCGGCCTTGATCTCGGTAAATCCATCACCGGCAAAGGCATCGTCGAAAAGCCGCCCCGCCGTCCGGCGGTCGTAGACGACGAAGGGCAACCCGCCGTTCCAGCCATCGGGCGCCTGGAAAAACACGTAGTCGCCGGAAACACCCAGGAAATAGCCTGCCGCGTCGTCCTTGACGATCTTTTCGCCGGGCGTATCGACAGTGCAGGCATCTGTCGGCGCCATCAGCGACAGTTTCTCGGCACCGACCTCGCCGATATCGACTTCCTTGACCGCAAAGGCAGCGAACCGGCTGCAGGCAACTTGGGGCTTGGCATCGGGATTGAGATCGCTGGCCGGCAATTCCAGCGTTTCCTCGCTGACCGGTTCGTCGAACGGCCCCAGTTCTTCCGCCAGAACCGGCGCGGCAATGCCGCCTAGGATGCCCAGCAGCAAGAGGGCTTTTACACGCATGCACGTCTCCCCAAAAGAACCGCGGCGCCACACGCCGATCAAGCGCGACTATCGCCGCAAAAGCTGCAAGATTGCAATGCGTACCGTTGCCACGCCTTTGCAACCATCACAGGTGCCATGAGGTTTTAACGTTAATAAAAGCTTTTGAACGCAGGCCGGCCCGGCGGATGCTAAGCTAACTTTAAAATTGAAACGGGAATCATGATCTTGCCGCACGTCAACCGCGACGACGCTCTGGAGGGCCTGCGTCTGGAACGTCTCGAGGGCTTCGATTTCACCGGCGAGCCCTACGGAAAGCTGTTCGGAGAAAGCGGCGCGACGGTCTTCCAGCATCCGGTCTGGCTGCAGGCGATCTACGACCACCTGCTTCACGACGCCAAGGCACGACCGCTGATCATCTGCGGCTACGACGGCGGCGGTCAATTGCAATTTCTGCTGCCGCTGGTGGTCCGCACCGTCAGCGGCCTCTCGGTCATCGAGCCGGCGGATCTCGGTGTCAGCGATTACAACGCCCCTGTCGTTCGTCGCGACAACCGCCGCAGCCTGAGGCGGATGGACGAGTTGAAGGAAAGGATTGCCGCACTTTTGCCGGATCACGACATCCTGCGCATCCGGCATATCCGCAAACGGGACATCAGCCAGTGGGCCTTGTTTTTCCCCGCCAATTTCCGCCAGCACGATTTTACCGCGCACAGCACGCCCCTCGGCGGCGACCATCAGAGCTGGCGCGCCGGCGCGATGACCACCAGCTTTCGCCGATATCTCGATCGAAAGAAGCGCCGCCTTTTCCGCTCTGGGGATGTGCAACTCAAGGAAATCGCCGATCGCACGGACATCCGGCAGGCCTTGGTCGGCCTTGCCGAGGTCCGGCGCGGCCGTTTCAAGAACGATCCGCTCAACCGGCAGGCAGTGCGCGACTTCTATTCGACGGTGGCCTGCAATGGCGCCGACGCCGGCCTGTCGCATACAAGCATGATGACGTGCGACGGCGCACCCATCGGCCGAATCTTCGGACTGACCCATGCCGGCCGGTACCACATGCTGCTGATCGGTTGCGACTACGAGAATTATGGCCGTCACTCGCCGGGATTCGTGTTTCTCGACAGCCTGATCGAAAAACGCATTGCGGCGGAAGACAAGGTGTTCGATTTCACTATCGGCGACGAACCCTATAAACGGGAGTTCGGCACGATCCCGACGACGATCTACATGATCGAACGGCCGCGTAGCGTTCCCGGCAAACTGGCGGTGCTGACACACACGCTGCTGCGCGCCGCCAGGAAATTCTACCAGAAACTGATGAATGCGCCGCGCAGCTGGGGCCAGACTGCCTGCATCCTGCTTTCAGCCGTGCCCATGATCTGAGATTTTTCCGAGGACGGCGATGCCGGGATTATTTTGCCTTGGTCCGGCGTGTGGCTTTACCGTTCTCGCCGGTGTCGGGCACGGGAGCCTGATCGAGGCGCGCCGAACGAAGTTTTGCCGTCTTGGCCGCACGCGCGGCCGCTTCGGCAGCCAGGATATCTTTTGCCGTCTTGTCGGTTTGTGCCGCTTTGGCTTGGGCCGACATTTTCACGGGGTTGAACAACTGATCTTTGTCGACCATCACGGCTCTCCTCTGTTGCCCTACCCTTATCTGCTACGCGTGACAATTTTCTTCTTGGGCGCCGGGAGAAGACCTTCGCGCTGTGCCCGCTTGACCGCCAGTTTCCGCGCGCGGCGAACAGCTTCCTGCTTTTCCCGCGCCCGCTTCACGGACGGCTTTTCATAGGCGGTCCGGGCGCGCATTTCACGAAATATGCCTTCACGCTGCATCTTGCGCTTCAGGGCTCGGAGGGCTTGTTCGACATTGTTGTCACGCACGAGTATCTGCAAAACGTTTCCTTTCAAGCAATGGAATTGGGCCGAAATAAAAAACAAAAAGGCCGGGGAGACCCCGACCTTCCGACGTCATCGTCTCAAGCGTGCCAGTACATCCGTGGTCACGCGGGACAACGATCGAATTAAGCAGCCTGCAGATTGTCCGCAGAATTCTTGCCCGAACGGCGATCCTGTACGATGTCGTAACGGATCTTCTGGCCTTCGACGAGGTTCCGGATGCCGGAACGCTCAACGGCAGAAATGTGAACGAAGACGTCCGTGCCGCCGTTGTCGGGCTGAATGAAGCCAAAACCCTTGGTGCTGTTGAACCACTTTACGGTACCTGTATTCATAACGATTTCCTTTCAATCGCTGGAGAACTGGCCAGATTGGCCATGATAGATCGACGATGAGAGGAGATCGGAAAGAGCCGTAGAAAGGCGTCGTACAAGAGTCTCTAGCAAAGTTCGATATATGAGACGTAGTGCTTTTCGAGGAAAAGACAAGGGTAACGACCGATTTTCGATCAAACCGCCCCTCGATAGGCATTACATTTCTTCTCTCTATATCGGGAATATGTCCACAACGAGGCTAAATACCTGAAATTTTACTGCGGCGATTTCCACCATCGGACAAGGCGTGCACCCAACCCAAGGATCAGCGCGCGACATCGAACCGATAGCCACATGCAATCCCAGCCATATCGGTGCACGTGTGGGGGCGCCCAGTCAGCCTGCTTTGAGCCAGGTGGAACAACAGACGCTTCTGTTGAATATCCCATCAGTAAAAAAGTAAAATTCCATAAAATTCAATCAAATCAATACAGGCAATAAAAATGCTTGGTGTGCTTTATGTCCCTTGCGATACGCAGCGCGCAAATGACAGAGCGCGGTTTTCGGCATGACGCCGCTCTTTATTCAAGATGTTATTCAAATCGAGAGAAAACATGCCCCTTTCCATCAATACGAACATTGCCAGCTTGAACGCCCAATACAATCTGTCGAAGACAGCCAATTCCCTGGCCAACAGCATGACCAGGTTGTCGGCTGGACTGCGGATCTCTGGCTCAGATCCAGCTGAACGTTTAGCTGCAGCTCTAGCTGGATCTGGGACATTGGGCCAATCATCGTCTTTCGCCGGGAACTCGGCCCACGATGTCACCAATATGCTAAGCGTCGCGGACAGCGCACTATCTTCTACGACAGACTCGCTGCAGCGAATGCTGCTACTGGCACAGCAGGCGGCCAACGGAACCACGAGCGCTGCCCAGAAAGAAAACATCGGAGCCGAGTTTTCGAAGGTAAAGTCGGCTATCGAATCTATTTCGAAGAACACCTCTTTCAATGGCGAAAAATTGCTCAGCGTGTCGGAAGGGGCGACAGGGGTGTTGACGTATAGGACCTCCGAAACCGCGACCGAACAGATCGATCTGAGCAAGAACGCGCTCTACAGCAGCAACGCAGAGGATGGTATCCTCACGCGGTCCTATGGCGATTATCACCTGCTGTCGTCAGGCAATACTCCGGCATCGTCCAAGGAAATGAAAATTACCGCGGAGACGACTGTCGAAGAAGCCACTGACATGGTGGTCGCGCTGAAAGGCATGATCGACGGCGTCAGTTCAGCGCGAGCAACCGTCGGCGCAACTCAATCTGTGTTGAACTACGACATGCAAAGCCGCGCACTGAATGCCAGCCAGCTTTCTCAGTCGACAAGCAGCATTATGGACATCGAGGTAGTACGTGAAACGGCCAATCTGGCGTTGGATCAAATCCGCCAGCAGGCGAGCGTGTCGATCCTGAGCCGGACCAACGAAAACGCTATCTTCTTGCGCGATCTGCTGCGCTGAACATATAGACGAGTGCGCGCACCCCAATCGCGCACTCGTCACTCTGCTGAAGCTACCTGTGATCTCACCGCGTCACGCTCCCAAGGGCACCTTCGCTGCACGGTGCGCATCATATCCACCCCGCAAACTCCGCAATTCTTCCGATGAGAAGCGGCTCGTGACATCTGCACGGCGGAGATCAGTGGCACTTCTGCCTGATTTCGGCTTAGAGCGAATTCGGTGATTTTACCGTTGGATACGGACAATCAGCCGAAGCGATATCTCGATTAAAAAATTCGGGAAAAAATGGTGCCCCCGGCAGGATTCGAACCCGCGACCCCCTGATTACAAATCAGGTGCTCTACCAACTGAGCTACAAGGGCATTGGTGACGTCCAGTTAGCAGATTTTCGCATCGTGTAAAGCCAAAACTGGAATGATGGACGTAACTGTTTGTTTTTCGCACCGTATCGGCATCGGCTCCCGGCGCGAAACGTCTTGTCGCAAAAGCGGTTTATCGATACCAAGGAGCGCTCGTCAAAGGACCGGTTCATGGCTCGATCGCCCTATCTGCTTTCTTTCCTGGCCTCGACGGCCGATGGCGCCCAGGCGGCTTGCGACGAATTGATTCGCATCTATGGGAATTCCGATCCGGAAGAGGCCGATGTCATCGTCGCTCTCGGCGGCGACGGTTTCATGCTGCAGACGTTGCACGGCACGATGAATTCCGGCAAGCTGGTCTACGGCATGAACCGCGGTTCCGTCGGGTTTCTCATGAACGACTATAATACGGTCAATCTGCAGGAACGAATCTCGAAAGCGGTGGCGAACGAGATCCAGCCATTGCGCATGACCGCGACTCACCTGGACGGCTCGCAATCCATGGCGCTGGCGATCAACGAGGTGGCGCTGTTCCGGCAGTCGCATCAGGCGGCAAAACTCAAGGTCGATATTGACGGCAAGACCCGGCTGGAGGAGCTGATCTGTGACGGCGTCATGGTGGCGACGCCGGCAGGTTCGACCGCCTACAATCTCTCCGCCCATGGACCGATCCTGCCGCTCGATGCCCCGCTTCTCGCCCTTACACCGGTCAGCCCGTTTCGCCCGCGCAGTTGGCGCGGCGCGCTTTTGCCGAACAAGGTCACGGTGGACATTCATGTTCTGGAACATGCCAAGCGGCCGGTGAATGCCGTGGCCGACTACACCGAGGCGAAGACCGTGATTCATGTCCGTATCGCCCAGACCGACGATACGACGGCACGCATTCTCTCCGATCCCGACCGCTCCTGGTCGGATCGCATTCTTGCAGAACAGTTTCCGACATGACGAAGGGATTTTTGGTGAAAACAACGGCAACGAAACCGAAAATGTGGTGCGCGCTGCTCTGTGCCGCGCTGCTTTTGGGTGCCGGCACCGTCGCCGCCGAAGACATCGACGCCCTGCCCGCGACCGTGACCTTTGTCGTCAGCAGCGGATACTGGGAGGATGCGGGGGAAACCGGGACAGCATCCGGGGACACGGCGACCAAACGCCAAGGTTATTACAAGCTCGTCTCCGTGCGGCAGCCGGACCGCACGGCCAAGGTCTACCTGCAGCAGATGACGCTTGGCGCATCAGGCCCGCAGGTGGTGTCCAGTGTCGAAATCGAACAGCTGACCGTGCTCAAGCCGTACGTCACCGACATCCGGCCGGAAAGCTCCTCTGGGCCGACGAGCCAGCCCGGCCTTTTTGCAACCGTCTACCTGAAGACCGATCCACAGGCGCGGGAAGCCGAAGGCTGGACGGTGCTGATAGACGACCTGGGCGAAATGACCGTCGAGCGCGCAACGAACTGATAGGGTGTCGCGGTCAAAAGCAACCGCCGCATTGGCGAACAGGCCAACGAGATCCGCTTGCCGACCGCAAAAACCTCCATGTCGATGCTGAAAATCGACCTGTCTCTCGGCACTTCGCAAAGAGACTGATTCGCCGGTCGGAATTGCTTACATCGGCGCGATGTCGGAGGCCTTGACGTCGATCTCGAACTGCATGATCTGGACGTTGCCGCGCGGATCCTCGATCCGTACCACCGTCGTATCGCTACCGGAGTAACCGGCATTCGAGCGATAGATCACCGCCTCCACCCTCACCCGCAAAGCCGGGCATTCGCTGAGGGCGCCGGGCTTGGACAGGCCCTTCTTGACCTCGACGCTGCCATTCGACGGCTGGGTAACGATGGAGACTTTCAGCGGCGACGGTTTGCAACCCGCTTCGGCAGCCCCCAACAGCGCCAGTCGCCGATCCATGCCGCTGAGTGCGCGCAAGTTTTTCTTGGAAATGGTTTCCGCCATCACGGCTGAGGTCGATGCTGCAAGAAGGATCGCTGCCATCACTATGCGGCCAAACATCACTCTCTCCACGCGATGATCTGCTGTTGTCACTGCGCCGAAAACAGCGCGGACGCCATCATGGAAGCGATCGTGACCGTCGAGCCGGCAATGGCGATCGCCGTCCATATCTTCCTGCGCCGGGTGCGCGCTCCTGACCAGTCATAACCCATACCGGGAAGAATAGCATGCGGTCCGGGTGGCGCAACCCCGTAAACGAGAACGACCGCCGGACCATGTCCGGCGGCCGTTCTTCTTTGTCTGCCGTGAAGCAGCGGTTCAGTCGATATCGCCGACGACCGCATCCGCCTTGCCGCTGATGCGGTGAGCGAGCGCTGCTTCCATGAAGGGGCTGACGTCGCCATCGAGAACGTCGCTGGGGGCCGTGCTTTCGACGCCGGTCCGCAGGTCCTTGACCAGCTGGTACGGCTGCAAAACGTAGGAGCGGATCTGGTGACCCCAGCCGATATCGGTCTTCGAGGCCGCCTCGGCATTGGCCGCATCTTCACGCTTCTTCAGCTCCGCCTCGTAGAGACGGGCGCGCAGCATGTCCCAGGCCTTGGCGCGGTTCTTGTGCTGCGAACGTTCCTGCTGGCACTGCACGACGATGCCGGTTGGCATGTGCGTGATGCGCACCGCCGAATCGGTGGTGTTGACGTGCTGGCCGCCGGCGCCCGACGAACGGTAGGTATCGATGCGGCAATCGCTTTCGTTGACCTCGATGTTGATCGAGTCGTCGACGACCGGGTAGACCCAGATCGACGAGAACGACGTGTGCCGCCGCGCGTTGCTGTCGTAGGGCGAGATGCGCACCAGGCGATGCACGCCCGATTCCGTCTTCAGCCAGCCATAGGCGTTGTGGCCCTTGACGAGAATGGTCGCGGACTTGATGCCGGCTTCTTCGCCGTCGTGTATTTCCAGCACTTCCACCTTGAAGCGCTGCTTTTCCGCCCAGCGGCTGTACATGCGCAACAGCATGTTGGCCCAGTCCTGGCTTTCGGTACCGCCGGCGCCGGAATGCACTTCGAGATAGGTGTCGTTGCCGTCGGCCTCGCCGGACAGCATGGCTTCGACCTGCAGCTTGCCGGATTCGGCCTTCAGCGCCTTGAGGACATCCTCGGCCTCGGTGACGATCGCCTGATCGCCCTCTTCCTCGCCCATGGCGATCAGCTCGATATTGTCCTGGAGCTGCTGCTCCAGACGCTTGACGCCGCCGATGCTTTCATCGAGCTGCTGGCGCTCGCGCATCAGCTTCTGCGCCTCGGAGGCGTCGTTCCAGAGGGTCGGGTCCTCTGCCTTGTTGTTCAACCAGTCCAGTCGTCTTATCGCCTGGTCCCAGTCAAAGATGCCTCCTCAGCAGGCTTATGGCCTGCTTGATTTCGTCGACAACGTTTTCGATTTCCGCACGCATGATGCTGACTTCGCTACCTCTGTGAAAAAGTTTGCCCGTGAATAGTGTCGCAGGCCCGGGATGTAAAGACCCGGAGCCTGCTTTGCCCCATCCGTCGTGGTTTAGAACAGGCCGCCGCTGCCCGACGTCACGGCCTGGTTGGCCTGTGGCGAGGTGCGCAGGATCTCTTCCGGATCCACCGTGCCCTCCATGCCGATCACCGAGAAGCTGTCGGCCGGGCCGGTGCCGGGCTTGAAGGCTTCCATGATCGTGTCCGGATCGCCTTCGAAGGCCTGCATGCCGGTCTTGCGGTTGACGGCGATCAGCGTCATGCCTTCCGGCAGGATGAACTTCGTCACCGGCGTATCCTTCACCGCCATCTGCATGAACTCGTTGAAGATCGGCGCGGAAAGCGAACCACCCGTCGCACCGCGGCCAAGCGGGGCCGGATTGTCGAGGCCGATATAAAGACCAGCGACGAGATCGGCGGTATAGCCGACGAACCAGGCGTCCTTCTCGTCGTTGGTCGTGCCGGTCTTGCCGGCAACCGGGCGATCGAGCTTGATCTTGCCGCCGGCCGTACCGCGGGTGACGACACCTTCCATCATCGAAGTGATCTGGTAGGCCGTCATCGGATCGAGAACCTGCTCGCGATTATCGACCACGGTCGGCTCTTCCTGATTGTCCCAGGAGCCGGCATTGCAGCCTTCGCAGACCCGCTCCTCGTGACGGAAGATCGTCTTGCCATAGCGATCCTGGATGCGGTCGATCAGCGACGGCTTGATCTGCTTGCCGCCATTCGCCAGCACCGAATAGGCAGAAACCATGCGCAAGACGGTGGTTTCACCGGAGCCGAGCGACATGGAGAGAAGCGGCGGCATCTTGTCGTAGATGCCAAAACGTTCAGCATATTCGGCAACGAGGTTCATGCCCATGTCGTTGGCAAGACGCACCGTCATCAGGTTACGCGATTTCTCGATGCCGAGGCGCAACGTCGACGGGCCAGCCGAACCGCCGCCGTAGTTTTCCGGCCGCCATACGGTGCCGCCCGAGACGATCTCGATCGGCGCGTCCATGATGACCGAGGCCGGCGTATAACCGTTGTCGAGGGCTGCGGCGTAGACGAAGGGCTTGAAGGACGAACCGGGCTGGCGCTTGGCCTGTGTTGCGCGGTTGAATTCCGACTGCGCATAAGAGAAGCCGCCGACCATGGCGAGAACACGGCCCGTATGCGGGTCCATGGCGACGAGCGCACCCTGCACCTTCGGCGGCTGCCGCAGGCGGAAGGTGTCGGTCGTCTCCGCATCGCCGATAGGCTCGACATAGACGACATCGCCGGGCGAAAACACACCGTCCGGGCTCTTCGCCGTCTTGCGGTCACCCTTGGACGAGCGATAGGCCCACTGCATGTTTTCGGCTTCGATCCGCGCCAGCTTGCGCTCGGCCTTGACCTTGCCGTTGGCTTCCATGCCAGGCTGCAAGCCGATCTCTGCAACTTTCTTGTCAACCGAGATGACCACGGCAAGGCGCCATTCCGGCACGTCGCTGAGGCCTGGCACCTTTGCCAGTTCCTCGCCCCAATCCTTCGTCATGTCGATCGTCGCGACCGGGCCGTGAAACCCGCGGCGCTCGTCATAGCCGATCAAACCGTCATGCAACGCTTTGCGGGCATAGGTCTGGATGACAGGATCAAGGGAGGTGCGAACGGACAGGCCGCCCTCATAAAGCGCATTGTCACCATAACGCTCGATGATCTGCCGGCGCACTTCCTCGGAAAAAAATTCCGATGCGAACAGGTGGGAGCCGGCACGGCGCAGCGTCACGCCGAGCGGCTGGTTCTTGGCATCGGCGCCGTCGCTCTGGCTGACGTAACCGTTCTCGACCATGCGGTCGATGACCCAGTTGCGGCGCTCGAGGGCGGCTTCCGCATGACGGAACGGATGATAGTTCGACGGGCCTTTCGGCAGCGAAGCAAGATAGGCGGCCTCGGCGATCGTCAGTTCCGTCACTGACTTGTCGAAATAGGTCAGCGCGGCACCGGCAATGCCGTAGGAATTCATGCCGAAGAAGATCTCGTTGAGATAAAGCTCGAGAATCTTGTCTTTGCTGTAGGCCTGCTCGATGCGGAAGGAGAGGATGGCCTCCTTGATCTTGCGGTCAAACGTCTGGTCGGCCGTCAAGAGAAAGTTCTTGGCCACCTGCTGCGTGATCGTCGATGCGCCGACGGGGCGGCGGCCGGAGCCCATGTTCTGGATATTGACCAGGATGGCGCGCGCCAGACCGGAGAGGTCGACGCCGGGGTGATTGTAGAAATTCTTGTCTTCTGCCGAGAGGAAGGCGGCCTTCACACGGTCGGGTATCGCCTGGATCGGCAGGAACAGGCGGCGTTCACGGGCATACTCGGCCATAAGCGCGCCGTTGCCGGCGTGGACGCGGGTGGTGACGGGTGGCGCGTAGCTGTTCAGCACGGCATAATCGGGCAGGTCCTTGGAAACGCCATTGAGGTAGACGGCCACGACGGCGGCCACGCCGAAGAACATGACGCAGGCAATGCCGAACAAATATCCAATCAGTCTGATCATAGTCTGAGCTACCGGTCTCCAGGACTGGAAAACGCCATGGACGCTCCATCCTCCGCCAATCTTCGCGCGTGCCAAAGCACAATCGCATATTCGGTCGCGTTTTGCACGAGACATCCCCGTTTGCAAGACAAGTCTCTGAAACAGAGACGCGAGTCGCGCGGGGTTTACAATGGGTTAGGACTAAAGGCGTGAATGTGCGCAAAATAGGGCTTAAATCGCCATTTCTGTGCAGAGTGACCGTATAGCAACGGTCCTGCTCCGCCTCATCCCCCGCCAGAAACGGTTCTTTCGCGATAGCGCATAGCCGCCGCCGCCAGCAGATCGGCTACTTTTTCCCGCCATTTTTCATCCACCAGCAACTTTTCGTCTTCGAGATTGGAGAGAAAACCGAGTTCCAGCAGAATCGACGGCACGTCCGGCGCCTGCAGCACGCGGAAGCCGGCGTAACGATGCGGATTGTTGATTAGCGATACCTGGCCCTCGAAAGAGGACACAACGGCCCGCGCCATGGCGATGGAAAAGGCCTGCGTCTCGCGGCGGGTCAGATCGAGAAGGATGTCGGCGACGGCGGCCGGCTCGTTGCTCAACGCCACGCCGGCGATTTCGTCGGACAGGTTTTCGCGCTTGGCGAGATCGGCCGCCAGGCTGTCCGAAGCGGTATCGGAGATGGTGTAGACGGTGGCGCCGCGGATATTGCGCTGGCGCAGCGTGTCGGCGTGCAGCGAAATCAACAGATTGGCATGGCGTCCCCGAGCAATCTGCACGCGTTCGGACAGGGACAGGAATTCATCCTTGTCCCGGGTCAGAAACGCCTCGATGCCCGGTTCACGGTTGAGACGTTCGACGAAAATACGGGCGAAAGAAAGCGTGACGTTCTTTTCCTCCGTCTTCGAGTCGCTGCCGACAGCGCCGGTATCGATCCCGCCATGGCCGGCATCCACCGCGATGACGAAGCGACTGTCCTGCGCCTCGGCAGTGGATGGCACCGCCGTCTCCGCCTCTGCAGCGGGAAGCGTATCCTGCCAATCCTGTGTCTTCAGCAGCTGGCCAAAACCGGCATCCGTCACGGTTTCGGCATCGAGCACCAGCCGGTATCCCTTGCCCGTTTCATCGGGCTGCACCTCCGCCATGGCGAGGCGCACCGGGCGGCTGGCGGTGAGCACGATGCGCGCACTGTGTTCGTCCATTGCGCCGTAGCGGATGTCGGTGAACAGGCCACGAGGCGCCAGATCGTCCGCGGCAAAACCGAATGCGGTCCGCGGCAGATCGACGATCACCCGAACCGGGTCGGCAACATAGTGGACGGAGATTTTTAGTTCGCGGTCGAAATCGACGACGATACGCGTGCGGGCGTTGTCGCCTGCGATGCGGGCGCCATAGGCGAGCAGCGGTTCGGATGTCTCCCCCTCTGCGACTACGGGAAACGAAGCGAATGCGAAAAAGAGCAACGACAGGACAAATGACAGATGTTGCCTGCCGAACCTGCCAATACGCCCCGCTCTCCTCATCCCCCACCCTTCGCAGCTGAAAATCTTCCGCATGGTCCCCGATGCTATCCGTTCCGTCCGGCGGCGACCGACCTAGCGATCAAAAGTGTCGGAAATTGGCCTCCATCCTCCTGTGCCATTCCGGCACGGATTTATCCACTGCTGCCCGCGAGCGAATCCATCAATATTATGGCAAACTTGGGTTTTCCCTTGCTATTGTGACAGATAAAACATAAAACGCAGGTGAAGGTTTAAGGTGTTAACGGGATAGAATCGCCGAAGGAGCAGCCAGCCGTAAGTGGACCTGGCGCTGGAAACGGGGGCTTCATCCGCCGTCACCGCACCTCGACCTGAAACTGGATCAAGAGCCGGCGGTGGCCGGAAGCAATTACTCGGTGGCATGCCACCGTTGCTCGCAGAGCAAATTCATCGGACCCAGATATGGGTTCAAGTTATCGTCGTTCTCGTTTGGTCATTGATGTCGTTGCAGCAGTTTTCGTCAGAAATGAACAGGCCCGGGGGAAAGAACACCCCCGACAGTGTCTGGCTGCTGCCCTCGGAACCGACCGTTACGCGAATCATCATTTCCGGCGCACCGGCCGCTTTGCATATCCAATTCGCCTCCAGGCGTGATTGGTCTGCTCGCTCGCACCTGCGCCGAGGAGCACAATCTACATGGCAGACAAAATGCTTATCGATGCGTCTCACGAAGAGGAGACGCGCGTTGTTGTCGTACGCGGCAACCGCATAGAAGAATTCGACTTCGAATCGCAGCACAAGAAGCAGATCCGCGGTAATATCTACCTGGCGAAAGTCACCCGCGTCGAACCTTCCCTGCAGGCGGCCTTCGTCGATTACGGCGGCAATCGCCACGGCTTCCTGGCCTTTGCCGAAATCCACCCCGATTATTATCAGATCCCCCTTGCCGACCGGCAGGCGCTGTTGCGCGCCGAGGCTGAAGAGCATCGCAAGGACGACGACATCGAGCATGTCGAGACGGCGCTTGATCTCGCCAAGGAAGACCAGCCGGATATCGGCATCGTCGCTGCCGACGAACCGGCTGCCGAAGAAGTAGCTGTCGAAACCGCTCCGGTCGAAGCCGAAGCAGCCGCCGTCGCGGAAGAAGACGTCAAGCCGAAGGCCAAGCCGCGCCGCAGCCGCGCCAAGCGCAAGACGGAAGAGCCGGCCGCGGAAGCCGTTGCCGAAGCTGCCCCTGAGGCCGTCGAAAGCGTCGAAGCGCCCGCCGAAGGCGAGGACGATGACGGCAAGCCCGGCGAGATGGCGGCAATGGTCGATTCCGACTCCATTTCCGAAGACGCCCGCGGCCGCCGTCACAATGACGACGATGACGATGACGACGATGATGGCGAAAAGGAAGTCATCGAGTCGGTCGGCGCCGAAGACGCGATGGAAGAGGTTCCGGATCGTGTCATCCGCAAGCCGCGCAAGCAGTACCGCATCCAGGAAGTCATCAAGCGCCGCCAGATCCTGCTCGTGCAGGTCGCCAAGGAAGAGCGCGGCAACAAGGGCGCGGCGCTGACCACCTACCTGTCGCTCGCCGGCCGCTATTCGGTGCTGATGCCGAACACGGCGCGCGGCGGCGGCATTTCCCGCAAGATCACCCAGCCGCAGGACCGCAAGCGCCTCAAGGAAGTCGCCCGCTCGCTGGAAGTGCCGCTGGGCATGGGCGTCATCCTGCGCACCGCCGGCGCCAACCGCACCAAGGTCGAGATCAAGCGCGATTTCGAATATCTGATGCGCCTGTGGGAAAACGTCCGGACGCTGACGCTGAATTCGATCGCGCCGTGCCTCGTCTACGAGGAAGGCTCGCTGATCAAGCGTTCGATCCGCGACCTCTACAACAAGGATATCGGCGAAATCATCGTTGCCGGCGAAGAAGGCTATCGTGAAGCGAAAGACTTCATGAAGATGCTGATGCCGAGCCACGCCAAGGTGGTCCAGCCTTACCGAGACCTGCATCCGATCTTCTCGCGCTCCGGCATCGAGGCGCAGCTCGACCGCATGCTGCAGCCGCAGGTGACGCTGAAGTCCGGCGGTTACATCATCATCAACCAGACGGAAGCGCTGGTTGCCATCGACGTCAACTCCGGCCGTTCGACCCGCGAGCATTCGATCGAGGACACGGCACTGCAGACCAACCTGGAAGCGGCCGAAGAAGTCGCCCGCCAGCTGCGCCTGCGCGACCTTGCCGGCCTGATCGTCATCGACTTCATCGACATGGAGGAGAAGCGCAACAACCGCTCCGTCGAAAAGAAGCTCAAGGATTGCCTGAAGAACGACCGCGCCCGCATCCAGGTCGGCCGCATCTCGCATTTCGGCCTTCTGGAAATGTCGCGCCAGCGCATCCGCGCCTCGGTGCTGGAATCGACGACACAGGTCTGCCCGCATTGCGCCGGCACCGGCCACGTCCGTTCGCAGTCCTCCGTCGCCCTGCACGTGCTGCGCGGTATCGAGGAGTACCTGCTGAAGAACACGACGCACGACATCACCGTGCGCACCACGCCGGAAACGGCGCTCTACCTGCTCAACCACAAGCGCGGCACCATCGTCGATTACGAAAACCGCTTCGGCGTTTCGATCATCATCGAATCCGACGGTGCCGTCGGCGCGCAGCACTTCAACATCGAGCGTGGCGAGCCGGTTGAAAACCCCGTCAAGATCGAGAGCCTGCTGCAGTTCGCGCCCGAGCCGGACGATGACGACGACGACATCGTCATCGAGGCGGATGAGGACGAAGACGAAGAAATCGTCGAGAAGGCGGAAGCTGCCGAGCAGCCGCAGTCATCGACCGGCGACGACCAGAACGGCCGCAAGCGCAAGCGCCGCCGCCGCCGTCGTGGCAACAAGGGTAATCCCGCGGCCGGTGACGAGCAGGCAGTCCGCTCGGAATCCTTCGCAGCCGGCGAAGCTGACGATGAGGACGGCGACGAAGAGGACGAAGACGGCGACAATGCCGCCGAGCAGGACGCGACGGCAAATGCGTCTGACGAAAACGGCAAGCGCAAGCGCCGTCGTCGCGGCAAGCGCGGCGGACGCCGCAGCCGAAACGAAGACGGTGTGGAAGGTGTAGCTGCCGAAACGGATGACGCCGAGGCAGGTGATGCCGATCTCGACGAAACCGCCCGCCAGGAGCCTGTCGTAACGGCCGAGTTGGTCGAAAGCGTCGCGGAAGAGGCCGTGGAAGCCCAGGTCGCGATGGCTGCCGTCGAAACCGCAGCCGTCGTCGTCGAGGAACCGAAGGGCGCAAAGCCGCGCCGCAGCCGCAAGAAGGCCGCCCCGTCGCCGGTTGAAGAGCCGATCGTCGAAGCGGTGACGGTCGACGTCGAGGAAGTAGAGGTGCTTGCCGGCAATGCCGCAGCCCTTGCCGACGAACCGGAACAGGCGGAAGACGCCGCTGCACCGCAGGCGGCCGAAACCAGCGACGCAGACAAGCCGGCACGCGCCAACCGGGAGTCCAACGTTTCCTCGTCGGCACCGGTAGTAACCTCCAACAAGGCAACCGACGGCAATGGCGACGATGAGCCATCCAAGCCGAAAAAAGCCGGATGGTGGCAGCGCCGCGGTTTCTTCTGAGAAACACAATCATCCCTACGCATGAAAGTCGGCCCTCGTGGCCGACTTTTTTTGTTCCGGGACAGCCTGTGCCGTCGGAAACAGCGCCGACCTCAAAAACTTGCGATATAAATGTCATTGGGTGAGATCGGCTCATCCAAGACGACATAAGGAGAACACGCATGCGCAAGTTAATCATCGCCATGGCTGTTGCTGCCACGGCGATCACCGGAGCGGCCGTACCGTCCTATGCCGCAGGTCTTTCCCTGAGCTTGGATGCCGGTCAAGGTTACAACCGCCAGACCGGCGTGCAGGAGGTCCAGTACTACAACGGGTATCACCGCAAGAAGCGCTGCTGGTGGAAGAAGGTTCGCCGCTACGACGAGTACGGCAACCGCTATTGGGAACGTGTCCGCGTCTGCCGCCACTAACGCGTGATCGACGACAATGACCGGGGAAGTCCGTGATTTCGAGCCGGGCTTCCTCCCTTGCCAACTCGCATGCCGTTCACCGCCGGATCGTCACGATCCGCCGGCGGCCCGGCATGCGATTTCGACGTTTCCCCTCCGACTGCGCCCGAGATTTGCCGCATTGCTCCGGTCATCACAATTCAGCGACCGGCGGGCTTGAAGACTATTTTCATGTTTTCCGGGAAAGGCAGGCATCCTAAGCTGCACAAGCATTGATGCCGGTCGAGCACCGGTATATCCGGGAAAGCCGCAGCCGATATTTTTTGAGGAACTCCATGGCCTTCACTATCAAGACCCTTGCCACAACCGCCCTGATGGCCATGCCCTTCGCGCTGGCATCCATCGCTCCCGCCTACGCGCTGGACGACAAGCAGAAGGAAGAGATCGGCGCCTTCATCAAGGAATACCTGATCGCCAATCCGGAGATCATGCTGGATGTCCAGGACGCACTGAAGAAGAAGCAGGAAGAAGCCCAGGCCAAGATGGCCGAGCAGGCCGTCACTGAAAACAAGGCGGCGATCTTCACCTCCGCCGACGACATCTCGCTCGGCAACCCGAACGGCGACGTCACGATCGTCGAGTTCTTCGATTACAATTGCGGCTATTGCAAGCACGCCCTCGCCGACATGGACACCATCCTTGCCAAGGATACCAATGTGCGTTTCGTGCTGAAGGAATTCCCTATCCTCGGACCGGATTCGCTTGCCGCGCATAAGGTTTCGGCGGCCTTCCGCCACATCGCTCCGGAAAAATACGGCGAATTCCATCGCGCCCTGCTCGGCGGCGAAGGCCGCGCCAATGAAGAGAAGGCGATCGAAGTCGCCACGTCGCTTGGCGTCAGCGAAGACGCGTTGCGCAAGATGATGGCCGACAAGCCGAACGACGAGGCCGTCAAGCAGGCATACAAACTAGCGACGGCACTGGGCGTCAGCGGCACGCCGTCCTACGTGGTCGGCAGCGAGGCCGTTTATGGCGCCATCGGCGCCGATGCGCTGGAAGCGAAGATCAGCAATGTCAGAAGCTGCGGCAAGGCCACATGCTGAGGCCCTGCGCCCTTTTGTGCGGCGAGAATTGCTCCTGAGCGGTGGAGACAGGTGGACCCGGGCGTCAAAGGGCTTTCCCTTGGACGCCCGGCAGTCTATAGGTGCGCCTTGAATTTCAGGCCCGCGGCCATTTTTCCATGGTCGGCCGGCGAGACGAGACAGCGCCTGGCGCTTCGAAACAGAACTTAAGAACAAGAATACAGGGCATAGATCCATGGCTGAAAAGAAAACGGGTATCGACAAGTCGTTGATCCGCGAACTCGCGAACATCCTCAACGAAACCGACCTCACCGAAATCGAAGTCGAACAGGAAGATATGCGCATCCGCGTTTCGCGCGAGCGCGCTCCGCAATATATCCAGGCGCCTGTGCCAGTCGGTCAGCCGGCTTTCGCCGCAACGGCTTCCGCTCCGGTCACCGCATCGGTTGCCGCAGCGCCTGTCGCAACCCGTGACCCGGCAAACGTCGTCACGGCGCCGATGGTCGGCACGTGCTACATGGCTCCGGCTCCCGGCTCCCGCCCGTTCATCGAAGTCGGCGCGACGGTCAAGGAAGGCCAGACGCTTTTGATCATCGAAGCGATGAAGACCATGAACCAGATCCCCTCGCCGCGTTCCGGCGTCGTCAAGGAAATCTTGGTGGATGACGGTCGCCCTGTTGAATATGGCGAAGCGCTGATCGTCCTCGAATAAGGCTGGACCGCATGATTTCGAAGATCCTCATAGCCAATCGCGGGGAAATTGCCCTTCGCGTGCTGCGCGCCTGCAAGGAGCTCGGCATTGCGACGGTGGCGGTTCACTCCACCGCAGATGCCGATGCGATGCATGTGCGTCTCGCCGACGAGAGCGTATGCATCGGCCCGCCGCCCTCCCGCGAGAGCTATCTGAACATTCACCAGATCGTCGCCGCCTGCGAGATCACCGGTGCCGACGCCGTTCATCCGGGCTATGGCTTTCTTTCGGAAAATGCCAAGTTCGCCGATATCCTCGACGCGCACGGTATTACCTTCATCGGCCCGACCGCGGACCATATCCGCATCATGGGCGACAAGATCACCGCCAAGAAGACGGCTGAAGCGCTCGGCATTCCGGTCGTCCCGGGTTCCGACGGCGAAGTGAAGCCGGAAAACGCCATCGAAGTTGCCCGCAAGATCGGTTTCCCGGTTCTCATCAAGGCAACCGCCGGCGGCGGCGGACGCGGCATGAAGGTCGCCAAGACCGAGGCCGATCTCGAAGAAGCAGTCTCGACCGCCCGTGCGGAAGCGCTGGCCGCTTTCGGCAACGACGCCGTCTACATGGAAAAATACCTCGGCAAGCCGCGCCACATCGAAGTGCAGGTTGTCGGTGACGGCGAAGGCAACGCCATCCATCTCGGCGAACGCGATTGCTCGCTGCAGCGCCGCCACCAGAAGGTCTGGGAAGAGGCCAACTCTCCTGCCCTGAACGTCGAGCAGCGCATGGCGATCGGCAAGGTCTGCGCCGATGCGATGAAGAAGCTGAAATATCGCGGCGCCGGCACCATCGAGTTCCTCTACGAGAACGGCGAGTTCTATTTCATCGAAATGAACACCCGCCTGCAGGTGGAGCACCCGATCACCGAAGCCATCACTGGCATCGACCTGGTGCACGAGCAGATCCGCGTCGCCTCCGGCGGCGGCCTGTCGGTCACCCAGGAGGACATCACCTTCCAGGGTCACGCCATCGAGTGCCGCATCAATGCCGAGGACCCGCGCACCTTCGTGCCCTCGCCCGGCACGATCACGCATTTCCACGCTCCGGGCGGTCTCGGCGTTCGTGTCGATTCCGGCGCCTATCAGGGCTATCGCATCCCGCCCTACTACGACAGCCTGATCGGCAAGCTCATCGTTCACGGCCGCACCCGCGTCGAATGCATGATGAGACTGCGCCGCGTGCTCGACGAGTTCGTCATCGACGGCATCAAGACCACCCTGCCCTTGTTCCAGGACCTGATTTCCAACCAGGATATCGCCAACGGCGATTATGATATCCACTGGCTGGAAAACTACCTGGCCAACACCTCCGCCTGAGGCGCATGGCAACGAAGCGCGGCAGATATTCGACGATCACGCCGGAGATCCTGCTGCGCGCCTACTCCATCGGGCTCTTCCCGATGGCCGAATCGGCAGACGATCCGGAGATTTTCTGGGTCGAGCCGGAAATGCGCGGCGTGATCCCGCTCGACGCCTTCCACGTCTCCCGCAGCCTCGCCAAGGACCTGCGCCGCACGACCTACGACATCCGCTTCGATACCGCTTTCGACGAGGTTATCGCGGCCTGCGCCGAATCGACGGGCGACAGGCCGACAACCTGGATCAACAGCACAATCCGTTCTCTTTATTCAACACTACACCGATACGGCCACGCACACTCCGTCGAGGCGTGGGATGGAGAAACACTGATCGGCGGGCTTTATGGCGTGTCGCTCGGCGCCGCCTTCTTCGGTGAAAGCATGTTTTCCCGGCGCACCAATGCGTCGAAGATGTGCCTCGTTCGCCTCGTCGAGCGCTTGCGGGAGAAAGGTTTCCTGCTGCTCGACACGCAATTCACCACCGACCATCTGAAGACGTTCGGCGCCATCGACGTTCCGAAAGAGGATTATGGCCGGATACTGGAGCAGGCGATGGATTCGCCACATCTGGAATTCTGACGACACCGACGCGAAGCGCGGGCGTTTCTCTTAAACTGGCTTTGAAACGACAGGGCTTATTGCGACGCCGATGAATCCGGCGGCGGCACTTCGGAGTTTTGCTTGCACTCCTTCAGCCAGACGTCATAGATCGGATGCTCGACGGCATTCAGGCCGGGGCTATCGGCAAACATCCATCCGGAAAAGATGCGGCGGATCTTGCGATCAAGGGTGATCTCATCGACCTCGACAAAAGCGTCGATCTTCTGCGCTTCCGTTTCATCGCGGGAATAACAGACCTTCGGCGTCACCTGCAGCGCGCCGAACTGAACGGTCTCGTTGATGTAGACGTCGAAAGTTGTGATGCGACCGGTGATCTTGTCGATGCCGGAAAATACCGCGACGGTATTGGTAATGCGCGCCGCATGGCTATCCACGGCGGCCAGAAACGCACCTGAAGCCACCGTCATCATCATAACCAATGACACACGCCAAGAACGATCTTGCGTGAAAAGACCCATATTCGCCCGTCTCCAGCGTATGCCAACCCTATACGATCGGCTTTGGAGCTAAACCCCAAATGTGGCCAAAACCGGGGTCAATTCCCCGGGGTCCAGGCGTCGTAATCGCCAGTGACGCGCGGCCGTTCGCCGGGGACAGCCAGCGAACCCGGCGGGCGGTAAGCCTGCGCCGTTCCGGTCGGGTTGGAACGGTGCTGCTTCTGCCAGTCGCGAGCGACGTAGTTTTCCTTGCTCGGCGGAACGTCGGTGCGGTGATGCATCCAGCCGTGCCAGCCGGGCGGGATCGCCGAGGCTTCGGCATAACCGTTGTAGATCACCCAGCGCCGCGTGCGGCCTTCGGAATCCTTGCCGCCCTGGTAATAGACATTGCCGAAATCGTCCTGGCCGACGCGCTCGCCGTGACGCCAGGTGTGGAAGCGCGTACCGATGGTCTGGCCGCTCCACCAGGTGAAAATCTGCAACAGGAGATTCTTCATGTCTTTTCCTTCGGCTTCGCAAGAACGCTTCTAAAGCGCGCGAAATCTGTTCCTTCGCTTATGCCGCCTGAGGCCGGAATTGTCTAGTGATTCCCGCCGCCGGCCCGCCTCATTTCTCCGCGCGGGAGAGGTCAAATCGCCGCGGTTTCGTCTCCATGCGACGACGACTCGACACAACACTTGCCGCTCAAAGCCCGAGCGGTTTTTCCAGAACCACCGTCAAGGGCGCGGGATCGCCGGCCACCTCGATACGATCGATCTCGCGCATGCCATGCGCCTGGAAGAAGGCGATGGCACCGGCATTGCGGGCATCGACTTCCAGCCGGAGGATTTCCGCATCGGGAAAGCAGGTCTCGATTTCGGCGAACAGATCGCGCCCGACACCCTGCCGCTGATGCGACGGATGAACATAGAGCTGACGAATGACCGCCGTCTTGGCCAGCCGGTCGGACATTCGGGCAAACGCCATGCCGCCGATCTTGCGGCCGTCATCGGCAACGAGAAATTCGCCACCCTTTTCGCGCAGTGTGGCCTTCAGCGCCGCCGGCGACGCGATGGCGGTCACCATCGCTTCGACCTCGTCGGCGCTGTAGAGCGCGTTGTAGGTGGCGTGCAGCGTTTCCGTCAGCAGCTTGCTCACCTGCGCAAGATCGCGCTCGCCGCCGGTGCGGACGAAAAACACGGGGCTTACTCCTCGATGCCGAGCTTGGCCTTGACCAGCGCCTGCACCGCCTGCGGATTGGCCTTGCCACCCGTCGCCTTCATCACCTGGCCGACGAACCAGCCGGCAAGCGTCGGCTTGGCCTGCACCTTGGCGACCTGATCCGGATTGGCGGCGATGATCTCGTCCACAGCCTTTTCAATGGCGCCGGTATCCGTGACCTGCTTCATGCCGCGCGTTTCGACGATCTCGGCCGGATCGCCGCCTTCGGCGAGCACGATCTCGAACAGATCCTTGGCGATCTTGCCGGAGATGGTTTCGGCCTTGATCAGGTCGATGATGGCACCGAGCTGGGCAGGCGAAACCGGAGTCTCTTCAATGTCCTTGCCGATTTTGTTCAACGCGCCAAGCAAGTCGTTGATTACCCAGTTTGCAGCGATCTTGCCGTCCCGGCCTTCGGCAACGGCTTCGAAATAATCGGCAATCGCCTTTTCCGACACCAGCACCGAGGCATCATAGACCGACAGGCCAAGCTCGCGCACGAAACGCGTCTTCTTGTCGTCGGGAAGTTCCGGCAGATGCTGTTCCAGCTCGGCGACGAAGGCATCGTCGAATTCCAGCGGCAGCAGGTCCGGATCGGGGAAGTAGCGATAATCGTGCGCATCTTCCTTGGAGCGCATCGAACGCGTCTCGCCCTTGTTCGGGTCGAAGAGCCGGGTTTCCTGATCGATGCTGCCGCCGTCTTCGAGGATGCCGATCTGGCGACGCGCTTCATATTCGATCGCCTGGCCGATGAAGCGGATCGAGTTGACGTTCTTGATTTCGCAGCGCGTGCCAAAAGCCTCGCCGGGCCGGCGGACGGAGACGTTGACGTCGGCACGCATCGAGCCTTCATCCATGTTGCCGTCGCAGGTGCCGAGGTAACGCACGATCGAGCGCAGCTTGGTCATGTAGGCCTTCGCCTCGTCGGACGACCGCATGTCGGGCTTGGAGACGATCTCCATCAGCGCCACGCCGGAACGGTTCAGGTCGACATAGGACATGGTGGCATGCTGGTCGTGCATCGACTTGCCGGCATCCTGCTCCAGGTGCAGGCGCTCGATGCCGATTTCGATATCCTCGAAATTGCCCTGGCGATCGGGGCCGAGCGAGATGACGATCTGGCCCTCGCCGACGATCGGATCCTTGAACTGCGAGATCTGGTAGCCCTGCGGCAGGTCGGGATAAAAATAGTTCTTGCGGTCGAAGACCGAACGCTTGTTGATCTGCGCCTTGAGGCCGAGGCCGGTGCGCACCGCCTGGCGGACGCATTCCTCGTTGATGACGGGCAGCATGCCGGGCATGGCGGCATCGACGAGCGACACGTTGGAATTGGCAGGCTTGCCGAATTCGGTCGAGGCCCCGGAGAAGAGCTTGGACTGGCTCAGGACCTGCGCATGGACTTCCATGCCGATGATGACTTCCCAGTCGCCAGTGGCACCGGGAATAAAGCGCTTCGGATCGGGTGTGCGGACGTCAACAAGGGTCATCTTACGCTCGTGATAGGCTGTTTTTTCAGATCCGTGAGGTAGAGCAATTGCGCAGGCCGCGCAAGGCTTCTGACAGTAAACCGGGCGAGAACACCACTCTGCAACAGGTGTGGCAGGCTTAGAAACCCGGCCCGTAGGTATCCGGCTCCTCGACGGCGAAATATTTGACGAGGCCGACCGTCTCGACATCGCGGTCGAGTTTCGGGGAATAGACGAAGGACAGCCATTGCACCGAATAACCGCGCGCGGTGAAAAAGCGGACTGCCTGCTCGTTGCGGGCGTGGGTCTGCAGACAGACCTTGTCGAAACCCCGGCCGCGAATCTCCTCTTCCACCACCTCCAGCAGCGCCTTTCCCAATCCCTGGCCTTCCTGGCTCGGGTCGATCCAGAAATCGGTGATGTTTTCGTCAAGGGTTTCGCGGGCAGCCCAACCGGCAGGCATGCCATGACGCTCGATGACCATGATGGTGCGCCAGGAGCCACGGGTGAAATTGATAAAGGCACTTTCGGCGCCCTTCTCCATCGCCTCGATATCGCCGACGTTCAGCATCGCCCTGCCCCACGCGCGTATGCCGACCTCGGCCAGCAGGCTCGCTTCGTCGTCGCGTGCGTGGCGGATGATGATCATAGGCACCCCTTTGTTATTCCAACATTAAACCATCCACTTTTCGGTTTTTCCAGCATCGGTGCGGATTTTCAACATTCCACGGTTGCCGCGCAGGCCGCATCACCACCACAAGCTTGACCTGCGATCCCCGAACTTCTAGAAAAACCCGTCCAATCATGGAGCTTTGATGTTATCGCCTGAGACCCGGTAAAGGCCCCTGCTCGCGGATTTCCGCGGGCACGGGCCCGAAAAACGAAAGCCCTGACGTTTGCAAGAACGGCAGATCGTTTTTCTGCGTCTTCACGACGCGACCTCGGATCTCACATCAATGGATATTTCCCGCGCAGAGCAGCGCATCCTGCATCTCATGGCCCAGGGCGGCCGCATCGAAATCGAACGCGATGACCGCAAGAAGGTCGAAACCGTCAGTTGTTTTACACGTGACGGCTGGCTCTATCCGGATTTCGACATGACGCTCTTCAGAAAGCTGAAACGGCTGAAGGCGATCCGCTCGTCCGGCGGACAACCCTACCGCATCACCGACAAGGGTTTGCGGCTGGTGCGGTCGCAACTCGACAATCGGTAGTGCAACGGTGGGTGCCCGCCCCTCATCCCCCTGCCGGGACCTTCTCCCCGCAAGCGGGGCGAAGGAGGATGGAGCGCCGACAGTGCCACAAGCCCCTTCTCCCCGTCAGAACGGGGAGAAGGTCCCGGCAGGGGGATGAGGGGCCGCCGCAAGCGACAAAAGCGCCGCCGGTTTCCCGGCGGCGCCCCATTCATTCACCGCGCAGCTTGACGATGTCGTTCATCAGACCACCCGTACCGTTGTGGATGGTCAGGCGTTCCACCTTGCCGGCAATGGCTTCCAGAGCCTCCAGCTCTTTCAGCCGCAGCATCACCGGGTTCTCCGCCATCACCTTCGCCGTGTTGAGCAGCGAACGCGTGGCGTTCGTTTCCTCGCGACGGCGGATAACGTTGGCCTCGGCCTGCTTTTCAGCCGCGACCACCTGGTTGAGGATCTCGCGCATGTCGCCCGGCAGGATCACGTCCTTGAGCTCGATGCCGAGGATTTCCAACCCGATCTCCGCCATGTCCTCGCGCACCTTGTCGGCCGCTTCGGCATGCGCAGAAACGCTACGCTCGAGGATCTGGTCGAGCGTCATCGTGCCCAGCGTCCGGCGGAAGGCAAATTGCAGGGCGCGGTACAGCGCATCCGCAAAATCCTTCACCGACGTCACGGCCTTCACCGCATCCACCACCCGGTATTCGGCCGTGATGTTGACGCGGATCGTCACGCGGTCGCGGGTCAGGAGTTCCTGACCGGCAACGTCGAGCGACTGCCGCTTCAGATCCACGGCCTTGACCTGGATGCTGCGTCCAACGCTCCAGAAACCGTGCAGACCCGGCTGCAACAGGCGCTGGTAGACACCGTCGATGAACAACAGACCCACCTGCCCATCCTGCACGGTGCTGTTGGTCAGGAGTTCCGCGCGGCGGGCAGCCACCAGACGGCGCACCAGCACCGGATCGACCGAAAGATCGCCGGTGACATCGTAGCGCGTCTCCTTCCACGGACCGGCATCGTTCCAGACGGTCATCTTCTGGTTCGGCGCAAAGACCGTGTAGATCTGGCCGTCGCGTTCCAGCACCATCACCTCACCGGTTCCCGTGCGGTACGCCGTCAGATGACGGGACGCCACCTCCGGCAGCTTGTCGAACAAAACCTTTTCATAGGCCGAGGTGAACGTGACGGATGCGAGGTCGTGACGGATCACTTCCAGGTCGCCACCGCGCCGCGGCAGCATGTGCTCGCCCGGCCCGTAGATCCCGAGGACCCGGCCCTTGTGCAAAGCGACAACCCGTTCGTTTTCCATCACCAGGACGCGCTGGCGCCCAATCATCAATTCAAAAATGCTCGTCATCGTTCCTACTCCTCGGCATGGCTTACGGCATGAACCGATCTTCCTTTCTGTTTCTCTTCAGGTTCCGGACGCCTGCGATCCGGAAACCGGTGGCGGGGCAGCCTGCGGACCAGCGGGAGCGGATCGTGCAGGCTTGCGGCGGGCGCGGGAGAAATCTCCGTTGCTGGCCGAAAGGCAGCTTGATCATCACCGCCGGACGGCAAACAGCCTCCGGCATCAAGTCGCGGGTTCCGCCTTCCGGCTTTGCCCTAAACTCTCCGCATTCCGGTTCCCGGACCCTAATGAACAGCGTGGTGGCTGGTGCTGGTATTACCCAGCTTGGAGAAGGATTCGAACCTTCAACAATCAGATTAACAGTCTGATGCTCTCACCTTTGAGCTATCCTGGAGCAGACAACGGGAATCGAACCCGCGACTTCCGGACAAAGTCCGGCGCTCTACCACTGAGCTACATCCGCAAAGACGTCCGATGCGTCATCCGTACACAGGACGGCAAAGCCGCCTGCGCGGGAGGAGGTTTTGATCTCATCCGTTGATGTGCGCACCCTGCCTATACGCAGGGTCTGGCCGCTTTATTCTGCCGCCGGACGATATTTTCTGCGATGATACGAATATGTTGCCATTCGGCAACAGAGGATCAGCCGACCGCCCGCTCCAGGAGAATACGTCGGACGGGAAGCCCCAATGTCTCGGAAAAGGTATCGCCGCGCCAGATCTCCGCAAAGCCGCGGTGCAAATAGAGGCGGTGCGCCTTGTGATTGGCCTCCACGACCTCGATGGTCGCCTTCTCGATCGCTTCGGCGCGCATGCGTGACAGCAATTCGTCGATGATGGCCGAACCGATGCCTTTGCCTTGCCAAGGCGGGCTGATCCAGAGATCGGAAATGTAATTCCAGGGATGTGAGCGATCGCCGCCATGATCGCGGCTGTCACGTGCGCCCCAGCCGGCAATTTTTCCGGCAAGCTGGCAGACGACCACGTCTGCCTGGGGACCCAGCGCGAAGTTATGAAAACTCTCCAAGACCCGTCTTTCGATTTCGGGCTCGAACCATTCGGGGTGGAACCGGTGCTCCACCCAGGCTTGATAGCCGATGCGGGCAACCGCATCGGCATCTTCCGATGTTATTGTGCGAAGGAAAAACCCCTCGCTCACCACCACTTGTCCGGCGAGAAGCGGCCGGCGGCCTGCTCGATGACATGGGCCGTCTTGAACAGAGTTTCTTCCTCGAACGGCTTGCCGATGAGCTGCAGGCCGAGCGGCAGGCCCTTGTGGTCGAGGCCGGCGGGAACGGCGATGCCCGGCAGGCCGGCCATGTTCACCGTCACCGTGAAGATGTCGTTGAGGTACATCTTCACCGGATCGGAAGCGAGATCCTCGTCGGCGACACCAAAGGCGGACGACGGCGTGGCCGGCGTCAGGATGGCATCGACGCCGGCGTTGAAGGCCAGTTCGAAGTCGCGCTTGATCAGCGTGCGGACCTTCTGGGCGCGCAGATAATAAGCGTCGTAATAACCGGCCGACAGCACGTAGGTGCCGATCATGATGCGGCGCTTGACTTCCTTGCCGAAGCCGGTTGCGCGGGTCTTCTCGTAGAGATCGACGATGTCCTTGCCATCGACGCGCAGGCCGTAACGCACGCCGTCGTAACGGGCGAGGTTCGACGAGGCTTCGGCAGGGGCGACAATATAATAGGCCGGCAGGGCGTATTTGGTGTGCGGCAGCGAGATGTTGACGATCTCGGCACCGGCATCCTTCAGCCAGGCGATGCCCTGTTGCCAGAGGGTCTCGATCTCTTCCGGCATGCCGTCGACGCGGTATTCGTTGGGAATACCGATCTTCATGCCCTGGAGCGACTTGCCGAGCGAGGCCTCGTAGTCCGGCACCGGCAGATCCACCGACGTGGTATCCTTGGCATCGACGCTCGCCATCGACTTCAGCAGGATGGCGGCATCGCGCACGTCGCGCGCGATCGGGCCAGCCTGGTCGAGCGACGACGCGAAGGCGACGACGCCCCAGCGCGAGCAGCGTCCATAGGTCGGCTTGATGCCGACGGTGCCGGTGAAGGCAGCCGGCTGGCGGATCGAACCGCCGGTATCCGTGGCGGTGGCACCAGCGCAGAGGAAGGCGGCGACGGCAGCGGCCGAACCGCCCGACGAGCCACCCGGCACCAACTGCTGGTTGGAACCCTTGGCCCGCCATGGGTTGATGACCGGGCCATAATAGGAGGTTTCGTTGGAGGAGCCCATGGCGAACTCGTCCATGTTCAGCTTGCCGAGCATGACGGCGCCATCATTCCAGAGGTTCTGGGTGACGGTCGATTCGTAATGCGGCTTGAAGCCGTCGAGGATGTGGCTGCAGGCTTGGGTATGGATGCCTTCGGTGCCGAACAGGTCCTTGATGCCAAGCGGAATGCCTTCCAGAGCGCCGGCCTTGCCGCTGGCAATGCGCGCATCGGAAGCTTCCGCCATCTGCAGCGCCTTTTCCGGCGTTACCTTGATGTAGGCGTTGATCTTGTCGTTTGCCGCCTCGATTGCCGAAACATAGGCTTCGGTCAGTTCGGTCGCTTTGATCTCCTTGGAAAGGAGCTTTTCGCGCGCTTCGGCAATGGTCAGGCGGATGAGGTCGGTCATGGGGGTCAAGCTTTCGGAATCGCGGGCGTTTTTCGGCGGAACGGATCGACTTATTCGACCACTTTCGGCACCAGGAAGAAATTCTGGTCGGTCACCGGCGCATTGGCGACGATATCGGCGGCCTTGTTACCATCGGTGACACCGTCAATGCGCTTCTTCATCGCCATCGGGGTCACCGACGTCATGGCTTCGACGCCATCGACGTCGACTTCGGACAATTGCTCCACAAAGCCCAGGATACCGTTCAGCTCGCCCACAAAGCGATCAGCTTCTTCTTCGCTGACGGCGATACGGGCAAGGCGCGCAACGCGCTTCACGGTGGCGAGGTCTACGGACATCCATCTTCTCCGGCTGCAGGAAGGGATGCCTCTTTTATCGAGGCACCCCGGATGAAACCGCTATAAATGCCCAGCCGCGCCCGCGCAACGGGGATTTGTCAGAGAGACAGGCTGACACCGGCCTTCGGCGTCTCGACTTTCGTCTTGGCGCCATCCATGCCGGCGACGAATTTTTCCGGCGTCTGGTCGATGATGCCGAACGAACCGTAGTGGCAGGGGATGACCGTCTGGAACGAGAAGAAGCGCTGGCAGGCGAGTGCTGCAACGGCACCGCCCATGGTGAACCGGTCACCGATGGGGACCAGACCGATTTCCGGCTGGTGCAATTCGTTGATCAGGCCCATGTCGGAAAAGATGTCGGTATCGCCCATGTGGAACAGCGCCGGCTCGTCGTCGAAATGCAACATCAGGCCGTTGGCATTGCCGAGTGCATGCGACACGCCGTCCTCGGTGATCTGGGCGGAGGAATGCAGCGCATTGGTGAAGGTGACGGTGAAGCCGCCGAAACCGATGGTGCCGCCGGTGTTGCCCATTTCGAGTTTGGAGACGCCCTTCGAGCCCAGCCAGGACGCAAGATCTGCATTGGCCAGTACGGTGGCGCCGGTTTCCTGCGCGAGCGCGATCGTATCGCCGACATGGTCGCCATGACCGTGCGTCAGGAGAATGTGGGTGACGCCGGCAGCAGCCTCCTTAGCGTCGAGGCCGCCGAAACCGGGATTACCGTTGAAAAAGGGATCAATCAGAATGCTTGCCTTGGCAATGTCGAGACGGAAGGCCGAGTGGCCGAGCCATGTGATCTTCATGGTGTACTCCTTTGGATTCTCGGGAAGAATATGACATAGGTGGATATACGCAAATGACAGTGACTGTGAATTGGAAATGACCATGGCGACCAACGATGACGAATATGTGTATGACGAGGCAACCGGCGAATGGCGCCCGGCTTCCGAACTTGCCGCGGCTGCGGCGAAGGAGGCTCTCGTCTACGACAGCGCCGGCAATGTGCTCGCCGACGGCGACTCGGTGACGCTGATCAAGGATCTCAAGGTCAAGGGCGCCGGGCAGACGCTGAAGCAAGGCACGGTGATCAAATCCATCCGCCTGACGGACAACAAGGACGAGATCGACTGCAAGCACGATGCCATCAAGGGCCTCGTGCTGCGCACCGAATTCGTCCGCAAGCGCTGAGCGACCGCATGGCAACGCTCACCATCGAGGAACTGGCCGGCGCTCTTTCTCAAGGAGAGGCCATTGCCGGCCTCGACCTCGGCACCAAGACGATCGGGCTGGCGATATCGGATGTCGGCAGGCGTTTTTCCAACCCGCGGCCGGTCATCAAGCGCGTCAAGTTCGGCCAGGATGCCGAAGTGCTGCTCGATTTCGCTGCTCGGGAAAAGGTTGCGGCCTTCATCATCGGCCTGCCCGTCAACATGGACGGCAGTGCCGGGCCGCGCGTCCAGGCGACACGCGCCTTCGTGCGATTGATGAGTGAAAAAACCGCCCTGCCCTTCGTCTACTGGGACGAGCGGCTATCGACCGTCGCAGCCGAGCGGGCGCTGCTGGAAATGGACGTGTCACGCAAGAAGCGGGCCGAACGTATCGATTCGGCTGCCGCCAGCTTCATTCTTCAGGGCGCGCTCGACAGGCTGTCTTCCCTGGCAAGGGCAGCCTCCGACGAGGCCGGATGACGCCGACGCCACCAGGCAACGATGGTTTTACGCCGACGGAAACCGATAATGGCGAAAAGCACGAGGCTATCGACGACGATGGCGCGGGCGACGAGCGGCGGAATGGTTTCCGGTGGAATGCCGAGCACGTTGCCGTAGATCTGGAAAACGAGATCATGCGCCTTGCGGGTCAGCATGAAGATGCCGAAGCTCATGTCGTAGTAGGAAAGTCCGTACCAGCCGCCGAGCAGCAGGATTGGACCGGCCCAAAAGATCAGAAACCACTTCATGCGGCCTCCTCCTTCCATTCGTCCGAGCCGGACAGCACCAGCCCGTTGACCAGCGCCATGACGCCCAGCACCGTTGCCGGCACTGCGATATCGAGAGCGAGCGCTGCGAAGAACATCATCATGATGAACAGCAACGCATATCTTGCCAAACGGCTCCGCATGGAATGCCCGGTCGTTAAATTTTCGTTAACCAGACCTTGGCGCGTTAACCGTTTCCACGCAACGTAAACCCTTTGTTAAGGTTAACGGCATGGTGGGCGGCCTGTGGACGGCTCGCCGGGTCCCACCGATGTGTATATTTTTATCCGCTCATACACATCGGAGACAATGATGCGTACGAATGTCGATATCGATGACGAACTCATACGCGAGGCAATGGAAACCAGTGGCCTGCCGACGAAGAAGGCAGCAATCGAGGCAGCGCTGAAGGAAATGATCCGCCGCCATTCCCAGCGCCAGGCGCTGGATGAACTCTGGGGTATCGGCTGGGACGGTGATCTCGACGTGATGCGCGACGCCAGGGGTTTTTCACCAACGGCCCAGCATGCCGAGTTCCGGACCGTCACCCCCTAACATCAAAAATCCGTCAACATCCCTACCCCGCCGGCGGATACAACAGATCCACGATATGCCCCGCGTCGAAGCGGGAATCGAGCATGCCGTACGTCGAGCGCCAGCCGGCCGCCAGCCGCGTTTCCAGGAAAGCATCCGCAATCCGTCCAGCGCCGAGGCGGTAAAGTTCGGCGGCGGCGGCGGCGAGCGCCAGTTGCTCGATCAGCAGGCGCCCTGCCCCCTCGTCGCGTTCGCACAGCGCCATTGCGGCACGCAGCACCTCGACCGTCTTGCGGCCCGACGGGCCGATATCGCGGGCGATGCCGGCGAAGACCGTTTCGAAGAGATCGCGGCCGCGGCTCAGGACCCGCAGCACGTCGAGCGCCATGACGTTGCCCGAGCCTTCCCAGATGGCGTTGACCGGCGCCTCGCGATAATGCCGGGCGATCGGCCGCTCCTCGATGTAGCCGCTGCCGCCGATGCATTCCATCGCTTCATAGATCAGTGCCGGGGCAATCTTGCAGCACCAGTATTTCGTCACCGGCGTCATGACGCGGGCATAGGCCGCGTCCTCGGCGCTGTCGCGCGCCCGGTCGAAGGCATCCGACAGGCGGAAGGCAAGTGCTGTGGCCGCCGCTACGTCGAGCGCCATGTCGGCGAGTACGCGGGTCATGATCGGCTGGCTGACCAGCATCTTGCCGAAGACGCTGCGGCCACGTGTGTGGTGGACGGCCTCGGCCAGCGAGGCGCGCATGATGCCGGCAGAGGCCAGCGCGCAATCGAGCCGCGTCAGCGTCACCATGTCGAGAATGGTGCGCACGCCGGCATCCGGTTCGCCGAGGAGGAAACCGAACGTATCGGTGAATTCGACCTCCGAGGAGGCGTTGGAGCGGTTGCCGACCTTGTCCTTGAGGCGCTGGAACTGCAGGCCGTTGCCCGATCCGTCTTCCAGAAGCCGCGGCACGAGGAAGCAGCCAATGCCTTCCCGCGTCTTCGCCAGCATGACGAAGGCATCGCTCATCGGCGCCGACATGAACCATTTGTGGCCGGAGAGCCGGTAGATGCCCTCGCCGACACGTTCCGCCGTGGCACGGTTGGCACGCACGTCGGTGCCGCCCTGCTTTTCCGTCATGCCCATGCCGATGGTGACGGCGGTCTTCTGCATCGCCGGCTTGTTGGCCGAATCATATTTGCGCGACAGGATTTTCGGCGCCCATTCCTTCTGCACCGCTGGCGAGGCCATCAGGGCGGCGACGGAGGCGCTGGTCATCGTCAGCGGGCAGAGATGGCCGGATTCGGCTTGCGCCGTCAGGTAGAAGCGGGTGGCGCGCACCTTGTGCGCCTTGCCTTTCGCCACCGGATCCGCCTGGCTGTCCCATAGGGAGGAATGCAGCCCATTCGCCATCGAACGACGCATCAGCGCATGCCAGGCGGGGTGGAATTCGACGACATCCAGCCGTTCGCCGCGCGGTCCGTGGGTGCGCAGCTTCGGCACGCCCTCATTGGCCATACGCGCCAGATCCTGCACCTCCGGCGAGGTGACGTAGCGACCGATGGCATCGAAATCGTCGCGCAAGCCATGCGGCAGGCCGTTCGTCAGGTCCATCAGCAGCGGGTCGAGCCGATAGGCATTGACGCCGGACCAGGGTTTCGGCTGGTTCAGTTCGGCGAGTTTTTCTTCCGTCCGGCTCATCTTGGTCATGGGTCTTCGTTTCCTGTACGCAGCCCTGCGTCTAGTGCCATTTGTTTAAGAATGCATTGGGGAGTGCATTGCACTGGGGATCACATGCCAATCCTCATAGCAGAAGCTTGCCCGCCGTGCCGCCAGTCTTTATAGACCGCCTGAACATTGCCCGGAGGCGCCTCATGGTCTTTTTTCCCCACCGCCACCTCATCGGTATCAAGGGTCTCAGCCAGCAGGATATCGGTTATCTTCTCGACAAGGCCGATGAAGCCGTGAAGATCAGCCGGCAGCGGGAAAAGAAAACCTCGACCCTGCGCGGCCTCACCCAGATCAACCTGTTCTTCGAAGCCTCGACACGCACTCAATCGTCTTTCGAGCTGGCAGGCAAGCGCCTCGGCGCCGATGTCATGAACATGTCGGTCGGCAATTCTTCGGTGAAGAAGGGCGAAACCCTGATCGACACGGCGATGACGCTGAATGCCATGCATCCGGACGTTCTGGTGGTGCGCCACTCCTCCGCCGGCGCCGCCGCGCTTCTGGCGCAAAAAGTTTCCTGCTCGGTGATCAATGCCGGCGACGGCGCCCACGAGCACCCGACGCAGGCGCTGCTCGACGCGCTGACCATCCGCCGCGCCAAGGGCAAGCTCGCCCGCATCATCGTCGCCATCTGCGGCGACGTGCTGCATTCGCGCGTGGCACGCTCCAATATCCTGCTGCTGAATGCCATGGGTGCCCGCGTGCGCGTCGTCGGCCCGGCGACACTGCTGCCGGCCGGCATCGCCGACATGAGCGTCGAGGTCTACCACTCGATGGAGGAAGGCCTGAAGGATGCCGATGTGGTGATGATGCTGCGCCTGCAGCGCGAACGCATGTCCGGTTCCTTCGTGCCTTCGGTGCGGGAATATTTCCATTATTACGGCCTTGATGCCGAGAAGCTGAAATATGCCAAGGAGGATGCGTTGGTCATGCATCCCGGGCCGATGAACCGCGGCGTCGAAATCGCCTCCGAGATCGCCGACGGGCCACAGAGCGTCATCGAGCAACAGGTGGAAATGGGCGTCGCCGTACGCATGGCCGTCATGGAAGCTTTGCTTCTCTCTCAGAACAACGGAGAACGGGCATGAGCACGACCACCGTCCTGAAAAACGCCCGCATCATCGATCCTTCGCGCAATCTCGACGAGGTCGGCACGATCGTCATCGAAAACGGCCGGATTGCGGCGGCCGGCGCCGCAGCGCTGAATCAGGGCGCGCCGGAAGGCGCGATCGTGCGTGATTGCAACGGTCTGGTCGCAGTCCCGGGCCTCGTCGATGCCCGCGTCTATGTCGGCGAACCCGGTGCCGAGCACCGCGAGACCATCGCTTCTGCCAGTCGCGCCGCGGCGGCGGGCGGCGTCACCTCCTTCATCATGATGCCGGATACCGATCCCGTCATCGACGACATCGCGCTGGTTGAGTTCGTGCTGAAGACGGCGCGCGACAAGGCAGTGATCAACGTCTATCCGGCCGCGGCCCTGACCAAAGGTCTGGCCGGCGTCGAAATGACCGAATTCGGCCTGCTGATGGAATCGGGCGCCGTCGCCTTCACCAACGGCCGCAAGTCGATCCACGACACGCTGGTGCTGCGCCGGGCGATGACCTATGCGCGCGAATTCGGCGCCGTCATCGCGCTCGAGAGCCGCGACAAATATCTCGGCGCCAACGGCGTGATGAACGAAGGACTGTTCGCCAGCTGGCTCGGACTTTCCGGCGTGCCGAAGGAAGCGGAAATCATCCCGCTGGAGCGCGACCTGCGCATCGCCGCGCTGACGCGTGCCAAATATCATGCTGCCAAGATCTCCGTGCCGGAATCGGCCGAGGCGATCCGCGTCGCGCGCCAACGCGGCGCCAATGTCACCTGCGGCATCTCGATCAACCACCTGTCGCTCAACGAGAACGACATCGGCGAATACCGTACCTTCTTCAAGCTTTCGCCGCCGCTGCGTTCTGAAGATGACCGCAGCGCCATGGTCGATGCACTGGCCGACGGCACGATCGACATTATCGTCTCGTCGCACGATCCGCAGGACGTCGATACCAAGCGGCTGCCGTTTGCCGATGCGGAAGATGGCGCCGTCGGACTGGAAACCATGCTGGCCGCCGCCCTTCGGCTGCACCACAACGGCCGTGTGCCGCTCGCCCGGCTGATTGCCGCCATGTCGACGCGGCCGGCAGAAATTTTCGGCCTCGATGCCGGCACGCTGAAACCCGGCGCCAAGGCGGATATCGCGTTGATCGACCTCGACGAACCGTGGCTGGTCTCCAAGGAACAGCTGCTGTCGCGCTCCAAGAACACGCCGTTCGACGATGCCCGTTTCAGCGGCCGGGCGCTTGCGACCTATGTGGCGGGCAAGCAGGTTTTCGGGGCATGAGAGTTCGAGGCTGAGAGGCTTGGCGGTTGCCGCTTTGCCCCTAACCCTACCCTTCCTCCCGCTTGCAGGAAGAAGATGCCGGCAGGCAGATAAGGGGCTGCGGCGAGCGAGTAGTTGACGGTGGTCGCGAGCCGTTGAAAATCGCGATGCGAATATGGGGAGCGAGACGCAATGACCGAATTTTTGACATGGCAGATCACCCTGCCGCTGGCGCTGGCCTCCCTGCTGCTCGGCTACCTGCTCGGCTCCATTCCCTTCGGCCTGCTTTTGACGCGGGCCGCCGGCCTCGGTGACGTCCGCAAGATCGGCTCCGGCAATATCGGCGCCACCAACGTTCTGCGCACCGGCAACCGCAAGCTGGCGCTCGCCACATTGTTGCTCGACGCCTTCAAGGGCACGGCCGCGGTGCTGCTCGCCGATGCGGCTTTTGGTGCCGAAGCCGGGTTGATCGCCGGTTTTGCAGCCTTTCTCGGCCATCTGTTTCCGGTCTGGCTCGGCTTCAAGGGCGGCAAGGGTGTCGCCACCTATATCGGCATCTTGCTCGGCCTCGCACCGTGGATGGTGGTGGTCTTCGCCGTCATCTGGCTGACGATCGCTTTCCTCAGCCGTTATTCTTCCCTGTCCGCTCTGGTTGCAACCCTTGTCATTCCGGTTGCATTGTGGATACTGGGTGCCGAAAAAGTAGCACTCGTTCTGGCACTAATGACCATCATCACCTGGTGGAAACACAAGCCAAACATAGAGCGGCTGATACTCGGCACCGAAAGCAAGATCGGAAAGAAGGGATAAATGTCCAACGCCGGCGCAAGGAAGACGGGAATTGCGCTGACGGACAAACAAAGGATCGCCTGGCTCCGGCTGATCCGCACCGAAAATGTCGGACCCGTAACCTTTCGCGATCTGATCAATCATTGCGGATCGGCGGAACTGGCGCTGGAGATGCTGCCGGACCTTTCCCGGCGTGGCGGCGCCGCCCGCGCCATGCGGATCGCCACCGTGGAAGAAGCCGAACGCGAACTGGCGGTCGCCCGGAAATTCGGCGCACGCTTCGTCGGCATCGGCGAACCGGACTATCCCCCCGCCCTGCGCCAGATCGACGGCGCCCCGCCCCTGCTCGCCGTCAAGGGCAATCTCTCCGCAGCCACCCTACCCGCCGTCGGTATCGTCGGCTCGCGCAATGCCTCGATCAGCGGTGCCAAATTTGCCGCGATGATCGCCCGGGATACGGGCCGGGCGGGATATGCCGTCATTTCCGGCCTCGCCCGCGGCATCGACACCGCCGCGCACCGTGCCAGCCTGGAGACCGGCACGATCGCCGCAATGGCCGGCGGCCTCGACCAGCCCTATCCGCCAGAAAACATCGGCCTGATGCAAGAAATCTGCGACGGGCGGGGACTGGCCATCAGTGAAATGCCGTTCGGATGGGAGCCGCGGGCACGCGATTTTCCGCGGCGCAATCGGCTGATCGCCGGCGCCGCGCTCGGCGTGGTGGTTGTCGAGGCGGCAAGCCGATCAGGCTCGCTGATCACCGCGCGGCTGGCGGGCGAGTTCGGACGGCTGGTGTTTGCCGTTCCCGGTTCGCCGCTGGACCCGCGTTGCCACGGCACGAACGGCCTGCTGAAGGACGGGGCGATCGTCACGACGGAGGCGGCGGACGTGCTCGATGCACTGTCGCCGATCTCACGCATCGATCTGTTTTCGGACCCCGCCGTGCGCGAACCGCCCTACGAAAGCGAAAAGCCGATGCTGCTGCCACCAGGGGAAGAGGAGCGCGACCGGATCGTCGATGCCCTCGGCCCGACACCGGCAGAGATCGACGATATCATCCGGCATACGCAAATTCAGGCGGCAACAGTTTATCTGGTTTTGTTGGAACTCGATCTTGCCGGACGGCTGCATCGCCATGCCGGCGGCCTGGTATCACTGGTGATGCCGGATTGAGCGGCGGCCCGCCTGGATATCGCCGGCCTCCATGTAAGCCATCTCGATGAAGTAGCATAACATCTCGGCCCCTTCGCTCTGGGCAACCTGGCGCAACTCGCCGAGCATTTGCCTGATATAGGCGATGTTCTGCCGCCAAGCTTCACCATCATCGGCCTGTGCTGTCTTGGGAGCCATTTCCACTCTCGCCTTCATAAGAACCGATATTAAACTGCAGAACCGAAACATGCTCGATTCTGTACATCTTGGAAGATAGAGCAATTATCTCAAATTGCAATATATGACGAAGCTCTCAATGGTTGTATTTCGTTGCGCAGCCCGAAAACGGCATATAAATTGCCCTATGCCTCTTGACCGCGGCGAAATCACTGTCCATGTCGGAAATCCGGAAAACCGCGTTCCATCCTTCCATGAGTTCCGGTTTCATGGCGCAATCCTAGTGTATTAGAGACCCGTGATGAATGTTGTTGTGGTAGAATCGCCTGCGAAGGCCAAGACGATCAACAAGTATCTTGGCCCCGGCTACAAGGTTCTGGCGTCCTTCGGCCATGTTCGCGACCTGCCTGCCAAGGACGGCTCCGTGCTTCCCGACCAGGATTTCGAGATGCTCTGGGAGGTGGACGGCGCGTCGGCCAAACGTATCAAGGATATTGCCGACGCGGTAAAATCCTCCGATGGCCTGTTTCTGGCAACCGACCCGGATCGCGAAGGCGAAGCCATTTCCTGGCACGTTCTCGATCTTCTCAAGAAAAAGAAGGTCCTCGGCGACAAGCCGGTGAAACGTGTCGTCTTCAACGCCATCACCAAAAAGGCCGTGCTCGATGCCATGGCGCAGCCGCGCGACATCGATGTGCCGCTGGTGGATGCCTACCTCGCCCGCCGCGCCCTTGATTATCTCGTCGGCTTCAATCTGTCGCCCGTCCTGTGGCGCAAGCTGCCGGGCGCCCGCTCGGCCGGGCGCGTGCAATCGGTTGCGCTTCGCCTGGTCTGCGACCGCGAGTCGGAAATCGAGCGCTTCGTTTCGGAAGAATACTGGCAGATCTCGGCGCTTTTGAAGACGCCGCGCGGCGACGAATTCGAGGCCAGGCTGGTTTCGGCCGACGGCAAGCGGCTGCAGCCGCGCGCCATCGGCAACGGCGAGGATGCCAACCGGCTGAAGTCGCTGCTGGAAGGTGCGAGCTACGTCGTCGAAAGCGTCGAAGCGAAACCCGTCAAGCGCAACCCTTCGCCGCCCTTCACCACCTCGACGCTGCAGCAGGCCGCCTCTTCCAAGCTCGGCTTCTCGGCATCGCGCACCATGCAGGTGGCGCAGAAGCTCTATGAAGGCACCGATATCGGCGGCGAGACGGTCGGTCTCATCACCTATATGCGTACAGACGGTGTCCAGATGGCGCCGGAAGCGATCGACGCAGCGCGCCATGCCATCGGCGACCAGTTCGGCGCCCGCTACCTGCCGGAAAAGCCGCGTTTCTACTCCACCAAGGCCAAGAACGCCCAGGAAGCCCACGAAGCCATCCGCCCGACGGATTTCAACCGCACGCCGGATTCCGTCCGCCGCTACCTCGATGACGACCAGCTTCGCCTCTACGACCTCGTCTGGAAGCGCGGCATTGCCAGCCAGATGGCATCGGCTGAAATCGAACGGACCACCGTAGAAATCCTCGCCGACAATGGCGGCCAAAAGGCCGGGCTGCGTGCTGTGGGTTCGGTCATCCGCTTCGACGGCTTCATCGCCGCCTATACCGACCAGAAGGAAGACGGCGAGCAGAGCGACGACGGCGACGAGGATGGCCGCTTGCCGGAGATCAATGCCCGCGAGCAACTGGCCAAGCGCAAGGTCAACGCCACCCAGCATTTCACCGAGCCGCCGCCGCGTTACTCGGAAGCCTCGCTGATCAAGAAGATGGAAGAACTCGGCATCGGCCGCCCCTCTACGTATGCCGCGACGCTGGCGACGCTGCGCGACCGCGACTATGTGACGATCGACAAGCGCAAGCTGATGCCGCAGGCCAAGGGCCGGCTGGTGACGGCCTTCCTCGAAAGCTTCTTCAACCGCTATGTCGAATACGATTTCACTGCCGACCTGGAAGAAAAGCTCGACCGCATTTCCGCCGGCGAGCTGAACTGGAAAGACGTGTTGCGCGACTTCTGGCGCGATTTCTTCGCCCAGATCGAGGACACCAAGGAGTTGCGCGTTACCAACGTGCTCGACGCGCTGAACGAGATGCTGGCGCCGCTGGTGTTCCCGAAGCGCGAGGACGGTTCCGATCCTCGCGTCTGCCAGGTGTGCGGCACTGGCCAGCTGTCGTTGAAGCTCGGCAAGTACGGCGCCTTCGTCGGCTGCTCGAACTATCCGGAGTGCAACTTTACCCGTCAGCTGTCGTCGGAAAACGGCGGCGAGGCGGATGCGGCAGCGCTCAACGAACCCAAGGCGCTCGGCAAGGACCCACTGACCGGCGAGGAGATCACCTTGCGCAGCGGCAGGTTCGGTCCCTATATACAGCGCGGCGACGGCAAGGAGGCCAAGCGCTCCTCGCTGCCGAAAGGCTGGACACCGGCGACGATCGACTACGAAAAGGCATTGGCGTTGCTTTCCTTGCCGCGAGACGTCGGCGCCCATCCCGAGAGCGGCAAGATGATCTCAACCGGCCTCGGCCGCTACGGTCCTTTCGTGCTGCATGACGGCACCTATGCCAATCTCGACGGCATCGAGGACGTGTTCACCATCGGCCTCAACCGGGCTGTGACCGTACTCGCCGACAAGCAGACCAAGGGTGCGGGCGGACGTGGACGTGCGGCCCTCGCAGCGCTCAAGGAACTGGGCGATCACCCCGATGGCGGCGCCATTACCGTGCGTGATGGCCGTTACGGCCCCTACGTCAATTGGGGCAAGGTCAACGCCACCCTGCCGAAGGGCAAGGACCCGCAGTCTGTGACGGTCGAGGAAGCGCTGGCGCTGATCGTCGAGAAGGGCGGCAAGCCTTCCACCGGCAAGGCCCCCAAAAAGGCGAAGGCCCCCGCCAAGGCGGCAAAGGCCAAAGCCGACGGCGAGACGAGCGAAACAAAGAAGGCCGCCAAGCCAAAGGCTGCGGCAAAACCGAAGGCCAAGACGGCCTCGAAGACAAAGAAGAGTTAAATGACGAATAGAGAACCGCGCGGCAAGGCAGCACAGACCGGCAAACGGGCTGGCAGGGCCGCCCGCGCGGAGACTGCCACAAGCGGCGACAGCATCATTCAAGGCATGCTGCCGCCGCGGGACGTGATCCTGCGCTTCATCGCCGATCATCCCGAAAAAGCCTCCAAACGCGAATTGGCCAAGGCCTTCGGCCTGAAAGGCGAAAGCCGCGTCGAGCTGAAGAACCTCCTGCGTTCGCTCGAAGAAGACGGCCTCGTCCAGAAGAGCCGCAAATCCCTGATCCGCCCCGGCGCCCTGCCCCCGGTCACCGTCATCGACATCACCACGCGCGACAAGGACGGCGAACTGATCGGCCGCCCGGCCGAATGGCCCGAGGATGCCGGTGTCGCACCGGCGGTGCTGATCCGCCAATCCTCCGAAAAACGCGGCAAGGGCAAGACGCCGGCAGCCGGCCTCGGCGACCGCATCCTGGCAAAGATCTTCCCGGCGAGCGAGCGTGGAGGCCCGGCCTATACCGCCCGCATCATCAAGGTCATCGACAAGCGCATGAACGCCGTGCTCGGCGTTTTCCGCGAAACGCCGGGTGGCGGCGGGCGGCTGATGCCGATCGAAAAGCGCGGCGAGGAGATGGTCATCGATCCGGACTCGACCGGCGAGGCCAAGGACGGCGATCTCGTCGAGGTCGAAGTGGCGCGGCTCGGCCGGTTCGGCCTGCCGCGGGCGAAGGTGCTCTCGGTGGTCGGTTCGGTCGCCTCGGAAAAGGCGATCTCGATGATCGCCATCTATGCGCATGGCATTCCCCACATCTTCCCGCCGGCCGTCGAGGCCGAAGCCGAAGCGGCCAAGGCCGCGACCATGGCCTACCGCGAGGACTGGCGCAGCCTGCCGCTGATCACCATCGACCCGGCCGATGCCAAGGACCACGACGACGCCGTCTATGCCGAAGCCGATCCCTCGCCGGACAATGAAGGCGGCGTCATCGTCACGGTGGCGATCGCCGATGTCTCCTGGTACGTGCGGCCCAAATCGCCGCTCGACCAAGAAGCACTGAAGCGCGGCAACTCGGTCTATTTCCCCGACCGCGTCGTGCCGATGCTGCCGGAACGCATCTCCAACGACCTCTGCTCGCTGAAGGAAGGCGTCGACCGGCCGGCGCTGGCCGTACGGATGATGTTTTCCTCCGAAGGCCGCAAGATCGGCCACACCTTCCATCGCATCATGATGAAGAGTGCGGCGAAACTCTCCTACCAGCAGGCGCAGGCCGCCATCGACGGCGCGCCCGACGACAAGACCGGTCCGCTGCTCGAGCCGATCCTCAAGCCGCTGTGGCATGCCTACCGCGTGATGAAGCGCGGTCGCGACCGGCGCCAGCCGCTGGACCTCGACATGCCGGAGCGCAAGATCCTGCTCAAGCCCGACGGCACGGTGGACCGCGTCTTCGTGCCGCCGCGTCTCGACGCCCACAAGCTGATCGAGGAGATGATGATCCAGGCGAACGTCGCCGCCGCCGAAACGCTGGAGAAGAAGCGCCAGCCGCTGATCTACCGCATCCACGACGCGCCGTCGCTTGCCAAGCAGGAGACGCTGCGGGAGTTCCTGGCGACACTCGGCATTCCGCTGGCCAAGGGCGGCAACGTGCGCGCCAACTCCTTCAACGGCATTCTGGCGAAAGCGGAAGACACGCCGCACCAGACCATGGTCAACGAGATGGTGCTGCGCTCGCAGAGCCAGGCGATCTACAGCCCGGAAAATATCGGCCATTTCGGTCTCAACCTGATGAAGTACGCCCACTTCACCTCGCCGATCCGCCGGTATGCCGACCTGATCGTGCATCGCGCCTTGGTGGGGTCGCTCGGCTTCGGTGAAGGCGGGATTACGCCGGACGAAGAAGCCTCGCTCGACGACATCGCCGCGGAAATCTCCACCTTCGAGCGTCGCGCCATGGCGGCCGAACGTGAGACCGTCGACCGGCTGATCGCCCATCACCTCGTCGGGCGCATCGGCGAGGAGTTTGCCGGCCGCGTCCAGGGCGTCACCAAATCCGGCCTGTTCATCAGCCTGCCGGATTACGGCGCCGACGGTTTTGTGCCGATCTCGACGCTCGGCAACGACTACTTCATCTACGACGAGGCGCATCAGGCGCTTTCGGGCGAACGCACGGGTCTCGGTTATCGCCTTGGTGACCCGGTACAGGTGCGGTTGGCCGAGGCAGTGCCGCTTGCCGGCGCGTTGCGGTTCGAGATGCTGAGCGAAGGGCGCAAGATGCCGACGGCAGTGCGCTCGTTCCACAAGACGTCGCGGCGCGGTGCCGGACAGCGCAAACAGGCGGGCACCCGCCCGCCGCGCGGTCGCCGCTAAGGCCGCCAAGAAACGCTTTCAGGAAGGATCGTCTATGGCCACGCAACAGCACAACGAACCGATCCGCTTCGGCGGTCCGGATGTGGCGGAGCGACCCGTGGGGCGCTCCATTGCCCGGGGCATCCTCAACCGCTGTCCCGCCTGCGGCAGCGGCCGACTGTTCCGTGCGTTTCTAAAGCCGGTCGATCATTGTGCCGCTTGCGGCGAAGAAATGTTCCATCAGCGCTCCGATGACCTGCCGCCCTATCTCGTCATCTTCATCATCGGCCACGTTACGGTCGGCGGCTACATGATGACGGATCTGGTCTGGCCGCTGTCGATGTGGACGCACCTGGCGATCTGGGCACCCATTACGGTGCTGACGGCGATGCTGTCGATCCAGCCGATCAAGGGGGGCGTCATCGGATTGCAATGGGCGCTGCGTATGCACGGCTTCGGTGGGCACAAGGACGAGCTCGACGAGCCCAACAGCGGAGAACAACGCGAGTGAAACGACCGGGCGAAAAGACCGAATGGGGCGTCGAAGTCTCCGCCGAGCGCCCGGCCGGTCCCTCCGTTCGGCCGCGCGACGCCGCGACGATCGTCCTGATCGACCGCACGACCGGCCATCCGCGCGTGCTGGTCGGCAAACGCAGCAGCCGCCATGTGTTCATGCCGGATACCTACGTCTTTCCCGGCGGGCGGCGGGATGCATCCGACCATGCGCTGCCCTTTGCATCCGACCTTCACCCCCTGGTGCTCGCCAAGCTCACAGGCGAACGGGGAACGGAACGCAGCGCCCGGGCAATCGCGCTGGCAGCCCTTCGCGAACTGCATGAGGAAACCGGCTTGACGCTGGGGGATGCCGCCAGCGGCCAACTCAGGGCCAGCCTGCACACGTTGCGTTATGTCGCGCGTGCGGTGACGCCACCCGGCAACGTGCGGCGTTTCGACACCCGCTTCTTTTCGACCTTTGCCGACGAAGCCGGAATAAATCCCGATCTCATCCGTGATACAGGGGAACTGCATGATCTGCGCTGGCTCGATCTACGCGATGTCGACAGCCTGACCATGCCCCTGATAACCCGCACCGTTCTCGAAGACTTGAAAAAACTGATGAGCATGGACCCGGCTTTACCGTTTGGCAGCCCAGTGCCGTTTTATTATAGCCGTCGCGGGCAGTCATTCCGCAGCACAGTGTAGCAGGATCATTTTATGTCTCAGCCGCCCAACGGCGCTTCGGGTCACGTCGAGGAAATTCATTGGCCGTCGCTGGTGGCCGCCATTTCGGCGATCAGCGCCGTCGGCATCGCCATCGGCCTCGGCCTGCCCTTGCTCAGCATCATCCTGGAAAAGCGCGGCATTTCCTCGACGCTGATCGGCTTCAACTCGGCCATGGCAGGCGTCGCCGCCATGGCCGCGGCGCCTGTGACCACCTGGCTCGCCCACCGCTTCGGTGTCGCCAATACCATGCTGTGGGCCGTGCTGCTGGCCGCCGTCAGCGCGCTTGGCTTCTATTATGCCGAAGCCTTCTGGATGTGGTTTCCGCTGCGTGTGGTCTTCCACGGCGCCACCACCACCCTTTTCGTGCTCTCGGAATTCTGGATCAACGCCGCCTCCCCGCCCTCCCGCCGCGGCATGGTGCTTGGCATCTATTCCACGGTGCTGTCGCTCGGCTTTGCTGCCGGGCCGCTCATCTTCTCCATCGTCGGCAGCGAGGGCGTATTTCCGTTCCTGATCGGCGCTGGTGCGATCCTGCTTGCCGCCATACCGATCTTCATTGCCCGTTACGAAAGTCCGGTTCTGGACGAGAAACCGGAGCTGCACTTCTTCCGCTACGTCTTCCTCGTTCCGAGCGCCACGGCGGCGGTTTTCGTCTTCGGTGCGGTCGAGGCCGGCGGCCTATCGCTGTTTCCGATCTATGCCACCCGTTCCGGCTTCACGGAAACACAGGCGGCGCTGCTGCTGACCATCATGGGCATCGGCAACGTCATCTTCCAGATCCCGCTCGGCATGCTGTCCGACCGCATCGCCGACCGGCGTACGCTGCTTTCGATCATGGCCGTCGTTGGCCTCGCCGGCGCGTTGACGCTGCCGCTGCTGGCGGGCAACTGGCTGATGATGGCGGCCGTGCTGTTGTTCTGGGGCGGCTGCGTTGCCGGCCTCTACACGGTCGGGCTCAGCCATCTCGGCTCGCGACTCACCGGTGCGGATCTGGCGGCCGCCAATGCGGCCTTCATCTTCTGTTATGCCATCGGCACCGTTGCCGGTCCGCAAGTCATCGGCGCCACCATCGATATGACCGGCAATAACGGATTTGCATGGGCAATTACCGCCTTCTTTGGCCTCTACGTGCTGCTTTCGGTGGCTCGCCTGCTTTTCAGGCCAAAACAGACTTGACTTTTCACGCGCGATTTGTAGTTTCGCGCCAGAAATAGCCGTGGACCCTTTCCGGCCGTCCACGGCTTCGTTTTTATTAAAGGCAGGACCACGACCATGGCGAAAGCTACAACTATCAAGATCAAGCTGCTGTCGACCGCTGACACCGGGTTCTTCTACGTCACGACGAAGAACAGCCGTACGATGACGGATAAGATGACGAAGACCAAGTACGACCCGGTTGCCAAGAAGCACGTCGAATTCAAGGAAACCAAGATCAAGTAAGATCTCGGTTTCAGGACTATAAAAAAAGCGCGAGCCTTCGGGTGTCGCGCTTTTTTGTTGCCTTGCGCCGGCTTCATCTTTCTTTGTGAAAATGGCTTGCGGGAAATAAAAAACGCCGCCTCCCGAAGGAAGCGGCGTTTGAAAAGGGGGCCGGCTGATACGCAGCGGCACGAGGAACCGCGTATAGCATATCAACCGGCCAACCCCACGACCCAGGAGATGCGGCGGACCTGAGCATCATGGGGTAAGACTGCCCTCTTTGCGAGGAGCGTTGTCTCTTTGTATGACGCATAATTTGCCCAAATTGAAAAGAAAATCAACAAATTCTTAATGCCTGCGCAAACCCTTGTCCCTTTATGGTTAAAAACGACGGATAATGGCAAGGAGAGCGATTTATTTTCCAATTAAAACAAACAAAATACTATCAATATTGATTCACTCGCCGCACGTACATTTTGAAACCTTGAAAAACAATATTTCATTAAGTTTTTAAATACCCAATCGAATCAAAGCTTAATTGTCACAGTGAAAGTCCGGACAGATGTCGAGGGTGACGTGCTTGCGCCATTTCGCTTCAATTGTGTTGTAGGCGTGAAATTTTCACGGTCACAATTGTGAGAATCTTCACGCACTATACAATCGATTAATAGTTGGCAAAAACCGGCACCGTCTGCGCGACCTTGTAGCAAAGCGGGTTGCGTTCCTTCGGGAAGGTTATCCACAGACGCACCAATGCTCCAGCCAACCCGGCTGTTCTTCAAAATACTGTCGTAACGACGGTAATTGATTCGCTCAGGCCGCTGCCGCCACGACGCGGTTGCGTCCGCCGTTCTTTGCCTCGTAGAGAGCCCGGTCGGCCTGCTTGAGCAATTGTTCCGGGGCTTCCATGCCGCCGGTGGTCGACGATATGCCCATCGAGGCGGTGAGTTTCAGCAGATCGCCACCCGGCAGGCGGAAGGGCTCGCCTTCGATACGGCCACGCAACCGCTCGGCCACGGCCGCTGCCATTTCCGGCGGTGTATCCGGCATCACCAGAACGAACTCCTCGCCGCCATAGCGGCAGGCGAGATCGGCACCGCGCACCGTTCCGCGTATGCGCTGGGCAAATTCCTTCAGCACCTCATCGCCGGCATCGTGGCCGTAGGTGTCGTTGACGCTCTTGAAGCGATCAATATCCGTAATGCAAACGGACAGCGGCCGACCGCGAGCAATGGCCCGGCTGAACAACAGCTTCAGATGATTATCGAGGTAACGCCTGTTGTTCAGCCCAGTCAGGCCGTCGGTCACCGCCAGTTCGATGGTCTGCTTGACGCTCGTGCGCAGGCGGTCGTTGAAACGCTTGCGGCGGATCTGGGTGAGGCAGCGGGCGACGAGTTCGTTCGGATCGAGCGGCCGGACGATGTAGTCGTTGACGCCGAGATCGAGCGCCCGCACGATCATGCTGTCGGCACCCTGTTCGGTGATCAGCAAGATCGGAATGAAGCGCGTCCGTTCCAGCGATCGCAGCTGCGAGCACAGACGCAGCGGATCGTAGTCGTCGAAATTCGAATTGACGATGACGAGTTCGAACGGGTTTTCCGCCGCCTCGAACAGCGCCGCTTGCGGATCCGACATCGCCATGACATCGGCGATCGGCTTCAACGCCCTGATGATACGCTCCTGCGAGCTGCCGCGGCCGTCGACCAGCAGCACCTGGGCCGCCTCTTCGCTCCTGCCGTCTGTCTTCAGCATTTCCTCGAGCCCGATATTGTGTGCGGTCTCGGCGCGGAAACGCAATTCGTCGCTGAGGGTCTTGAGGCGCAGCAGGCTCTTGACGCGCGAAATGAGCTGCAGGTCGTTGACGGGCTTGGTGAGAAAATCGTCAGCCCCGGCTTTCAGGCCCCTCACCCGGTCGGAGGGCTGGTCCAGCGCCGTCACCATGACGACCGGAATATGCGTGGTGCGAGGGTTGGCCTTGATGCGCTCGCAGACCTCGAAACCGTCCATGCCCGGCATCATGATGTCGAGAAGGATGAGGTCCACCTGGGTGCGATCGCAGATCTCCAGCGCCGACTTGCCGTCTGCAGCGGTCAACACATCGAAATATTCGGCGAGAAGACGCGCTTCGAGCAGTTTGACGTTGGCAGGAATGTCGTCCACCACCAGGATACGTGCAGTCATCGTGTCGTTCCCGCTCCCTTAGGCATCGCCGAGATAGGTCTTGATCGTTTCGATGAATTTCGGCACGGAAATCGGCTTGGAAACATAGGCTTCGCATCCACCCTGCCTGATCCGCTCCTCGTCACCCTTCATGGCGAAGGCCGTGACGGCGATCACCGGAATGACGTGCAGGTCGTCGTCTTCCTTCAGCCACTTGGTGACTTCCAGGCCAGAGACTTCCGGAAGCTGGATATCCATGAGAATGAGATCCGGGCGGTGCTTGCGCGCAAGGTCCAGGGCTTCCATTCCGTTTCGGGTCTGAATGGTCGTATAGCCGGAGGCCTCGATCAGATCCCGAAAGAGCTTCATATTGAGCTCATTGTCTTCTACGATCATGACCTGTTTTGGCATTACGGCTTGTCCTTGAATCCTTTTCCGGCCGGCACATCATCTATATAGGTGTCCGGCGGATTCATTCTACAATCTCGCCCGGCAGATTAGGTGGATTTGGTTGAGAAAAAGGTAACCGATCGTCAAAATGCATAACAGTTCGAAAATAGGCGCGGCGAAAGCCGCTGATCCGCAGGAAACGGCGATCGCCGTCTTGTCCTGGCTGGCAAACGAACCGGACATGCTGTCGCGTTTCTTGGCCCTGACGGGCGTTGCACCCGGCGAATTGCGCCATGCCATGAACGACACCGGCTTTCTCGCCGGGCTGATCGATTTCATCATGGGACACGAACCCACCCTGATGGCCTTCTGCGCTGCGACGGACACGGCTCCCGAAACCGTCATGGCCGCCTGGCACAAGCTCTCGAAGCCGGGGCTGGACTCCGGAGAATACTGATGGCAGCGTTGGATTGCGATCTCAGCCACATCCAGCTGACTGACAGGCCGCTGATCGTCTGCGACATCGACGAGGTGGTGCTGGAGTTCATTTCACCGTTTGCCGCCTTCCTGCGCAGCCAGGATCACGAGCTTCTGCCGCGTTCATTCCACCTGCACGGCAATATCGTTTCGACGCTGGACGGCTCATTTCCGGAGGCCGCCATTGTCTCCGGCTTCCTCGATGCCTTCTTTGCCGCCCAGGACAAGTGGCAGATGCCGGCGGAACAGGCGGTCGAGACGCTGCATCGGTTGGCGGACGATGCCGATATCGTTTTCCTGACCGCCATGTCGCCACGTCACCGGATTGTCCGACGCAGCCTGCTTGACCGGTTCGATCTGCATTTTCCCATGGTGGCGACGGAGGGGCCGAAAGGCCTTGTCGTCACAGCCCTGCACCGCGCCCGCCCGCTGCCGGTCGCCTTCATCGACGATATCGAACGCAATCTGTTGTCCGTCCGCGAGCATGTGCCGGAGTGCCTGCTGCTGACGATGATCGCCAACGCCGATTTCCGCGCCCTCGCCCCGCAGCCCTGCGCCGGTATTCGCACCGTGGCCGGATGGCCCGAGGCCTTCGGTCTGTTGCAGGCACATGTCTGCACCGACATTCGTCCACAAGCTGGTTGAGAGCGGCTGCGCAAGCAACACGAGGCACCGGCCCGATGCCTTTCCCCGGGAAAAAGCCGGCCGAATAAAGCCGGGCCTTGAGGATTCGCCCGTCCTGGCGTAGCGTCGATTTGTTCAACCTTTGTTCCGAACATGAGCGCCGAGCCCAAGTCCCAAACCGGATTCTGCCGCGACTGCCTGTCCGAACAGGCATCCGCCCGTCGTTGTCGCGCCTGCGGCAGTCCGCGGCTGGTCTATCATGACGAACTCTACGATCTGACGCTCGCCCATATCGATTGCGACGCCTTTTATGCGGCGATCGAAAAACGCGACAATCCCGACCTTCTCGACAAGCCGATCATCATCGGTGGCGGCAAGCGCGGCGTCGTCTCCACTGCTTGCTACATCGCCCGTATCCACGGCGTACGCTCGGCGATGCCGATGTTCAAGGCGCTCGAAGCCTGTCCGGATGCCGTGGTCATCCGCCCCGACATGGAAAAATACGTAAAAGTCGGCCGGCAGATGCGGACGATGATGCAGGATCTGACGCCGCTGGTGCAACCGCTGTCGATCGACGAAGCATTTCTCGAACTCGACGGAACGCAAAGGCTGCATCACGACTAGCCGGCGCGCACCCTCGCCCGCTTTGCCAAACGCGTGGAAAGCGAGCTCGGCATCACCATCTCCATCGGTCTTTCCTACTGCAAGTTTCTCGCCAAGGTCGCCTCTGACCTGCAGAAGCCGCGTGGTTTCTCGGTCATCGGTCAGCGGGAAGCGCTCGATTTCCTGGCTCCGCGCCCGGTCACGACGATCTGGGGCGTCGGCAAGGCTTTTGCGGCAACGCTGGAACGCGACGGTATCCGCACCATAGGACAGTTGCAGACGATGGAGGAAGCCGAACTGATGCGCCGCTACGGCACCATGGGTCAGCGCCTGTATCGCCTGTCGCGGGGCATCGATGATCGCGAAGTGCACCTCAACGACGCCGCCAAGAGCGTCTCGGCAGAGACGACGTTCTTCGACGACATCGCCCGCTTCGACGACCTCGTGCCTCTCCTGCGCAGTCTTTCCGAAAAGGTGGCCTGGCGGCTGAAAAAGAGCGCCATTGCCGGCAACACCGTCGTGCTCAAACTCAAGACCGCGGATTTCAAGATCCGCACCCGCAACAAGCGGCTGGAAGACCCGACGCAGCTTGCCGACCGCATTTTCCGCACCGGCCTGGCGATGCTGGAGAAAGAGACAGATGGAACGAAATTTCGTCTTCTCGGCATCGGCGTCACGGATCTCACCGACCCCGGCCGGGCCGACCCGCCCGACCTCGTGGATGCCCACGCCTCCCGTCGCGCTGCCGCCGAAGCGGCGGTCGACAAGCTTCGCGAAAAATTCGGGAAAAACACCGTCGAAACCGGTTATACCTTCCGGACGGGCCGACGCGATCAATAATTCGTGATGTTTCGAAACCGCTCCGCGACGCATGTGTACAAAATCGTTTACGGATGCTTAGTTGTTATGTGGAACGGCGATTTTCGATTGTTTCAGCTGCTTTCCGGAATTCCTCTACGCTTCAAAACTTCCTTAAACTTCACGACATATTTTGTCGGCATATGTTTTGCGTCAGGAATAGCACGATGGTTTCACGTTTGATCTTGGGCGTCAGCCTTTCCCTGCTTGCTGCAACCGCCTTCACGCCGCCGGCACTGGCGAATGATGGCCGAACGTTGCAGATCATCGTTTCGCGCGACACCCAGTCGCTCGTCGTCTATAATGGCGACCAGGTGGTGGCGACGTCGAAGGTCTCTACCGGCAAGCCCGGCCATTCGACGCCGACCGGTATCTTCTCCATCCTGGAGAAGAAGAAGTATCACGAATCCAACCTCTATTCGAACGCGCCGATGCCCTACATGCAGCGCATCACCTGGTCCGGCGTTGCCCTGCACGAATCCAACCATGTGCCGAACTATCCGGCCTCGCATGGCTGCGTACGCATGCCGGGGAAATTCGCCAAGGCGCTGTTCCAGATGACGGAACGCGGCGCGCATGTGATCATCACCGACGAGCCGGTGGTGCCTGTCGCCTTCAGCCACGCAAACCTTTTCAAGCCGCACAATCCGCTGGTCGAGGAACAACTGATGTCGGATGCGGAACTGCGCCCGACGACGCCCGACCCCGTTCTGCGGCCGGTCGAACTCGCCATGAACGAGGTGCTGCCGAAGATCGGCGCCACGGCAACCGCCGTGATCGAGGAAATGCCGCCGATTCGTATCCTCATCACCCGCCGCGGGGCGCGTGAAGCGATGATCGACGCCCAGACACTGCTCAATGCCCTCGGTTATGCCGCCGGCGATGTCGATGGCCAGGCCGGCAGCGTGACGATCGCCGCCATCAACGCCTTCAAGACAGCCAACAACCTGCCGGCCAAGGGCGAATTGCTCAGCTCGGACTTTATGGCGGCTCTTTACAAGGCCGCCGGCAAGGGCACGCCGCCCTCCGGCCAGATCCTTGTGCGCCAGAAATTCAAGCCGATCATCGAGGCGCCCGTGGTCATCGACCAGCCGGAAGTGGCGCTCGGCACACTGTTCTTCGAAGCGACAGACGTGATGCGGACTGCTGGCAAGGTGGAATGGCATGCGCTCAGCCTCGACAACCATCTTAGCGACCAGCAAATGAAGCGTCTCGGCATCACCGCCGGCGCCGATGCCAAGGATCCTGACTTGATGTCCAAGACGCTCGATCGCATCCGCATCCCCGACGACGTGCGCCGCAAAATCGAAACGCTTCTGAGCGACGGCTCGTCGCTGACGATTGCCGATGTCGGCCTTGGCTCGGAAACCGGCCAGGGCACCGATTTCATCACGTTGACGAAAAGGACACCGAAGGGAAAATCGAAGAGCTGAGCCGCAAGGCTGCAACTTCACCCAAAAGCAAAGGCGCCTGAAACATTGATTCAGGCGCCTTTGTTATATCTCTGTAATATCAGAGCATTTCCGGACGCAAAACCGCTCTACATTTTTGCAGGAATTGCTCCAAGCCTTTTCAAAATCCGGTCAGACGAGTTCGACGTCGACGACCCCCGGAGCGGAGCGCAATGCCGCGGCGATCTCCGGCGAGATGCGATACTTCTCCGTCAGCGCCACCTCGATCTCGCGCTGGCCGTCTTCCTTGATCACGACAAACGACACAAGCCCATCCCCCTTGGCATTGAGATGGGCGGCAACGGTTTTGAGCGGACCGGCATCGCGCACATAGATGCGCAGGGCCTTCTGCATCTGGATCGATTTTTCCTCGAGCGATTGTGCCGTCTGGATCCGCAGGCCGATACCTTCCGGCCGCTCCTCGGCATTGACGGTGAGGATCAGCGATTTACCGGGTTCCAGCAGGTCACGGTACTGATTGAGGCCTTCGGAGAACAGCACGGCTTCATATTGACCGGAGGGATCGGAAAAGGAGACGATGCCCATCTTGTTGCCCGTACGCGTCTTGCGCTCCTGCTTCATCGTCACCGTGCCGGCCAGCCGTCCGGCGGAGGCGCCCTGTTTTACCGCGGCGGAAAAATCTGCAAAACTCTGCACCCGCATCTTCGACAGAAGGCTCGCATAGGAGTCCAGCGGGTGTGCCGACAGATAGAAGCCGAGGACCTGGAATTCGCGGTGCATCTTTTCGGAGGCCAGCCATGGCGCGAACGTCGGGAAAGTGATGATTTCCGGCCCGGTCGCAGCCCCTGAGCCGAACATGTCCGACTGGCCGCTCGTCTTGTTTTCCTGCGCCCGCAGGGCATAACCGATGATGCGATCAAGCCCGGCGATCATCTCGGCGCGGTCGCGGCCGAAACAATCGAAGGCACCGGCCGAGATGAGGCTTTCGAACACCCGGCGGTTCACCTGCTTCGGATCGATGCGCAGGCAGAATTCCTCGATGCTGGCGAACGGCTTGTCGCCGCGCACCGCAACGATGTGCTCGACGGCAGCCTCGCCGACACCCTTGATGGCGGCGAGCGAATAGAAGATGCAGTTATCGCCGGTCTCGAACATCCGGAAGGAGGTCTGCACCGATGGCGGCACGACCTTGATGCCCAGCCGCTTGGCATCCTGCCGGAAATCGTTGAGCTTGTCGGTGTTCGACATATCGTAGGTCATCGACGCGGCGAGGAATTCCACCGGGTAATGCGCCTTGAGATAGGCCGTCTGGTAAGAAACGATGGCATAGGCAGCCGCATGCGACTTGTTGAAGCCGTAATTGGCGAATTTGGCCAGCAGGTCGAAGATCAGGTCGGATTGCGGCTTCGACACCCCGTTCTTGACGGCGCCGGTGACGAAACGCTCGCGCTGCTTGTCCATCTCCTCCTTGATCTTCTTGCCCATGGCGCGGCGCAGAAGATCGGCTTCGCCGAGCGAATAGCCGGAAAGCACCTGGGCAATCTGCATCACCTGTTCCTGGTAGACGATGACACCCTGCGTCTCCTTGAGCAGGTGGTCGATCATCGGATGGATGCTCTCGATCTCCTCCTCGCCGTGCTTGCGGGCGTTATAGACCGGGATGTTTTCCATCGGCCCCGGGCGATACAGCGCCACCAGCGCGATAATGTCCTCGATGCAGTCCGGGCGCATGCCGATCAGCGCCTTGCGCATGCCGGCACTTTCCACCTGGAAGATGCCGACCGTTTCGCCGCGCGACATCATCTCGTAGGTTTTTGCATCATCCAGCGGCAGGCTTTCGAGTTTGACCTCCTCACCACGCTTGGCAATGAAATCGACGCCGGTCTTCAGCACGGTCAGCGTCTTGAGGCCGAGGAAGTCGAACTTCACCAGGCCGGCCTGCTCGACCCACTTCATGTTGAACTGGGTAACCGGCATGTCCGAACGCGGATCGCGATACATCGGTACCAGCTTCGACAGCGGCCGATCGCCGATGACGATGCCGGCGGCATGCGTCGAGGCGTGACGATACAGGCCCTCGATCTTCTGGGCGATGTCGAGCAGGCGGGCGACGACCGGCTCCTTCTCCGCCTCCTCGCGCAGTTTCGGCTCTTCCTCGATCGCCTTGTGCAGCGGGGTCGGATTGGCCGGGTTGTTGGGCACGAGCTTGCAGATCTTGTCGACCTGGCCATAAGGCATTTCCAGCACGCGGCCGACGTCGCGCAGCGCCGCACGCGCCTGCAGCGAACCGAAGGTGATGATCTGTGCCACCTGCTCGCGGCCGTATTTCTGCTGCACGTAGCGGATGACTTCTTCGCGCCTGTCCTGGCAGAAGTCGATATCGAAGTCCGGCATCGACACGCGGTCCGGATTGAGGAAACGTTCGAACAGCAGCGAGAACCGCAACGGATCGACGTCGGTAATCGTCAATGCATAAGCAACGAGAGAACCGGCACCCGAACCACGACCCGGGCCGACCGGGATGTCCTGCAGCTTGGCCCATTTGATGAAGTCGGCAACGATCAGGAAGTAGCCCGGAAACTTCATGCGCTCGATGACGCCGAGTTCGAACTGCAAGCGTTCGCGATATTCCTTTTCGTCGTATCCCTCCGCCAGGCCGAGGGTCGCCAGCCTCTGATCCAGTCCTTCTTCGGCCTGCCGGCGCAACTCCCCCGCCTCGGCGCGTTCGGCTTCTTCCGCATCGCTTGCAGCCGTGCTGGTAAAGCGCGGCAGGATCGGCTTGCGGGTCTTCAGCACGAAGGAACAACGCCGGGCGATCTCGACCGTGTTTTCCAAAGCCTCCGGCAGATCCGCAAACAGCCTGGCCATATCTGCCCGGCTTTTCAGATAGTGGTCCGGCGTCAGGCGGAACCGGCTATCGTCGGAGACGATTGCATTGTGTGCCACCGCCATCAGCGCGTCATGGGCATCGAAATCGTCCGGAGATGGGAAAAATGCTTCGTTGGTGGCCACCAGCGGCACGTCATGGGCATAAGCGAGGTCGATCATCCTCGCCTCATGTCGCCGGTCGTAGCTGCCGTGCCGCTGCAACTCGATGTAAAGCCGGTCGCCGAAAAGCCCCTTCAGCGTCAAGAGACGCTGTTCGGCCATTGCCGCCTGCCCCTCCTTCGAGGCCATATCGACCGGACCGCCGACACCACCGGTGAGCACGATCAACCCGTCGGTGTTCCCTTCCTGCAACCAGGACAGACGGATATTGACGGAGCCGTTGCCCTCACCGCCGAGATAGGCACGGCTGACGAGATCGACCAGATTTTCATACCCCTTCGCATTGGCGGCCAGCAACACAATGGATGGCAGCTTGACGAACGATTGCAGCCCGCGCTTGTCGGTCTCCTGACCGTCTTCCATGTCGATCGAGACCTGGCAGCCGATGATTGGCTGCAAGCCCTCGCTGACTGCCTTTTCGGAAAACTCCAGCGCGACGAACAGATTGTTGGTGTCGGTAACGGCGATGGCCGGCTGTCCATCGGCGGCAGCCTTGCTCAGGATCTTCTTGAGGGGCAGCGCCCCCTCAAGCAACGAATAGGCAGAATGAACCCGGAGGTGGACAAATTGCAGTGGACCCCGGTTTTCGCCATTGCCGCCCGAGATAGCCTCTACCGTACCCATCGCATGCCTTCCAATCACTCAGCTGAATCAAGCTCGATTGTCGGCCTGCCCGGCAACAGAGTCCAGTAAGGCCAAAAGGTTCTGCAGAGATTTATGGCAGGCTTAGGGAATAATCTCACATCGCCATCATGATGACGGACAGGCTGGCGATAAACGTCACGATGGAAGCGAAGGCAGCGATATCACGAATAAAATCAGTCATTGCACCTCTCCTTACCTCTTATGTTTTTATTTTGTTCTCTTTTGGTTCACGTGTCAATCCCAATTTTGAGCCGTTCCCCGCTATTCTCCCGTCACGCGGATGCTGGACCCTTCCCCAGGCTTTGGCTATGAAAACACAGTCGAAAAAGAGGAGTACGAGAATGATCCGAGCCTTGCTCGCCGCCCTGGCGGTTGCCACCTGCGCTTCCGTCGCTTTCGCCGCAGAACCGATCGCTCCGGAGCGCATCATCGATGCCGTGACTGGCGACTGGAATAAGGACGACCAGTCCGATCTCGCACTCCTTGTGGCGCCGCCGGAAGGCGAGGACATGATCGGCATCTATATCTATGTCCGCGACAAGGATCATCCTCTGCTCAAGCTCGTGGCCGAGGCGCCGGGCAAGATCTGGGGCAACAGCAGCCTAGAAGGCATGTTCGGGCAGGACCCGTCGCTGACCGCTCTGCCGAACGGCTCGCTCGCCGTGCATTCGCAAAACAGCGGTATCGGCCGCAACCGCTGGGAACAGCAGATGACGCTCGCTTATCGCAACGGCGATTTCGTCGTCGCCGGCTATACATACAACGATTACGACACGCTCGATCCGGATGCCGGAACGAATTGCGATTACAACGTGCTGACGGGCAAGGCGAAGGTGAACGACAAGGAATTGCGCGTCGAACCGAAGTTCATCACCATTCAGAATTGGGACGACACCAAGGACCGTGGCCCCTGCGGTAACGATTGAACCGCAAGGGAAATCGCAGGATCAGAGTTCGTGTACCTTGCCGTCGCTGATCGTCACGCGACGATCCATGCGGCGGGCAAGGTCGAGATTGTGCGTGGCGATGACGGCGGCCAGGCCGGATTGGCGCACCAGCGCCTCCAGCGCGTCGAAGACGTAGTGGGCAGTCTCGGGGTCGAGATTGCCCGTCGGCTCGTCGGCCAGCAGCACCAGCGGCGCATTGGCAACGGCACGGGCAATCGCCACGCGCTGCTGCTCGCCGCCGGAAAGCTCCGCCGGGCGATGGGAGGCGCGGTGGCCGATGCGCATGTAGTCGAGCAGTTGGCTGGCGCGCTCGCGGGTTTCGTTCCAGGGCAGACCGCCGATCAGCTGCGGCATCATGATGTTTTCCAGCGCCGAAAATTCCGGCAGCAGGTGATGGAACTGGTAGACGAAGCCGATTTCCGAACGCCGGATCGCGGTGCGTTGCTCGTCGGAGAGATTGTTGCAGCTCTTGCCGTTGATGAAGACGTCGCCCTTATCCGGATGCTCCAGCAGCCCGGCGACGTGCAGCAGCGTCGACTTGCCGGTGCCGGATGGCGCCACCAGGGCGACGATCTCGCCGGAATGCAGCGTGAAATCCGCGCCCTTGAGAATCGACAGAACCGTGTCGCCCTGGCCATAATGGCGCTCGACCCCGGATAGCTGCAGTGCGATTTTGCGTTTCATGTATGCGTGTCGTCCTTATTCGTAACGCAGCGCCTGCACGGGATCGAGCCGTGAAGCGCGCCAGGCGGGAACGATCGTGGCGAGGAACGACAGGGTCAGCGCCATGATCACCACAGAGACCGTTTCGCCGACATTCATATCGGCGGGAAGCTGGCTGAGGAAATAGAGTTCCGGGTCGAACAGCACCGTGCCGGAAATCCACGAGAAGAACTGCCGGATCGATTCGATGTTGAGACAGACGATGACGCCGAGCAGGACGCCGGCCAGCGTGCCGGCGATGCCGATGGCGGCCCCCGTCATGAAGAAGATCCGCATGATCGAGCCGGAGGTGGCTCCCATGGTGCGCAGGATGGCGATATCGCTGCCTTTGTCCTTCACCAGCATGATCAGGCCGGAGATGATGTTGAGCGCCGCCACCAGCACGATCAGCGTCAGGATCATGAACATGACGTTGCGCTCCACCTGCAAGGCGGAGAAGAAGGTCTGGTTGCGCTGCCGCCAGTCGGTGATGAACACCTGCCGGCCTGCGGCTTCCTCGAGTTTCGGACGGAGTTCGTCGACGGCATCGGGATTGGCGACGAACAGCTCGATCGACTGCACCACGCCTTCGGCGTTGAAATAGAGCTGCGCCTCCTCAAGCGGCATGTAGAGGATGGAGGAGTCATATTCCGACATGCCGATCTCGAAGATGCCGGAGACGACATAGGACTTGATGCGCGGATTGACGCCGAGCGGCGTGATATCGCCCTCGGGCGACATCAGCGTGATCTGGTCGCCGGCGTTGAGACCGAACTGGTTCGCCATGCGCGAGCCGATCAGCACGCCCTGCCCGGCGGCAAAACCGACGAGATCGCCACTCTTGATATTGCCGGAGACGGTCTTCAGGGATTCGATGTCTTCAGGACGGATACCGCGCACCAGCGCGCCGGTGCCTGCGCCGCCGCGGCCGGAAGCGAGCGTCTGCCCTTCGACCAGTGGCAAGGCCATGGTGACGCCGGGAACGGCCGCAAACTTCTTGGCCAGTTCGTCGTAGTTGTCGAGCGGCGTGTCGATCGGCTGCACGATCATGTGGCCGTTGACGCCGAGAATGCGGGAGATCAGCTCGGTGCGGAAACCGTTCATCACCGCCATGACGATGATCAGCGTCGCGACACCGAGCATGATGCCGATGAAGGAGAAGCCGGCGATGACGGAGATGAAGGCCTCCTTGCGCCGCGCCCGGAGATAACGCCAGGCCACGATCCGTTCGAAGGCGGAAAACGGTCGGCCGGCCTTGCTCTTGCCAGGCTTCTCCGCCGTTTCCTTCACCGCATCCACCGCCATGTCTTCCCCTTCTGTCAGCCGATGAGCTTGTTCAATGCCGCTTCAACGGTCAGCGTCTCGCGTGCCCCGGTCTTGCGGTCCTTGAGTTCCACCTCGCCATTGGCGATGGAGCGCGGACCGACGATGACCTGGACCGGAACACCGATCAGATCGGCGGCGGCGAACTTCGTGCCGGCGCGATCGTCCGTATCGTCGTAAAGCACATCCTGACCGGCATTGCCGAGAGCCGCATACAGCCGTTCGCTGGCCGCATCGCAGGCCTCGTCGCCCGCCTTCATGTTGATGATAACGGAATCGAAAGGCGCGACGGATGCCGGCCAGATGATTCCATTTTCGTCATGCGATGCTTCAATGATGGCTGGAACAAGGCGGGTGGGGCCAATACCGTAGGAACCCATGTGGACAAGGTGTTCCTTGCCGTCCGGTCCCTGCACCTTGGCGCCCATCGGCTCGGAATATTTCGTGCCGAAATAGAAGATATGGCCGACCTCGATGCCGCGGGCCGAAAGCCGGTCGCCTTCGGCAATGGCGTTGAACGCAGCCTCGTCATGCATCTCCGAGGTCGCAGCGTAAACCGACGTCCACTGGTCGAAGATCGACTGCATGCCGGCGACGCTGTCGAAATCGGTGTTTTCAGCCGGAATGTCGAAATCGACGAAATCCTTGTGGCAGAAGACTTCCGATTCGCCGGTATCGGCAAGAATGATGAATTCGTGGCTGAGATTGCCGCCGATCGGGCCGGTGTCGGCGCGCATCGGAATGGCGCGCAGGCCAAGCCGCGAGAAGGTGCGCAGATAGGCAGCAAACATCTTGCGGTAGGAGTGCTCGGCGCCTTCCTTCGTCAGGTCGAAGGAATAGGCGTCTTTCATCAGAAACTCGCGCGAACGCATGGTGCCGAAACGCGGACGGATCTCGTCGCGGAACTTCAGCTGGATATGATAGAGGTTCAACGGCAGGTTCTTGTAGGACTTGACGTAGGAGCGGAAGATGTCGGTGATCATCTCCTCATTGGTCGGACCGTAGAGCATCGGGCGCTCCTGGCGGTCCTTGATGCGCAGCATTTCCTTGCCGTAAGCGTCGTAACGACCGCTTTCCTGCCAGAGTTCGGCGGATTGCAGGGTCGGCATCAGAAGCTCGATGGCGCCGGAGCGGTTCTGCTCCTCGCGGATGATCTTGTTGACCTTGTCCAGAACCCGCTTGCCCATCGGCAGCCAGCTGTAGATGCCCTGAGACTGCTGGCGGACCATGCCGGAACGCAGCATCAGCCGATGGGAGACAATCTCGGCCTCCTTGGGATTTTCCTTCAGTATGGGCATGAAAAAGCGGGAAAGGCGCATAAGCTCTGGTCCGGAAATTTTTAAGATTCCTCGACAGCCGGGAATCAATGAACAGGGGCAATTTTGGAAGATGTTCTTAGCCGCTTCGCGGGGCGAAAGAAACCCGCCTAAAACATGCATTTAAGGCGTCAAGCTCGAATAGCGGCCACTCGAAATATGATTTCACGGCAGAATTGAGGCGAGCTAGGATTGAAATTACACTCACCGCTTGTCAACAGAAAAAATGTACCGAAGTGTAGCAAAAATGCAAAAAAATCGGATGACAAAGCCCAATCTCTGAGCTAGTTTCGGCTCACAAAAGAGGCAAGGAGATTAAATTCTTGTCGTTTCGCGGTCAAAGTCTTGGGAGGATTAGGTCTTAGGCGCGCTCGCTCGCAGCCCCGGTAACGGTCAAAGATCACGCGATACTTCAAAAACAAGGCTTCTAGCCTTGTTTTTTTTTGCTTTTAACCGTCTGCGCAGCCTTCGCGACGCCGCTTTTCAAAAGCAGCCCCTCTTCGCAGGATTTTATGAAATCCGTATGACGAAAGGCTGCAATCGGCCGTTTTCGGCCCGGCACGGCAAACTCAATCGAATTTGGGCACGAAGCGCGGCAAGGAATCGAGGCCGAAGCCGAGATAGACGGAACAGAGATACCACGTGCCGTAGAGCACAGCCGAGACCAGCGTCGTCAGCAGCAGCACCTTTTTCGCCTGGAAGCGCGTCGGGGCGCTTTCCACGGTACCTGGCACGACATGGTCGTCTTCCGCCTGCGTGCGCAGGCCAATCGGCAGGATTGCGAAAAGCGTGATCCACCAGACGATGAAATACACTGCAAAGATGGAAAAAAGCTGCATCGGTCGTCCTTCCGGGCCTTGCCGCTCTGCATGCGGAGTTGCCCATCGCTTGGTTTCAGCCGGGCGAACGGCTTACTGCATGGTGCTACAGTGCTTTAGTACGTCTCGAGAGGCACGCGGCAATGGAGAGGCCTTATAGGGCCAAAGCCGGCCAAGCTCAAACCGGCCTTATTGTCACAGCTGTTCCAGCTCGATCAGGGTGCCGAAAAAATCCTTGGGATGCAGGAAAAGCACCGGCTTGCCATGCGCACCGATCTTCGGCTCGCCGTTACCGAGTACCCGAGCGCCGGCAGCGACAAGGCGGTCGCGGGTGGCAAGGATGTCATCCACTTCGTAGCAGATATGATGCATACCCCCGTCCGGGTTCTTCGCCAGGAAGGCACCTATCGGAGAGTTTTCGCCAAGCGGCTCCAGCAGTTCCACCTTGGTGTTCGGCAGTTCCACGAAAACCACCGTAACGCCGTGTTCCGGTAGGGCCTGCTTCTGCGACACCGCAGCACCCAGCGTGTCGCGATAGGCGTCGGAGGCCTTGCCGATATCCGGCACGGCGATGGCGATGTGGTTGATGCGTCCGAGCATGACGGTCTCCTCCCCAGGTCCGGTCAGATCTTCGTCAGGAAGACAGTGACGACAGGCTTTTTACCCCATGCCTCGTTTGCAGCGGCGCGAATGGCACGACGGACCGCCTCGCGAACGGTGTCGAGATCCTTGCGACGGGCACGCGGGATGCTTTCGACGGCGCCGAGCACGGCATCGTACAGCGTGTCGTTCATGTCCTCGCCTTCATAGTCGAATTCCGGCAGGCCCACCGGCACGACAACCGGGTCGCCAACGAAATCGAAACGGCTGTCGAGCAGCACATTCACCGCGACATGGCCGACGAAGGCCAGCTTGCGGCGTTCGCCGATACCCATCTCGTCGAAATCGCCGATCAGCTTGCCATCCTTGAAGATGCGGCCATGCGGCGCCTCGCCCACCACCTCGGCCGGCCCCGGAGCAAGCCGCAGGATGTCGCCGTTGCGTACGCGCGGCGAATTGGCGATGCCGGACTGCAGGCCGAGTTCGCGCTGCGCCGTCAGATGCGCCGCCTCGCCGTGGACGGGAACGAGGATTTCCGGCCGCGTCCACGCATACATCTGCTGCAACTCGCTGCGGCGCGGATGGCCGGAGACGTGCACGAGCGCCTCGGAATCGGTCAGCACTTGCACGCCCTGCTCGATGAGGCCGTTCTTGATGTCCTGGATCGCCTTCTCATTGCCGGGAATGGCGCGTGAGGAGAAAACCACGAGGTCGCCGGCGGTGAGCGCGATGTTGCGCATCTCGTCGCGTGCCAGCTTGGCCAGCGCCGCTCTGGGTTCGCCCTGGCTGCCGGTCAGGATGACGACGACCTTGTCGCGGGGGATGTAACCGTATTCGTCCTCGCCGATAAACGGCTTGATGCCTTCCATGATGCCGACGTCGCGGGCCACGTCGACGACGCGCTTCAGCGAACTGCCGAGCAGCAGGACTTCGCGGCCTGCCTTGTCGGCGGCCTCGGCGACCGAACGGATACGGCCGACATTCGAGGAGAACGTGGTGATCGCCACCCGGCCCTCAGCGGTTTCAATGACCTTCTGCAGGCTGTCGGAAACCTCCTGCTCCGAGGGCGAAACGCCATCGCGCAGCGCATTGGTGCTGTCGCACATCAGGGCGAGGACGCCTTCGTCGCCGATCTCGCGAAAGCGCTTCTCGTTGGTCAGCGGACCGAGCGACGGCTGAGCATCGATCTTCCAGTCGCCGGTGTGGACGACATTGCCGAGCGGCGTGCGGATCACCAGCGCCATCGGCTCGGGGATCGAGTGATTGACGGCAACAGCCTCGATGCTGAACGGGCCGACATTGATCACGTCACCCGCCTTGAACGGCGTTACCGGAATATCGCCACGCGATTCCTCGTAACGGCGCTTGGCCTCCAGCAGGCCGGCCGTGAAACCGGAGGCGTAGACCGGCACGTTGAGGCCAGGCCAGAGGTCGTTCAGGCCACCATAATGGTCTTCATGCGCATGGGTGATGATGATCGCCTTGAGGTTCTTGCGCTCACTGGCGAGGAAGCTGATGTCCGGAAGGACGAGGTCCACGCCCGGCAGGTCCGGACCCGGAAAGGTCACGCCGCAATCGACCATGATCCATTGACGATTGGTAGGCGCCCCATAACCGTAGAGCGCGAGATTCATGCCGATCTCGCCGACGCCGCCGAGCGGCACAAACACCAGTTCTTCTTTATTTGTCATATTATCTGGTTCCAAATCATTCGAAAAAGACGTCGCCCGCAGCAATCGGCAACAACCGCCCGCCGCCGGTATCGAGCATCAGCAAACCGTTGTCATCAATACCTGCGAACTGCCCGGAAAGCGACTTGTCCGGCAGGTTGACGGTAATCTTTTCTCCAACCCCGCAGGCGCCCCGACGCCACAACTCCACCACCGAAGCGATACCGCGTCCGCGGTTCCAAAGCACCAACATATCGTTCATCGAAACGTAGAGATGCGCAAACAGTTCGTCGGGAGAAACGGCGGCACCCTGTGCAGCCAACGAGGTGACCGGATATTGAGCGCTATCGGGCATGACGGCGATGTTGATGCCGATGCCGATGACCAGCGCCTGGCGTCCGTCGGAAAGGTTTTCGCTTTCGAGCAGGATGCCGCAGGTCTTCTTGCGGCCGATCAGGATATCATTCGGCCATTTGATCTCGACGGGTTCGGCGCCAGGCGGCACCACCTTGCGGATTGCATCGTGCACGGCAACAGCCACGGCAAGCGGCAGGGATGGCAGCCGGTCAAGCGGCGCGGGATCGATCAGCAGAAGGGAAGCGTAGAGATTGCCGGGCTCCGAGGCCCAGGGCCGCCCGCGGCGGCCGCGCCCGCCGGTCTGACGGCGGGCTGTGATCCAGAGTTGCCCCGGATCGCCGGCGCGCGCACGCGCCAGGCATTCGGTATTGGTGGAAGAGACATCGCCGAGCGCCTCGTGCCGGACATCGGTCTGCGTCGCCCGGCTATGTCTCCTGTCATCCATCAAAAGAACGAAGCGGAGGCCGCTTCCGCAGCAGCCCCGAGCGGGCCGCCGATCAGCACGTAGCCTGCGACGAACAGGCCGGACAGGCCAAAGACCAGACGCAGCACGCCGGAGGTGCGGGCAAACTCACCCTTGGCCTCATCGAACCACATCAGCTTGATGACGCGCAGATAGTAGTAGCAGCCGACGACGGAAGCGAGCACACCGATGATCGCCAGCGCATAGAGCTTGGCCTCGATGGCCGCGACGAAGACAAAATACTTCCCGAAGAAGCCGGCGAGCGGCGGAATGCCGGCAAGCGAGAACATCAGCGCCGTCAGCACGACCGCCATGAACGGGTTGGTGGCGGAAAGACCGGCGAGATCGTCGATGTTTTCCGTCACGCCGCCGTCCTTGCGGCGCATCGCCATGATGCAGGCGAAGGTGCCGAGCGTCATGACCATGTAGATGGTCATGTAGATCAGTACGCCGGAAACACCGGTCTTGGTGCCGGCCGCGAGACCGACGAGCGCGTAACCCATGTGACCGATGGAGGAATAGGCCATCAGTCGCTTGATGTTGCGCTGGCCGATGGCAGCGAAGGCACCGAGCACCATCGAGGCAATGGCGATAAAGGAGATCACCTGCTGCCAGTCGAGCTTGATCGGCTCGAAGGCGGTGCCGACGATGCGCACGAGCATGGCCATGGCGGCGATCTTCGGTGCTGCGGCAAAGAAGGCGGTCACCGGGGTCGGCGCACCTTCGTATACGTCCGGCGTCCACATGTGGAACGGCACGGCCGAGATCTTGAAGGCAAAACCGGTCAGCACGAAAACGAGGCCGAACAGCAGGCCGACGGAGCGGGTTTCGCTGGAAAGCGCGGTAGCGATTTCGGCAAAACCGGTATGGCCAGTGAAGCCGTAGACCAGCGACATGCCGTAGAGCATCATGCCCGAAGACAGAGCGCCGAGAACGAAATATTTCAGGCCGGCTTCGGTGGACTTCAGGCTATCACGGTTGATGGCCGCGACGACATAGAGCGCCAGCGACTGCAGTTCGAGCGCCAGATAGGCGGAGATCAGGTCGTTGGCCGAGATCATCAACAGGATGCCGAGCGTCGCCAGCACCAGAAGTACCGGGAACTCGAACTGGTTGAGATGTTCGGAGCGCGACTGACCGAGCGTCATGATGATCGCCACCACCGAACCGATCAGCGCCACGACCTTGAGGAAGCGGGCAAAGGCATCCGATACGAACACACCGCCAAACGCCAGGCCGTCGGCACCCGACAGCAGCATCCAGCCGCCGGAGACGACCAGCAGCAGGATGGCGAGCACGGTTACCGTGGTCCCCGACTTTTCGCCGGAGAACACACCGATCATCAGAAGCGCCAGGGCGCCTATCGCCAGAATGATTTCCGGCGTTGCGAGATGCAGACTTGCGAGCAGAATTTCAGCCGTCATGTCCTAAGATTCCTGTCGTCATTTCACCGACAGCGCGACATCGTGCGCTGCCTGCAAGGCTGCAGTATAATTGTTGACCAGCAGATCCACGGAGGCTGCCGTCGCATCGAAGATCGGTGCCGGGTAGACGCCGAAGAAGATCGTCAGAACGATCAGGGGGTAGAGAAGAACCTGTTCGCGCGGGGAGAGATCGAACAGCGCCTTCAGGCTTTCCTTCTCCAGCGCGCCGAAAACCATGCGGCGATAGAGCCACATGGCATAGGCAGCCGACAGGATCACACCCGTCGCGGCGAAGAGCGCAACCCAGGTGTTGGCGCGGAAGACGCCGATCAGGGTCAGGAATTCACCGATGAAGCCGGACGTACCGGGCAGGCCGACGTTCGCCATGGTAAAGACCATGAAGGCGAAGGCATACTTCGGCATGTTGTTGACCAGGCCGCCATAGGCAGCGATCTCGCGGGTATGCAGGCGATCATAGACCACGCCGACGCAGAGGAAGAGCGCGCCCGACACGAAGCCGTGCGAAATCATCTGGAACAGCGCGCCCTGGACGCCCTGGACGTTGGCCGCGAAGATACCCATCGTCACGTAACCCATGTGGGCGACCGAGGAGTAGGCGATCAGCTTCTTCATGTCCTCCTGCATCAGCGCCACCAGCGAGGTGTAGATGATGGCGATGACGGACAAGGCGAAGACCATCGGCGCGAAATAGTCGGAAGCGAGCGGGAACATGGCCAGCGAGAAGCGGATCATGCCGTAGCCGCCGAGCTTCAAGAGAATGCCGGCCAGGATGACCGACCCTGCGGTCGGCGCCTGAACGTGCGCATCCGGAAGCCAGGTGTGTACCGGCCACATCGGCATCTTCACCGCAAACGAAGCAAAGAAGGCGAGCCACAGCCAAGTCTGCAGACCTGCCGGGAACTGGTACTTCAGCAGTTCGGTGATGTCGGTGGTGCCAGCCTGCCAGTACATCGCCATGATGGCGAGCATCATCAGCACCGAGCCGAGCAGCGTATAGAGGAAGAACTTGTAGCTGGCGTAGACGCGATCCTTGCCGCCCCAGACGCCGATGATCAGGAACATCGGGATCAGGCCGCCTTCGAAGAAGACGTAGAACAGCACGATGTCGAGCGACACGAAGACGCCGATCATCAGCGTTTCCAGCATCAGGAAGGCGATCATATACTGCTTCAGCCGCTTCTCGATCGAGAGCCAGCTGGCGAGGATGCAGAAGGGCATCAGAAGCGTCGTCAGGATGACGAACAGCATAGAAATGCCGTCGACGCCGACGTGATAGCCGATGCCGGTGCCGAGCCATGCAGCCTTTTCTACCATCTGGAAGCCCGGGTTCGAATTGTCGAAACCGATCCAGATGAACAGCGACACGAGGAAGGTGAACAGCGTCGTGAACAGCGAGACGTTCAGCACGTTCCGCCGGCCGTTCGGCGTGTCATCCCTCGTGAGCAGCAGGAAGAGGACGCCGACCAGCGGCAGGAACGTGACCGTTGAAAGAATGGGCCAATCGGTCATCAGAAGGAACTCCCGAGCATCATCCAGGTGACGAGCGCCGCAACGCCGATCAGCATGGCAAAGGCATAATGATAGAGGTAACCGGTCTGCAGGCGCACAACGCGGTTGGTCACGTCGACGACGCGGGCGGCAATGCCGTTCGGGCCGTAGGTGTCGATCACGGCAACGTCACCCTTCTTCCAGAGGAAGCGGCCAAGCGCCTTGGCGGAACGGACGAACAGGAAGTCGTAGAGTTCGTCGAAGTACCACTTGTTGAGCAGGAACTGGTAGAGCACGCGATGCTGCTGGGCCAGGATCTTCGGCGTTTCCGGCGACTTGATGTACATGTACCAGGCGGTGACGAAACCGGTGACCATCGCGATGAACGGGCTCCACTTCACCAGCAGTGGCACATGATGGAAGTGTTCGAGGATCTCGTTTTCCGGCAGGGTGAACAATGCGCCCTTCCAGAATTCGGCATAGTGGTGACCGAAGAAGTAACCTTCGAAGATCACGCCGGCGAGAACCGCGCCGACTGCCAGGATATAAAGCGGCAGCAACATCACCATCGGCGATTCATGCACGTGATGCATGACCTCGTGCGACGCACGCGGCTTGCCGAAGAAGGTGAGGAAGGCCAGGCGCCAGGAATAGAAGCTGGTGAACAGCGCGGCGATGACCAGCAGCGTGAAGGCAAAGCCGGAAACCGCCGAATGCGAGGCGTAGGCGGATTCGATGATCACGTCCTTGGAGAAGAATCCGGCAAAGCCGAACATCGTGCCGGGGATGCCGACGCCGGTCAGTGCCAGCGTGCCGATGGTCATCATCCAGAAGGTCACCGGGATGTGCTTGCGCAGGCCGCCCATGTAGCGCATGTCCTGCTCGCCGTCGACGGCATGGATGACCGAGCCGGCGCCAAGGAACAGCAGCGCCTTGAAGAAGGCGTGCGTGAACAGGTGGAAGATCGCAGCGCCATAGGCGCCGACGCCCAGCGCCACGAACATGTAGCCGAGCTGCGAGCAGGTCGAATAGGCGATGACGCGCTTGATGTCGTTCTGCACCAGGCCGACGGTCGCCGCAAAGAAGGCGGTGATGGCGCCGATGACGGTGACGACGGTCAGCGCATCATGCGACAGTTCGAACAGCGGCGACATGCGGGCGACGAGGAACACGCCGGCGGTGACCATGGTTGCGGCGTGGATGAGCGCCGATACCGGCGTCGGCCCTTCCATGGCGTCCGGCAGCCAGGTGTGCAGCAGGAACTGCGCCGACTTGCCCATGGCGCCCATGAAGAGCAGCAGGCAGACGGCGGTCAGCGCATGCGCCTTGTCGAGATGCATGCCGAAGAGGTTGATCACGGCTTCGCCGCCCTCGACAGCACCTTCGGCCGGCAGGTAGGTCGCAGCCGTTGCGAAGATCGTCTCGAAGTTGATCGAGCCGAACAGAACGAAGACGCCGGAGATGCCGAGGATGAAGCCGAAGTCACCGACACGGTTGACGATGAAGGCCTTCATCGCCGCCGCATTGGCTGAGGGCTTCTTGAACCAGAAGCCGATGAGCAGGTAGGACGCCAGGCCCACGCCTTCCCAGCCGAAGAACATCTGCAGCAGGTTGTCCGACGTGATGAGCATGAGCATCATGAAGGTGAACAGCGACAGATAGGCGAAGAAGCGCGGCCGATGCGGATCGTGGTGCATGTAGCCGATCGAATAGAGGTGCACCAGGGTCGAGACGGTGTTAACGACGACGAACATCACCGAGGTCAGCGTATCGACGCGGAAGGCCCACTCGACGTCGATGCCGCCGGACTGGATCCAGCGCAGGACGGAGACCTTGATCACCTCATGGCCTTCGCCATGGCCGAGCGCCACGGTGAAGAATGCGATCCACGAGAGGATCGCCACCACGATCATCAGGCCGGTGGTGACGTATTCCGAAGCCTTGGCGCCGATGGCGCGACCGAACAGGCCGGCGATGATGGCGCCGATCAGGGGAAGGAAAACGATGGCTTTGTAAAGGATCATAGCCGGTTCAGCCCTTCATCACATTGACGTCTTCGACGGCGATGGAGCCGCGGTTACGATAGAAGACCACGAGAATTGCAAGACCGATCGCCGCTTCCGCCGCCGCCACCGTCAGGATGAACAGGGCGAAGACCTGACCCGTGATGTCGTTGAGGAAGGAAGAGAAGGCGACCATGTTGATATTGACCGCAAGCAGGATCAGTTCGATCGACATGAGAATGACGATGACGTTCTTGCGGTTGAGGAAAATGCCGAAAACACCGAGCGTGAAGAGGATGGCACTGACCGTCAGGTAATGGGAAAGACCGATTTCCATATTTTGTTTCCTTGACCTCGTGCGCGCTTCAGACGCCCTGCCCCGGCTTGACCTTGACCACCTCGACGGCGGTTGCCGGCGTGCGGGCGACCTGCTGGGAAATATCCTGCCGCTTGATGTTCTGGCGGTGACGCAGCGTCAGCACGATGGCGCCGATCATCGCGACCAGGAGCACAAGGCCGGCGATCTGGAAGAAATAGACATAGTGGGTATAGAGAACGTCGCCGAGCGCCGCCGTGTTGGTGCGTTCCGTCAGCGCCGGAATGGGCATCGCCACCGTCTTGCCGATTTCCGGCGAGATCACGCTGCCGCCGATGACGATGATCAGTTCCGCCGCCAGGATGACCCCGATCAGCGCACCGATTGGCGCATATTCGAGAACGCCCGAGCGCAACTCCGCGAAGTCGATATCGAGCATCATCACGACGAAGAGGAAGAGAACCGCCACAGCGCCGACATAAACGACCAGCAGGATCATCGCCAGGAATTCAGCGCCCGTCAGCAGGAAAAGGCCGGCGGAGTTGAAGAAGGTGAGGATCAGGAACAGAACCGAATGGACCGGATTCCGTGCCGAGATCACCATGAACGCCGACGCCACAGCGATGAAGGCGAAGAGATAGAAAAAAAGAGCCTGCAGACCCATGTTGGTGCCTTTTCGTCTTCCCCCGGGCGGACTGTCCCCTGCCCGATGGAGTTTTGCCGGCCTCGATGACGCTGCCGGCGCTCCGTTTTAATTGAACCGCGACGGGATGTTCCCGGGGCGGCATACATTCAAAAGCCGATCAGCGGTACGGCGAGTCGATCGCGATGTTGCGCGCGATTTCGCGCTCCCAGCGGTCGCCATTGTCGAGCAGACGGGCCTTGTCGAAATAGAGCTCTTCGCGCGTTTCCGTCGCGAACTCGAAGTTCGGACCTTCGACGATGGCATCGACCGGGCAAGCTTCCTGGCAGAAACCGCAATAGATGCACTTCACCATGTCGATGTCGTAGCGCACCGTGCGGCGGGTGCCGTCGTTGCGGCGCGGCCCGGCTTCGATGGTGATCGCCTGGGCGGGACAGATGGCTTCGCACAGCTTGCAGGCGATGCAGCGCTCCTCACCGTTGGGATAACGGCGCAGTGCATGTTCGCCGCGGAAGCGCGGAGAAACCGGTCCCTTTTCGAACGGGTAGTTCACCGTCGCCTTGGCGCGGAAGAAGTAACGCATCGACAGGAAAAAGGCGCCGACGAATTCCTTCAGGAAGAGCGAACTGACGGCTTGCGAAAGACCGGCCATCTTAATCTCCAAATTTGCCAGAAACGGATGGGTTCATGATCAGGCCCAACCCATCAGCTTCAGCACGAATGCAACAATGATCACCATGGCGAGCGAAATCGGCAGGAAGACCTTCCAACCCAGACGCATCAGCTGGTCATAGCGGTAGCGCGGTACGAAGGCCTTCACCATGGCGAACATGAAGAACACCATTGTCGCCTTGATGACGAACCAGATGATACCCGGCACCCAGTTGAGGACCGCGATATCGAGCGGCGGCAACCAGCCCCCGAGGAACAGGATCGTTGTCAGCGAGCACATCAGCACAATCGCCGCATATTCGCCGAGCATGAACATCATGTAGGGCGCGGACGAATATTCGACCATGAAGCCAGCGACCAGTTCCGATTCCGCTTCCGGAAGATCGAAGGGCGGACGGTTGGTTTCTGCCAGCGCCGAAATGAAGAAGATGATGAACATCGGGAACAGCGCCAGCCAGTGCCAGTCGAGGAACGAGGCAGGCATGCCCATCATGGTGCCGAGACCATCCTTCTGGGCCATGACGATGTCCGTAAGGTTCAGCGAACCGACGCAGAGCAGCACGGTGACGATGACGAAGCCGATCGAGACTTCGTAGGACACCATCTGCGCGGCGGAGCGGAGCGCGCCGAGGAACGGGTACTTCGAGTTCGAAGCCCAGCCACCCATGATGATGCCGTAGACTTCCAGCGACGAGATCGCGAAGACGTAGAGGATGCCGACGTTGATGTTGGCGACCACCCAGCCCTCGTTGAGCGGGATCACCGCCCAGGTGGCGAGCGCCAAGGTCACGGCGACGAGCGGGGCGAGCAGGAAGACGCCCTTGTTGGCGCCGGCCGGAATGATCGGCTCCTTGAAGACGAACTTCAGAAGGTCGGCAAAGGACTGGAACAGACCCCAAGGACCGACGACGTTCGGGCCGCGACGAAGCTGCACGGCAGCCCAGATCTTGCGGTCGGCAAGCAGGATGTAAGCGATGAAGACGAGCAGGCAGACGAGAAGCAGCAGCGACTGTCCGACCATGATGGCCGCCGGCCAGACGTAGTTAGAAACGAAAGAGTCCATGGTCCCTGCCCTTACTCTGCCGCGACTTTGAAATTGTTGCGGGCAAGCGCCGAGCACTCCGCCATGACGGCCGAAGCGCGCGCTATCGGGTTCGTCAAATAGAAGTCTTTCACGGTCGACGCAAACCCGGATTTGTTGATGACACCGCCTTTTTCCGCCAGTGCGGCAATTTCGCCTGCATTGCCTGCGGCGATCTCGTCCGTGTGGGCGAAATGCGGGTGCGCGGCATAGAGTTTTGCACGCAAAGCGCCAAGCGAATCAAAGGGAAGACGCTTGCCGAGCACGTCCGACAGAGCGCGGATGATTGCCCAGTCTTCCTTGGCGTCGCCCGGTGCAAAGCCGGCCCGGTTGCCCATCTGAACGCGGCCTTCTGTGTTAACCCAGATGCCCGACTTTTCGGTGTAGGTCGCAGCCGGCAGGATGACGTCGGCGCCATGCGCGCCGTTGTCGCCGTGCGAACCGATATAGACGGTAAACTTGGCGGTCTTGGCCGAGGTGTCGAATTCGTCGGCGCCGAGCAGGAAAAGCACGTCCATCGACTTCAGCATCTCGGCGGCGTTGACGCCATTGGCGCCCGGCACGAAGCCGAGATCCAGGCCGCCGACGCGCGATGCTGCGGTGTGCAGCACGGCAAAACCGTTCCACTCTTCGGTGATCGCACCGACCGAAACGGCAAGTGCAGCTGCCTGCGACAGGATCGCCGCACCGTCCGCACGGGCGAGCGCGCCCTGGCCGATGATGATCAGCGGGTTCTTGGCGCCCTTCAGCTTGTCGAGGAAGGAGTGGTTGCCGGCGACGAGATCCGCCAGGCTGTCGGTGCCGGCACCGATGTATTCGTAATCATAACGCAGTTCGCCGGCTTCGCCGATCAGGCCGATCGGGAAACCGCCGCGGCGCCAGCGCTTGCGGATGCGGGCGTTGAGAACGGCAGCCTCGAAGCGCGGATTGGCACCGATGATCAGCAGGGCGTCAGCGGCTTCGATGCCTTCAATGGTCGGATTGAAGAGGTAGCTTGCGCGACCGAGCGACGGATCAAGCGCCGTCCCGTCCAAGCGACAGTCGAGGTTTTCCGAGCCGAGCGATTTGATCAGTTCCGACAGGGCGTACATTTCTTCGACGGAAGCAAGATCGCCGGCAATCGCACCAATCTTGTTTCCAGAGGTGCCGGCGACAGCAGCCTTGATAGCGCCAAAAGCTTCGCCCCACGTGGCGGGCTGCAGGCGGCCGTCGCGGCGCACGTACGGCCGGTCGAGACGCTGGGTCTTCAAGCCGTCCCAGATGAAGCGGGTCTTGTCGGAGATCCACTCTTCGTTGATCGCCTCGTTGACGCGCGGCAGAACGCGCATGACTTCGCGACCGCGGGTATCGACGCGGATCGCCGAGCCGAGCGCGTCCATGACGTCGATCGATTCGGTCTTGTTCAGTTCCCACGGACGGGCGGTGAAGGCGAAGGGCTTGGAGGTCAGCGCGCCGACCGGGCAAAGGTCAACGACGTTACCCTGCAACTCGGAGGTCATCGCCTGCTCGAGATAGGTGGTGATCTCGGCATCCTCGCCGCGGCCGATCAGGCCGAGCTCGGTGATACCGCCGACTTCGGTGGTGAAGCGGACGCAGCGCGTGCAGTGGATGCAGCGGTTCATCACGGTCTTGACCAGCGGGCCAATATACTTGTCTTCGACGGCGCGCTTGTTTTCCTGATAGCGCGACGTGTCGATGCCGAAGGCCATCGCCTGGTCCTGCAGGTCGCATTCGCCGCCCTGGTCGCAGATCGGGCAATCCAGCGGGTGGTTGATCAGCAGGAATTCCATTACGCCCTCGCGGGCCTTCTTCACCATCGGCGTGTTGGTGAAGATCTCGGGAAGTTCGCCGTTCGGGCCGCCGCGGACGTCGCGCACACCCATGGCGCAGGAGGCTGCCGGCTTCGGCGGGCCGCCCTTTACTTCAATGAGACACATGCGGCAATTGCCGGCAACCGACAAACGCTCGTGAAAACAAAAGCGCGGAACCTCGGCGCCGGCTTCTTCGCACGCCTGCAGCAGCGTGAAATGATCCGGTACCTCGATCTCTTTACCGTCAACTTTTAGCTTCGCCATCGTACCTTACGTCCTGTTTTGTCTGCTGCCGCAAACCTGTCCTTCGTCCGCCCGCCGGGGCGTCTTATTTCTTCGTCGTCTTCGTGCCGGCAAGCGCCTTGGCCTGGCCGATCCAGTCGTCACGGCCGATGCGGCCCTCGACGCCGAGTTCGGCGTCAAACCGCTTGATGTCGTCCTCGCTCCAGCCGGCAATATCGGCGAAACGGGAAACACCCTTACCGTTCAGAACCTGCTCCAGCTTCGGGCCGATGCCGTCGATACGCTTGAGATCGTCCGCCTTCGTCCGCCGCACCGCCTTAACGGGGGTGGCGACAACCGGTTTCTCTTCCTTGGCTTTCGGCGTGGCCTTGGCGGTCACGACCGGCTTTACCTTCTCTTTCAAAACTGGCTTGGCAACGGGTTCAGCCTTGGCTTCCACCACCGGCTCTTCGACCGCACGCAGCACCGGCTTCAACGGAACGACCTTCGCGGTCTCCGTCCGCACCACGACTGGCTTGGCTTCCTTGGCGACGGGTTCAACCTTCGCAGCCGCCCCCTGCCCTTCCGCCATCTGTTTTTCGAGAAGAGCGGAAAAACGCTGGCTGGTTTCGACCGCGCTCTGCAGCGCGCCGAGAAACGCACCGGCCATCTGCGTGGAGAAGCCGAAGCCGATGGTCGCGGCGGCCGCAAATGCTGCAGCCGGATGCGCGGCGAACGGATGCAACGGCGGCAGCGCGGTGCCAGCGGTGTCGTTCGCCGTCTCTTTCGTGCTCTTGCCTGCCGTTTCCGTCATGTCGTTTACTCCGCTGCTTCCAGAACGGCGCCATGCGCCGTGGCGTTGCGTGTGAACTCGTCGATACGCTTTTCCATCTCCGGGCGGAAGTTGCGGATCAGGCCCTGGATCGGCCAGGCCGCAGCATCGCCCAACGCACAGATCGTATGACCTTCCACCTGCTTCGATACCTGGAAGAGCATGTCGATCTCGCGCTTCTGGGCATTGCCCTTCACCATGCGCTCCATCACCCGCATCATCCAGCCGGTACCTTCGCGGCAGGGCGTGCACTGGCCGCAGCTTTCGTGCTTGTAGAAAGCCGCCAGGCGCCAGATCGCCTTCACGATATCCGTCGACTTGTCCATGACGATGACGGCGGCCGTACCGAAGGACGACTTCACGTCACGCATGCCATCGAAATCCATCGGCGCATCCAGAATATCCTCGCCCTTCACCACAGGACAGGACGAGCCGCCGGGGATGACGCCGAGAAGATTGTCCCAGCCGCCGCGGATGCCGCCGCAATGGCGCTCGATCAGTTCGCGGAAAGGAATGCCCATCGCTTCTTCGACGGTGCACGGCTTGTTGACGTGACCGGAAACCATGAACAGCTTGGTGCCGACATTGTTCGGCCGGCCGATGGCCGAGAACCAGCTGGCACCGCGGCGCAGGATCGTCGGCGCAACGGCAATCGATTCGACGTTGTTGACCGTGGTCGGGCAGCCGTAGAGACCCATGTTGGCCGGGAACGGCGGCTTCAGGCGCGGCTGGCCCTTCTTGCCTTCGAGGCTTTCGAGCAGCGCGGTTTCTTCGCCGCAGATATAGGCGCCGGCGCCATGGTGCAGGAACACGTCCATGTCCCAGCCGTGCTTGTTGTTCTTGCCGAGCAGACCGGCGTCATAGCATTCGTCGATCGCCGCCTGCAGGGCTTCGCGCTCGCGCATATATTCGCCACGGATATAGATGTAGGCGGTGTGGGCGCCCATGGCGAAGGAGGCAATCAGGCAGCCTTCGATCAGCGTATGCGGATCGTGGCGCATGATGTCGCGGTCCTTGCAGGTACCGGGCTCCGATTCGTCGGCATTGACGACGAGGTAGTGCGGCCGGCCGTCGCTTTCCTTCGGCATGAAGGACCACTTCAGGCCGGTGGGGAAGCCGGCGCCGCCGCGGCCGCGCAGGCCCGACGCCTTCATCTCGTTGATGATCCAGTCGCGACCCTTTTCGAGAATCTGCTTGGTGCCATCCCAATGGCCACGGCTCATGGCGCCCTTCAGGGACTTGTCCTTGAGGCCGTAGATATTGGTGAAGATGCGATCCTGATCAGCTAGCATGGCTCTTATTCCGCCGGTTCGTCGATATTGTCGAGACGCTTCCGATGCGCTTCAACCGAGTTTCTACATACACTTATCGGGGCTTCTTGCCGAAGACCTTGATATATTCTTCTTCACCGCCTTCGGCGAGAACCTTGGCCTGGTGAATCCAGTCGTCGCGCTCGATGCGGCCCCGGAAGTTCAGGTAACCATCGACCCAGTCGCATTCGGCCTTCTGCCAGCCTGCGATCTGCGCGAAGGTGAAGATACCGAGTTCGTGCAACGTGCCTTCGATCTTCGGGCCGACGCCGGAGATCATCTTGAGATCGTCCGCCTTCTCCGGCTTCTCGATCCCCTTCGGGCGATTCGGATCGTCGAGAGACGGCTTGGTGCTCGCCTTCTCGGCATCCGCTGTGCCCGACGGCGCCTGGGCTTCAACGGCCTTGACGTTTTCCGCAGCCGCGGCGGGCGCCGTTGCCGGCGTCTTCAGCGTCGGATTGGTTTCTTCAGCAGCCGTATTGGCGCGGCCGGCATTCGACGGCGGAATGCTGACCGCATCGGCAGCCGCTTCCTGTTCGACAGCGAGCTGCGACTTCGGCGGCACGATCTCTTCGGTCAGCGTCGTCGCGCCGCCGAACGGCGCCGAGAACTGCCGGTCGATCTGCGGACCCGGCTTGACGTCACCGCCACGGCCTGCCTCAAAACGGTCGATGATGTATTCAAGCTGCGGAGGCGTCAGATCCTCGTAGGCATCCTTGAAAATGATCACCATCGGCGCGTTGACGCAGGCGCCCTGACATTCCACCTCTTCCCACGACAGCGTGTCGCTCTCATTGGGGTGCAGCGGCTCGGGATGGATCTTGCGCTTGCAGAGGCTGATCAGCTCTTCCGAACCGCGCAGCATGCAGGGCGTCGTACCGCATACCTGAATGTGGGCGCGCGTACCGACCGGCTTCAGCTGGAACTGGGTATAGAAGGTCGCGACTTCGAGCACGCGGATATAGGCCATATCCAGCATGTCGGCGACCGCCTCGATACAGGCACGCGTCACCCAGCCATCCTGCTCCTGCGCACGCATGAGCAACGGGATCACCGCCGATTGCTGACGGCCCGCTGGGTACTTCCTGATGGTTGCCTCGGCCCAGACCGCGTTTTCCGCGTTGAAGGCAAAACTTGCCGGCTGGACGTTCTCTTCGGCTAGTCGACGAACGGACATTCTTCCTCACGCCTATCTCAGTTTATGGATCTACACCGGGTATTCGCGATCGACGCGAATTCGCAGGCGTAGGCCGACTGGTCTTTTTGCATAAACACTACGAACCGGCTGCCGTTCGGCACGGCAGCCTTGATTTCATATCCTTGTGACAGCAGTTGCGCCATGCTTGCCGACTGCGCCGCCGATGCACCGAGAGCATCATCCTGTTGCTGGGCAACAGCGATAGACGATCCGAGCAACGTCGCAGCCATGGCAAGCGCAAGACGCATCAGCGATCCACCTCACCGAACACGATGTCGAGGGAACCGAGCACGGCGGACACGTCCGCGAGCTGGTGACCCCGGCACATGAAGTCCATCGCCTGCAGATGCGCATAGCCCGGGGCGCGGATCTTGCAGCGATAAGGCTTGTTGGTGCCGTCGGACACGAGATAGACGCCGAATTCGCCCTTCGGCGCTTCAACGGCGGCATAAACCTCGCCTTCCGGCACGTGATACCCTTCGGTGTAGAGCTTGAAGTGATGGATCAAGGCTTCCATCGAGCGCTTCATCTGACCACGCTTCGGCGGCACCACCTTGCCGTCCAGCGACGACACCGGCCCGACCTTGGCATCGCTCATCAGGCGATTGACGCACTGGCGCATGATTTTTACCGACTCGCGCATCTCGATCATGCGGATCAGGTAGCGGTCATAACAGTCGCCGTTCTTGCCGATCGGAATGTCGAATTCGAGGTCGGAATAACATTCGTAAGGCTGCGAACGGCGCAGGTCCCAGGCAGCGCCGGAACCGCGGACCATGACACCCGAAAAACCCCAGGCCCAACAATCTTCCAGCGACACGACGCCGATATCGACGTTGCGCTGCTTGAAGATGCGGTTGCCGGTCAGAAGGTCGTCGATGTCATCGAGCGTCTTGAGGAACGGGTCGCACCACTTGCCGATATCCTCGACCAGCGCGTCCGGCAGGTCCTGGTGGACACCACCCGGGCGGACGTAAGCAGCGTGCATGCGCGAGCCGGAGGCACGTTCATAAAACACCATCAGCTTTTCGCGCTCTTCGAAACCCCAGAGCGGCGGCGTCAGTGCGCCGACGTCCATGGCCTGGGTCGTCACGTTGAGCAGATGCGACAGGATGCGACCGATTTCCGAATACAGCACACGGATCAGCTGGCCGCGGATCGGGATCTCGATACCGAGCAACTTTTCGACCGCCAGCGAATAGGCATGCTCCTGGTTCATCGGCGCCACGTAGTCGAGGCGGTCGAAATAGGGCAAGGCCTGCAGGTAGGTCTTGGTCTCGATCAGCTTTTCGGTGCCGCGATGCAAGAGGCCGATATGCGGATCGACGCGCTCGACGATTTCGCCGTCCAGCTCCAGCACCAGACGCAGAACGCCGTGTGCCGCCGGATGCTGCGGTCCGAAATTGATGTTGAAATTGCGGACGTTATGTTCAGTCATGGCGGTCAGCTCCGCGCCTCAGCAGCGAATAGCGTGCAGTGAAACGACATCGCCTCAAACACCTATTCTCGATTTGTCGTCACCGGCTCGCCCTGACGGGCGTATCCGGCATTCGCACCCAAAACTCCGAGCCAGCCCAACCGGCTGGCCGCACACTATTGCTTCGCTTTTTCGTCACCCGGGAGAACGTAATCCGTACCCTCCCAAGGACTGAGAAAATCGAAGTTGCGGAATTCCTGCTTCAACTCGACAGGCTCGTAAACCACACGTTTTGCCGCGTCGTCATAACGAACTTCAACGAAACCGGTGGTCGGAAAATCCTTGCGCAGCGGATGACCTTCGAAACCGTAGTCCGTCAGGATGCGGCGAAGATCGGGATGACCGGTGAAAAGGATGCCGTACATGTCCCAGGCTTCGCGTTCGAACCAGTCGGCGCCCGGATAGACGGCGGTGGCGGACGGCACGGGCTCTTCCTCTGCCGTCGCGACCTTGACGCGGATGCGCAGGTTCTGGCGGGGAGAGAGGAGATGATAGACGACATCGAAACGCTGCTCGCGCTTCGGCCAGTCCACGCCGCAGATATCGACGAGGTTGACGAAACCGCACTGCACGTCGTCGCGCAGGAAGGTCAACAACGGCAGAACGTTTTCTGCAGTCGTCGTCAACGTCAGTTCGCCGTAGCGGATCTCCGAATTGGCAATCAACGCACCGCGCGCTTCGGCAAGGTGGGATGCAAGCTCGTTCAGGGCTTCACTCATTTGCTCGATCCCCTAACTTACCGCTCGATCGTGCCGGTGCGGCGGATCTTCTTCTGCAGCAGCAAGACGCCGTAAAGAAGCGCCTCTGCCGTGGGGGGACAGCCCGGCACATAGACGTCGATCGGCACGACGCGATCGCAACCGCGCACCACCGAATAGGAATAATGGTAATAACCGCCGCCGTTGGCGCACGATCCCATCGAGATGACGTAACGCGGCTCGGGCATCTGGTCGTAGACCTTGCGCAGCGCCGGCGCCATCTTGTTGGTCAGCGTGCCCGCGACGATCATTACGTCCGACTGGCGCGGCGAGGCGCGCGGCGCAAAACCGAAACGCTCGACGTCGTAACGCGGCATCGAGAGCTGCATCATCTCGACCGCGCAGCAGGCGAGACCGAAGGTCATCCACATCAGCGATCCGGTACGGGCCCAGGTGATGAGTTCATCGGTCGAGGTGACCAGAAAACCCTTGTCGGCGAGCTCGTTGTTGATCTCGCCGAAAAATGCATCATTGGCACCGATGGGCTTGCCGGTAGAGGGATCGATGATCCCCTTCGGCTGCGGCGCGACCAGAGTGCTTCCGCCTTGAGCTACGCCCATTCGAGTGCTCCCTTTTTCCATTCATAGATAAAGCCGATGGTCAGCACGAAGAGGAACACCATCATCGACCAGAAGCCGAACCAGCCGATATCGCCGAAAGACACGGCCCACGGAAACAGGAAGGCTACTTCGAGGTCGAAGATGATGAAAAGGATCGACACCAGATAGAAGCGGATGTCGAATTTCATGCGGGCATCGTCGAATGCATTAAAGCCGCATTCATAGGCTGAGAGCTTTTCCGAATCGGGCGCCTTATACGCGACAGCGAAAGGCGCGATCAAAAGAGCGAGACCGATCACCATGGCAATGCCGATGAAGATCGCGATCGGAAGGTAGGAACTGAGAAGTTCTGTCATCATTTCCATCCATGCTTGTCTTCAGGTATCGGGCGATACCCAGGCGCTGGCCGACAAGCCGAAAAGAGCGTTGCAACAAGCCGTGGTTAGCGCAGGCCGTGGCTTCATGCAAGACTTGGACCATCATTTCAACCATGCCTGCCAAGACTTTATCAAGCCAAGGAAAAAATGTCGCGGCAAATCAATGCAAGGCAGCCATGCGCGGATAAAATCACAATTTCTTAAGGCATTGATGAAGGCACGCACGTGCGGAAAAGAATCCGCCCTCCCGCACCCCTTCCCGCACACCAAAAGACGAATGAAAGGAGAATCAGTCCATCCGGAAAATCACCGGCAGCGATTCGACGGCAACACCGCAGAACGGAAAAAACTGGACTGCCGCGCAGCAGCGCAATCCACGACAGCAAAGAGAAGGAAAACGGGAAGAGAAGAAATGGCGCGAGTGACGGGGCTCGAACCCGCGACCTCCGGCGTGACAGGCCGGCACTCTAACCGACTGAGCTACACCCGCGCATCGGATCGCAGGAGCGATCCATCTTCATTCCGCAAACTTGCGGCATTTTCTTTGAAACTGGCGCGAGTGACGGGGCTCGAACCCGCGACCTCCGGCGTGACAGGCCGGCACTCTAACCGACTGAGCTACACCCGCACTTTCGTTTCAAACCCGACGAACATCATCTGCTCCCCGGCGCCGAACCGGACTTGCCGTTTCGATGAGCGGCTAACTACGGGGTTCGGCTTTGGGTGTCAAGCGGGTTTGAATACAAATCCATGACAGATGGGAATTTCGTTGGCGCGGCCCAGCGGCTGCCCTTTGCGGGACACGGCTGCGCATCGCCGGTGACCAGAAAAGCGTTGCGGAACAAAATTATCCACAGGCTCTTCTCAATCGGGTGACGCACGACAGGCCACCGACCGAAATCCTGCACCTGGCCCTTTTTCACTCCCCTCTTCCGTGCTGCGAAAATTGCAGCACAGAAAAAATTCAAAAAAAATCAAAATCGCTCTTGCGGTTTTTGTCGGCTCCGCATACATCACGCCCACCGAAGCGGCGGACATGATCCGCACCGCAGACGGGCGATTAGCTCAGTTGGTAGAGCGCCTCGTTTACACCGAGGATGTCGGGAGTTCGAGTCTCTCATCGCCCACCAAATACCCTATTCTAAAGCCCTGTTTTTACAGGGCTTTTTGCTTTTTTGGGCTTTATTTTCCCCTCACCTAGTGCCCGGCCAGGACCATTGTTTTCATTGCGAATCCTGAAACGTGTCCCTCACCTATTTCAGGCCCTATGTATAAAGTGTGTGGCGGAAGGATTCGTGAGTCGGGGCAGCAGTGGACTGCCACAATTGATTCCTTGCGAAAGGCGAATCGAAAGCGGTAAATCCTTTCGGCGACGATTTGGCGCCGGACAACTTTAATGACGCTTCGGGAAACCCGCCAATTACTCTTCGGGGCGAGGCTTAGACGGCCCTATTAAAAAAGAATGCGACTTCACCGCGGCCTGCCGGTCGTGACAAATCCCGGAAATGGCAGCCAGGGTTTAAGACAGGCGGTGCGGAAGTTAGCCGACGCGAACCCGGCTTCAGAGTAGCTGGCATGACGCGCAGTTGAGTATCAAACATACTTATCGATCAACGTGTCGATGAAGTCCTCGATCTGCCTCAAGAGGTCACCGACTTGAGCGACATGCTCTCGGACCTCACCGAGGTTGATTTGGATTTGCCGCCCCTTCCTATCAAATTTCACTAGATACCAACGAAGCTTTCCCTCGGTGACCTCCAATCGGGATAAGAGCGGCGAATGGACAATGTCATTTCGAGTTTTTTGCAACCTGAGAAGATTATCTGCAAAACGGAAAATTTCAGCTCTATCCGTTTGGTCAAAGCCGGAAGCCCCGACTATATCTTTTAGAGCCTCAAACCTCTGGCGTCCGGAAACAGCGTTTCCCATGATCAGCCTTTGTGCCGCCAAGTCGTTGTTGAGCGCGATTGCCGCCATTTGGTAAAGCTTGAAGTCCACAGCGGCCCATCGAACACACACCTTACCGTATTCGGTTAGAAGCTCAGCTTCTTGCTCAACCTGCCACACGTCTGTTGAAACCATATCTTCCTCGCTAGTGGCGCGGACCAAACATGACTGATCGTAACAGGAGCACAGGGCGTTAGGAAAGCTTCTCATCCGTCAGCGGTCGTGCTCATTCCAACGCGTTGAAAGCGCAGTTCTGCCGCGAAAGCTGTCGGCTTTTTTGGTGGTTGCGGAGTCTACGCATAATCTACACACTGCGAAGCCTGCTCTTCCGCTATAAGGAAGGCTAACCTCACGTTTAGTTTAAGATGAGCGTGGATACATGCCTCCGTGAGAGGCATCGGCTCTCAACTTCCTATTTTGATACCAGGCGCGGTTTCTCGAAGATTGACGGCGCCGTTGTCATTCCCGCAAGACCAAAAATCAAGCTTTCAACTTCATCGTGCGGGAGATTGAGCTGCTGTGCGATATCCTTCTTTGTCATCCTTCGTTTCCAGAGATCGGCCAAAATTTGTTGCCATATCTCTGAGCGTTCGCGCTCAATACCGTTCGGCTCAGAACTTCTAAAACCGCGCCGGCCTAGTTCAATACAGAATGTCCGATACTGCCAATCGGACAGCCAGCCAAGCTGGTTGAGACGAACTGTCAACGCCATCGCGGATACACGCCAACGCTGCTTGGCCTTGATAATGAGACCAACGCTTAACCCATGGCGGGGAACAACCGCCTTAATGTCGTGTTCAGGCATCAAAAATGCCGCTGCAAACCGATTTGCCTCCATCTCGGCCGACTTTGATTGTCTCGGTCCTGCGTGTTGATGAAGAATAAGGTGTCCCAATTCGTGTCCACAATCAAAGATTGTGTGTTCAGGTGTCTTAAATGTATTGAGGAATACGAATGGGAGATTTTTCCGCCAAAAGGAAAATGCGTCCACGTTATGCGTCCTCTCAGAGAGTGAAAGCACTCGGACACCTTTGGATTCGAGGAGCCTAAGGACATTGCCGATTGGGCGATCACCCAAACCCCAGTGCTGTCTTAGCAGGCGCGCAGCGCTTTCGGGGTCACCAATCCTTCCCAAGTCCAGAAGATCAGGGGAGCGCAAACTGTATTCTGTCTCTACCCAATCATAGAGATCTAGCCCAAGGGATCCCGCAGCCAGGGCGGCATCCTTCTCTTTGGAACTCATCTTTTTGAGACTTCGGAAACTGACCGTATCCGGGTCCAATTCCTCGACATCTTGGGCCAAGGTGAAGAATGCGGCGGGATAATCCAGCGCATGCGCAAGACTGGCGATCGTATCTTCGTCTGGATTCCGGGTTTGTCCGCTCTCGAGACGAGAAATGGTGACCGCGGTGATCCCCGATTTCTCAGCGAGTTGAATGCCTGAAAGCCCTCGCCTTTGACGGGCGAGGGTTAAGCGTTTGCGATTGAACATTTTGTTTCCTATCGCCGCGCGATAGTAACGTCGAAGTCGTTGATCGGCGGCGGTGCGCCGCCGTCGATATCCAACTTGAGGCCGCCGATATCGCTGCCGTCGGAGATAAACACACGCTCGATGAAACCAGAGTAGCGTCCATTCTCGATGACGGGTCGCGAAAGCTCAACCGCACCCTTTTCATCGACCATAACGTAGTAGCTGGCTTTATGGACTTTAGTGATCCGCACCATTTTCGGTGCGGACACGCCACTGGCCTCGAAAAGGTTACCCTCGCACTCTCTTTCTGCACCCGCACCCTTGTCCGAACATGGCTTCGGGTCGAAAATTTTCGAACAGGCCTCGTCAACGTTTTGAAACGCGAGTTTCATGTTGCGAGAAGTGTGCGAAATCCCTTCAATGCCGGCGATGCGGTCAATTTGCCAGAATTCGCCGAGAAACTGCTGCCGGATTTCGAGAACACCATAGTGGTAGGCCAGCGACCCAGGGGCGTTGATGGCCATCAGTGGGCTTGCATCGTTTCGTTGCGCATAGGCAGCATCACGAACCGCCAGCAAGCCTGGAACCGACAAGTTGAGATCTTCAACATATTGCGCGACCTCCGAGGGATCGGCAATGATTGTGCTCTCGTGGTACTCAGAGGACGGTGCTGCACGACGCATCTGCGAATCCCTTGTTAATTTTCCGCCCCTCATTTGTGGACGCAAAAATTAACACGGTCAAGACAGCAGCGGGGATCTCCGTGCACAAAATAACCAACAACGAGAATTTTTAATCGCGCCTGTCAGCCGCCAGCAACGCGCTGGGCGGCAATCGCCGTGATCGCGGCGTCAGCTTCTTCTGTCGACCAGCCCGCATGGCTGGCCCGGTTACTGAGGGCGATCATGACGTCGGAAAGCTCTCCGGCCGCCAGCTTCTCCTCGTCCTCGGTGCCGGCGTTTACATGGTCCATGTACGCCGGCTCGATCGCATTTCGGCAATCTGCGGCTCGCTCTGGATAGGCGCCGTGATGGCGGGGACCGGGAATGTCTTTGAGTTCGGGCATTGCTATCTCCTCCGACAAGGAGATAGTGCGGCTGGGCAACTGGACTAGCTCGCACCGAATACAGGAGCGCAGCGCAAATCAGAACTCGTCGCACCCCTCGGCAATTTGCTGCCGCAATGCCGGACATTCCTTGGTCAGTTGTTTGATCGCCGCGGAAGACCCAGACAGGGAGATCGTTCGGGAATCCGAGAGCTTCTCGAGATCGGCTTCACTGGCGACGACGATTGACTGCCCGGCCTGTTCCACCGTCATCTTGCTACCATCGTTTTCAAAATGCAGCCCGACGAACTTTCCGCTCAGAAATACGATTGATGTGGAACGCTGCATTTCTGCAATTTCGCTATCGCAATATGCTGCGATCCTCTCGAAGAATCCGGCGGGATTTTTTTGATACACGAACGCCCCACCAACAGAAAAGGGCTTCTGAAACATCGTCATCACCCCACCGTCGGGCTGGGCGGGATCATTGACGATGCCAGAGGTCATTCTGTGCGACACGACAAAGCTTCCTTGATCGCCGACGCAAGCGATACCGAGAGCAGCATCTCCGACTTCGACGTAAGCTGATCGGCCCAAAACTGGATGATCACCGTACGTCCAGCGGCCCTCCTGTTTGACGGCTGCCTTGGGCTGCTCCTCTACTCCACCACCCTCGCAAAGTTTCTCGACACATTCAGGGTACTTGGAACTCTCCGTGCCGTAGTTCGCTTGGCATTGCCAGATGCAGCGCTGCAACTCCATCGGATCTTCCTCCGCGAAAACCGGCATCGAAAGGAGTGAAAAGCAGAGGGTTCCGATTGCTGTCGATCGCATGAGCTCTCCGAAAACGTCGAATTAGTAATTCATGATGCCACACGCACCCACGATCTGAAGGGCGACTATGGGATTGCCTTGAACGATACCTGCCATGAGGTCATGAGAGTATTGCAGCTGATAGATGTTGGGATAAACGGCACTGCCAAGGCGCGCCAAGCATCCGCATCCCGCTTCACCGTGAACCGGGCTGCAAGTGCTGATGAAAATGGCCTCGCCACCCGAGTTGCCTAATTTGTTCGACCTGATGATAGTCGCAACATTCTGGAGAATGATGTCCGCGCCCTCGCATTTCAGTGCGCGGGCCGACAAATTTCCGGCGGAAAAAACCGTCATCCCTTGGGCTTGAGAGCCCATCATTTTGCCAAGGTCGTCATTTCCCCACTGGTTGCCGACCATGGCTCTTTGAGCGACCGCATACGCGAACGTCTGCGCTTCAGCGAGATCATCGTCATTCAGATTTCCGCGGCTGCAGGTCGACAAAAGCTCGTAGGCAACACCTCCTGTAAAGAGATAGCTTACGTCCGAAAACTCAAACGGCTGGCCGCCTGATATCCGCGCCGCGTGTTGCTCATAGCCCGATGATCTCAGTACCGGTTGGCGGCTTGAAGCGATTGCGCCATCCGCCACTGGCTGCTCCGCTACGACCACTTCCTGCTTCGGCGGCTCTTTAAGCACCGCTTTCACACCGCCAAGGAATTCCGAGGTTTGCGAACTGTCGATAAGGACTGCTCGATAGTAGTCCGTTCGCAGATACTGGCCACAATCAACGTGGATGTTTTGTTTTGGGAAAGGTGCATCGCCCCAAATATCTTTACATCGCGGATCACCTCGCTCACCAAAGGCATCGCTTTTCGTCCAGCTTGGTCCCCAGATCATCCCTTCCTTTGCGCCCAGATCAACGCCTTTTCCATGAGCAGAAATGATTTGTTGAGACATCGAAGGTTTTGAGGCGGTATCGATCTGCCTGTAGATCGCTGCGATCCCTGGCTTGCCGGCAGTGTAGATCTCAATTCTCTCGCGTTTGCCGCCTGACAGATCAACATCATACGCTGCGACGAGTTCAAGCTTCCGCTTCAACTCGTCCTCACATTCTGCAGTGAGCGCGCCACCCCTTTCTGCCAGATCTTCACAGGGGGTTAATGAACCAAAGTTTTTACCGGTGTAGTATTTTGTCTCGGTGAGTGTGGCACCGGAGTAAAAAGTCTTGATGTGCTCGATCGCATCCGAAGCTTCCATTCCAAGCTCGACAGATGATAGTTGGAGATCCGCGGCAGATGTTGCAGAAGCGGAGATCATCAAAAGAAAAGGCGCCGTCAAGCCGATTACCGCGAGGTACATAGCCGATCGCTTGAACGGGTTTTTTCCTCTGCTGCATCGAGAAATTGGCATTTGACCCTCCCATATTTTCCGAACAGTAGTCAGCGGTTGAGGGCTTGGCAATTACGAGAAATGAGAGTTCCTGTTGATCTCCGAACTTGAGGCGATGAAGATGAAGAAGATTGCCTATTGAACAATTTGTCGCGCCTGGGATACACGGGAAAATCCCGTGATTGTCCGAAAACAGCAGTTTTCTCATTGTGTTGCTGGCGACGGTCGTGACAGCCGGTCTGCCGCTTTGGATGGTCGTCAACGCCATGGGTTGATGCAGGCGGCTGAGACAATCTGTCCGTACTTTAGGTATTGCTTTAGTACATCTGGATTGTTATCCCGCACCCGTCGCGTGAGTGTGATCGGACATTTGCGCGATGTGGGTGCGGGTCACCCCCTACTCCCCGCACCCTCTTTTTGGATTTCATCCCACTTGAAGTTCAGTCGAACAAAATTCCTTTTCACGCATTTACCCTTTAGGACACAACGAAAGGAGTAATCCATGGACTGGAACCGCGTCGAAGGTAACTGGAAGCAGTTCAAGGGCAATGTCAAGGAACAGTGGGGCAAGCTCACCGATGACGATCTGGATGTGATCGCCGGCAAGCGCGACCAGCTGGAAGGCAAGATCCAGGAACGCTACGGCATTGAAAAGGACCGCGCCCGCAAGGAC